>CAIMXI010000353.1 GCA_903845365.1 uncultured Geobacteraceae bacterium | reverse complement strand
TTTGCTGGCGGTATGGTGGTAGATGATCTGCAGGATATGGCGGACAATCCTGATATGCACCGGGCATTGTGGCAGCTTTTCAACGAATTTCATACATCCGGACGCATGATCGCCATGGCGGGAACCTTGCCGCCGCGCGATCTGGCAAATATGGATGATCATTTGACGTCACGCCTGCTCTGGGGACTGGTTGCTCGGCTTGACACTTCCGATGACAATTCGCGGAGAATGATTATCAAAAAAGTCGCTGAAGATCATCAAATCAGGATCCCCGATGATGTGATCGAATATATTCTGGCAACCACAAGCCGTGAGGTTCGTGCATTAATTACCAGCTTCGATCAGCTCTATCGCTTTTCGATGGCTGAAAAGCGGCGCATAACGCTGCCACTTGCGCGTGAGGTGCGTGAACAGACGTTGGCAGGGCAACAACTCAGATAGTGATGGCATTTCCGAACGTTCGGAAAGTAGTAAAAAATAGAGGAGCGGAAGATTATGGCAAAGTGCGCGGTATGTAATAGCCGAAAAGGGCAACGAAAATGTTTGAGGGAAGATGGTTTTGTTTGCAGCCAATGCTGTGGCGAAACCAGGCTGGCAGAGCATTGTCAGGGATGTATCTTTTATCGTGAAAGCATCCCGGTCAGGCGCTACTCTGATATCCCCCGTTTTTCAACTAATACCATGGATTCAGATATTGAGTTGCAATCATATAGTAACATTATCGAAGGAACGCTTTGTCATCTGGATTTTTTGCACGATATGTCATTGAAGGATGCATTCGCACTGAAAATTTTAGAGATGCTTCTCGATAAGTACCACTACCATGACACAGATGTGCCTTGCGTAGAGAGCCACTTACGAGAAGGATTCGATGCGGTTGTTAATTCCATATCAAAGGATATGGCTGACGTTTCAGAAGAGGTCATCGTTAAGATACTGAGTGTAATACATTTTGTTGCAAAACGACGTTCACGTGGGGGGCGAGAGTATTTCAGGATCATTCAAATGTACGTGGGATTGCGAGTTGGCTCTGGTATGCGTATGTTAAGCTGATAGTACCAAGTTGTGTTGAACGGCCTTATCGTGAAACGCAACTCGAGAGAATTTTAAGGAAATCCCGGAAGCAGTCAAAAAGAAGCTGATCAGAACTACAACTGACAATGACAAGTAGCATCGTTGACTGCAATAATGTTTTTTATCGTTCCCACGTTCCAACGTGGGAATGCAGCCAGTGACGCTCCAGCGTCACGTCATGAGGGTGTTTGAAATGGATATAAATATGAACAGTAAGCCAACTTTCATAGACCTTTTCTGCGGCTGTGGCGGTTTTACGCTTGGGATGGAGCGGGCGGGAGTGAAGGCAATTATGAATTGTGAATGTTAAATTGAAACCGTGGAATGTAGTGGAGTGGATATGAGTACAGAAGAAACCGCTAACAGTGAAATCATTTTTTACACTTCTCCGGAAGGAAGCAAAAAGATCGAGGTCTGCTATCAGGATGATAATTTCTGGTTGACTCAGAAACAGTTGGCGGAACTTTTTGGAGTACAACGACCTGCAATAACAAAGCATCTCAAAAACATCATTGATACCGGAGAGTTGCTCGAAAATTCAGTTAGTTCCATTTTGGAACATACTGCTGATGACGGGAAAATATACGCCACAAAATATTACAACCTCGACGCAATCATCGCTGTTGGTTACAGAGTCAACAGCTATCAAGCCACCCAGTTTCGTATCTGGGCGACCCAAACATTGAAAGAGTTCATCATTAAAGAAAATGCGTGATTGGATAACATTCTTGAACAGTTTTCTGGAACTTTCAAAATATCCGATTCTTGAAAACAAAGGAACAGTAACAGCCTTAGAGGCAAAACTTAAAGCCGAGCAAGAGTTCGATATTTATCGCACCATTCAGGATGAAATATATATTTCTGATTTTGATAAAGAGATACAGCGGATTGAGGGGAAAAAATGAGGAAGGTTATAAATGGACAGTAAACCAGCTTTCATAGACCTTTTCTGCGGGTGCGGTGGATTCACGCTTGGGATGGAGCGAGCGGGATTTCGTTGCTTGGCAGCGGTAGATTTTTATGCCGAAGCAGTGGATACGCTGCAGCGCAATCTTACGCATATTAAATACGTTCTGGAGCGAGATCTCACGCAGTTTCGCCCTGTTGAACTGGCGGCGATGATTGGGGTAAATTCGGTTGATGTGATTGTCGGTGGGCCACCATGTCAGGGGTTTTCGACTGCGCGTCAGGTTGACGGAGCTAATCATGGCGAACGGCTTACTCAGGATTTGCGGCAGCACCTGTACCAAGAACTGTTGAAGTATGTTGATTATTTCAAGCCGAAAGTTTTTGTTATGGAGAATGTACTCGGCATTAAGACGGCTGCTGGCGGTGAGTATTTCGTCCGTGTGCAGTCAGAAGCGAGGGCGCTTGGTTAGGCGAACAGTTTGACCTTGATAAAGTTTGGCAACAGCTGGATTTATCTCATAAACTGAAGCAGCAACTTACTGTGTGGGCAAAAGAAGTACATTCTGTTTTACAAAAAACCTCCAACGGCAGAATGATTTCAGAATGGGCAAAAAAATCGGAATGCTGGGAGCAGGTAAAGGATACGTCATTTAGCAAACCGATGACTGGAATACCAGAAGTGAAATAGCTGGATAATTGGTATGAGGATATTGACCTGGAAATTCCGAACGTTCGGAAATTGAGCCAAAATGCTGATTTATAACAATACAGCCTGAAAAAGTGGCTACATTTGCAACTTGGAAGAAAGACACAAGTCGGGACGCTGGAGCGTCTGGGGCTGCATTCCCACGCTGGAGCGTTGGAACGATATAGAATGAAAGGGAATGCATTATGACAGAAAAACAGGTGAAGTTACCAACCAGTGAACTTACCTCCAAAATAGAGTTATTGCGGCAAAGTAAACTGGAAATGGCCGAAGTGTACCGAATGAGAAAATCAGCCGGGTCTTGTTAATACGCATTTGACAAACAAGTCAACCTGCTCTTTTTGTGCTCTCTCGCCTCCAAATGCATCCTCAGATTCTACAACCACGAATATGAATTTTTATGGAGTATTCTGGAGGCATCAATTCCTTATAACCTCTTCCGGTATTGAAAAGTTACGTCTCGCGATAATGCCGCTTAACGACAACCTACGCACTACAAAAGCAGAAGGTGAATTGTTGCTTGATTCCGTTATTCAGGAATCCTTAAATGTGCAGAGGTACCTATGAGTGAAGCAGCCCTGACACAATCTGAAATTATTATGTATCAGACTGAAGATGGACGTACGCGCATCCAATGTCGCTTGGAATATGAAACCTTGTGGCTAACTCAGGCACAAAATGCCGAGTTGTTCCAAGCCACCCCCCAGAACGTCACACTCCATCTGAAAGCTATATTCGCGAAGGGTGAACTGGACGAGGCAGCAACCTGTAAGGATTACTTACAAGTTCGCCGTGAGGGAAAACGCGAGGTTTCCCGCAACTTGAGGTACTACCGGCTTGAAGCCATTCTGTCCGTCGGCTATCGTGTTCGCAGTCACCGGAGCACCCAGTTCCGCCAGTGGGCAACGCCTCTGCTGACGGTCGCATTCGCATTGCAAAGCGGATGCAGGGTGAATCCGTCTTTTTTCTACTTGCTCCACTCTAGCATGTGCTACAATAAGCTCCAATGTGTCACATAAATAATTTTAAGGAGAAATTGCCATGATGAAGCTGTCGATTCGTGAAGCACGCCAATCATTGTCGAGTATTGAACAAATTTTATCAGTTGAAGGTACAGTGACCATTACCAAAAGAGGTAAAGAAATTGCGCGAGTTATTCCTATCATCAGGATGGCTACTATCCCGTCGCATTGCATTCTCCGAGAAAAAACCCTGCGTCAGAAAACAGGAAGCGAACAGCTTATTAGAGCTGACAGGGATGAGAGATGAGCAGTGATATCTATTTTGACACCAGTGCTTTGGCAAAATGGTACATCAACGAATGTAATTCGGAAGAGGTGGAATCATATCTTCAAGAGAATGGCCCTGTGGCTATCAGTGATCTTACTGTGGTGGAAATGCGCTGCCTTTTGGCACGACGCAGGCGGGAAAATGATATTAGTGTAATGCTTGAAACAGAGATATTTGCTACTTTTCAGGAAGATATCAGAAGAAAATTCTTGATCTGTCACCACTTTCCGCAAGAGTTAGCAGCAGGCGCAGTCAATCTCATGTCTATTCTTGGAAATATTCCGGTACGTTCACTTGACGCTATGCATCTTGTGATCGCGAAAGAAATTAGTGCTGGTGTATTGGTGACAGCAGACAAAGTAATGGCAGATGCCGCAACGGCATTTGAATTTGAAGTAGTCAGATTTTAAACCACAACGCTACTCCACTGGAAGCAGGAATATGGATCCGCTGAATAAAAAAACAAAGAGGAAGAATAGATATGCTCAATATTGGTAACTACAACAAACTTGAAATTGCTCGTATCACCGCCTTAGGAGCAGTTTTCAAGACAGAAGTTGGCGATGTGCTTTTGCCGTTGCGCCTCGTTCCGAAAGGGGCGGAGGCGGGTAATTTTCTGGAGGTATTTGTCTATGTTGATTCAGAAGAGCGCTTGACGGCTACCACGAAACGCCCCCGTGCTGTTGTGGGGGATTTTGCTTTGCTGAAGGTCATTGAATCGACAACAGTGGGCTCGTTTCTCGATTGGGGACTGGAGAAGGATCTGCTGTTGCCGTTTGGCGAACAGTTGGAGCCGGTCAGGCGTGGCAATCAGGTTCTGGTTCGGATTTATCTTCACACCAGTGGGCGGATTGCCGCGTCTGCCAGGCTGGATAAATTTATCGTCCCGGTGGATGACACTCTGGCTGAAGGTGATGAAGTTTCATTGCTGATCTACGCACACACGGATCTCGGTGCTAAGGTGATAATCAATGACCGTTTTGGCGGGTTGATCTTTCATACAGAGCTCGTCGTCAAACCGTCCTGCGGTGAAAGAGTGCGCGGATATGTGAAGAAAATCAGGGAGGATGGCAAGGTTGACGTTACGTTGCGTCAAGGGGGCGCGCAGGAGGCTGAAAAAGATCGCAAAATAATCCTGGAGGCGTTGGCGGCCAACAACAGCTTTCTGCCGTTGACCGACAAAAGCTCCCCGGAATCAATCGCAACGCTCCTCCGCATGAGCAAAAAGAGCTTTAAAAAAGCGCTTGGTGGGCTTTATAAAGATGGGGCAGTCTCTTTGCTGCCCGAAGGCGTCAAGATGAGAGCCGTACAAAAGCGATGACCAGATTTTACTTCTGATCATTATTTCTGCTTCCATGTTTGGTTAGATGCTGCTCCCTACAGCAAACAGATGCAGACAAGCCACAAAACATGACAACAGCCACAAATAACATACCGGTAAAAAGAATTCTCACAATAGCGGCGCTGGTCATTGCAGCCAGTCTGTCGTTACTGTTGCTCTGTATTGCTCTCGTCCCCACTCTTATCAGCAGCCAATTGGTACAAACCCGCATTCAGAAAACCGTGTCAACCTCAATGAAACGCCAGGTAACCTGGACAAGCCTGACTATGACCTGGTCCGATGGCCTTGCGCTTTCCGGGCTTAAGCTCGGAGATGGTCCCGCACCGCTTCATAAAATCGACATCGACCAGCTTGTTATAGTTCCGGGATTCGGTCGCGGTGCTGATGGACGATTTGGTGTTGATCTGGTGGTGAAAATCAGAGATGTTCAGGCTGAACTTGTTCCCGGTCCACCCAAAACAGCTCTACCGCAAAGCAAAGATCCTCTGACGCAATTGGCCGAAGTGATTCAAGATGTTCAGCGGCTTGATTTCCCGTTGCCGGTAGATCTGCGTATTCAGGTTGAAATGGCTCCACTTCAGGTCAGATATCGTGACCCGGCATCTGTGAAAGAGTTGCGACTTAATGAATTTTCTTTCCGCCTTGCCATGCCGTCCTTGGCGACAATGCCTATCGCCGTTGAAGCTAATGGACGCGTGATAGTTGATAGCCGTGAAATGGGAAAGGTCAACTTCAGTGCGAAGGTGAGTGATCTTGTGACCAGGGAACGGCGGATTCATCTCGCTTCGGCGCTGTTTGATGCTACTGCTGCTGCACCGGGTACGAGCCTTACCATCACAGGTGGTCTGAGGCAGGCGGACGGTTTTTCTGCGCGCTTGAAACTGAGTCTGCCGCAGTTGCAGGTGATTGCGCACCCCTTTATGTTACCTGCGTTTCCGGAACTGACCGGCACTATCGATCTGCTGCTGCGGGCGAAAGCTGATGCAGAGCGTGATCTGCATGCAACAGTGATGTTTGAAGGGGCGGGAGTGGCTGCAAAGGGCGGTTCGCTGAAGGCAAAACGGGTCGGGCCGCTGGATCTGAAGCTACAGCAACGGATAGTCACTGATCATATGCGCCAACGGGTTGAATTCCCTGGCGGCACTTTTGCCATCCCCGGACTGCTCGATGCAGCGTGGAGTGCCTCCGTCAACCATCCCAACGTTCCCGAACGGTCACTCGATCTGCGGTTTGGCCCCATGCGACTCGATCTTGCCAGGGCGCACTCCCTCGCTACACCTTTTATTTCTCCCGATATTAAAATCAATGATCTTTTCGGCGAGCTGACCCTCCGATCCCTGAATCTGAAACTAACCGGCTCCGCTAATAACGGAGATATCTCCGTTGCCGGTTTTGCTGCCAAGCTTCCCCGAGTGCGACTGTCTTTGAAAAATGGTGAATTGACCGCTGCTGATGTTGAACTGTTCCTCGAACAGGCGGCATCTCCGCTTGTTGCAAAATTACCGGTAAAACTTGCAGCCAATCTGCTCTGGAGCGTAAAAAATGCTGCACTATCCGGTACTCAACCGTTATCAATTCAGGGCGCGCGCGGTGCTGTCGGGGTGGCGGTCAGCGACCTCAATCTGAAAAGTGCCTCGCCGCGTAAAATTGCCGCTTCCGCTATCGTGACGCAATCCATTGATCTGGATCGTGTATTGAGCGGCACTCGGTTCAGGGTTGAAAAAGTTCATGAACAGCTCCGCCTTCTCGCCCGATTTGCTGAAAATGGCGACATTGAGGCCACTCTCCCGGAATGTACCTTCTCTGCCGCTGCTCTGCAGGGAGCCATGGACGGTAAACGCTTTGGTCCACTGCCGCTGACCGCATCTCTGACGGCAAAAGAATTAAGTCTCTCCTCCGCAGAAGGCGCGAAGCCGTCGCTCAAACATGCCACCACCAGAATTTCGGCGGGTGAAGCTCTCCAGTTGGTTGCAGAGTCGGCTCTTTCAGGTGAATCACCTCAACGCGCAACTACGAGCGGCACTGCCCGGCTTGATCTGCGGCACTTCCTGCCGGTTGTCTCATCATTTATGCCATCCGGCCTGAAGGGAGACGGAGTTGTCTCCGCCGCCTGGGATCTCGCCGGACCGCTGCCTGATAAAGCTCCTGCCGCCGATATAAACCCGTTGCGGAGTGCCAGAACCGCTTTATCACTGTTTGACAAACTTGAATTGAGCGTAAAACTTAACAGGGTTGCTGCCACAGTTCCATCAGCCAAAGGCGCGATTACGGTAACAGGGTTGCAAACTGGTCCTGATCTTCGGTTTGTATCCACAAAGAGAGGGGAATCAGCGCAGGTCGAAGGTGGTCTGCAATTTTCAGCGGTGAGCGGCCTTCCGGGAGGCGTCGGTAATCTACCGCCCCAACAAGGATCTTTTATTTTAAATGGCCGGCTTAACGACTGGCGGGAGTTCCGTTTGAACGAAGAATTCCGCATCGATCCGCTGGCATTACAGCATGAGGGCGAGCTAAACGTGAGCCGTATCGATGCGCTGCTGGATGTAAAGCGGCCATTTAGCACGGCAACTCTGATCAAGCGGTTGGATGCTACGCTGTTTGCCGCTTTCAAGGGAGAATTCAAACGCGACCTTAAACATTTGCTTCCCGATTTTGATCTGAGCGGAACTGTTGACGGCGCTGTTCGCATCGATCTTACAGCCGGTCGTGAACTGGCTCTGCGCTGCTCATTGGCAACAGCGGATTTCGGGGCTCAACTCGCCAACGGGACAAAGATAGAGGGGATGCACTCCAAAATTAATATCAATCGGAACTATTCCCTTGCGGTTGCCTCTCAGGTGGACAATTGGACACCGCTTTCGGCGGCTCTTGTCCGCCCGACAGCTGTTGCAGTTGTTAACCCCGGTGCGGCAGGAATTGTTGGACGGATCCATGACGATCTTCGCGGTGATCTCCAGGGTGCCAGAACCTTCTCTATCCGGCGCGTAACGACCAAAGCCTGGGGTCTGCCTCTTGTCCTTACCGCGCTGGAGGGTGACCTCCTCTTCAGTCAGGAAAAATCCGGCCTCAGCTTCTTTCAGGGAGATCTGCTCGGCGGGACAATGCTTGCCCGCTCGATATTTGAGTTGAAACCCAAGATTCCGCTTCTTGTTACAGCCAGTTCTTTTTCAAATCTGGATATAACGCATCTTCTGCCGAGAGAGGCGAGACAACAGCAGATGGATCATAACGCTGAAATAACCGGCGAGTTGAGTTTTATCGCGCCACTGACTCCCGAACAAAGTGAGCTGTTTGAACAGTTGCGCCTTTCGGTTAATATGCGAAAAATTGGAACCGACACATTGGAACGGGCGCTTTTCAGCCTTGATCCGTACGAGCGAAACGAGCAGATGGTTGCCCAACGCAAAATGCTGCGCCAGGGTAGCCTTAAGGGACTACGAAGCAGTGTGGTTGATGGTGCGTTTAACGTGGAAGGAGAAACCATCATTAAGGGCATTGCGGTTGATCTGCCAAAAGTTGATCGTGTAAGAATTCCTGAACAATTGTTACGTAAGGAGCTTGCAACATATAGAGAAAAGATTTTGACGTTACGCGGTTTCCTCGACCTGGTAAGGGCTGACACGCTTGTTGTCGGGCCAGAAGGGGAGTTGTCATTGAAACGGAGGAGTTATGAAAAATAGATTGCCGGAACTTTGTTTGAATATTAAAGATTTAATGTCTCCGTTGCTCCGTTGCTACATGTTATTCATTCTGCTTTTATCAGCTTCAGGCTGTACTCTCGCCAAGGTCGATGTCAACGTGGTCAGCGAGCGAACATCGCTGGAAAACCAGGTTCTTGGGACGTATAACCGCCTGAGTGAAGATATGCTGCTGGTTGCTTCGGTTCGGGGGGTGTCACCGACCGGGAGAATAGAAGCGCCGCCACGCCAAACACCTGAGCAGGTTGATGCCACCCGAGCACTCGAGACAATTGCCTTTCATGCTGATGATGTCGAACTCTTCAAGAAATTCGGCTGGGTTGGGGAAAATAACATGGGGCTGTTAACCTCCTTTGCCCGCGAGACCCCCAAAGTTGCTCCGGAGGAGTTGAAGTCGTTTGCCGCCAACTACAGCGATGCCGAATTTCAGCAGGTGGTGAATGAGGTCAACCAGTCGCGTGAAACACTGATGATGCGAGTGGTGCAGACCAATGAAAACTTTACGCAGAAGGATCTGCCAGCCATACGTACGGTGTTCGCCAGGATCAATCGTCAAAACAGCGCCCCCGGTGCCAAGGTGCAGGAAGCGGATGGCCGCTGGATTACAAGGCTTACCACCCCCCAACCCCCTCCTTAACTACAGGAGGGGGAGCTATAGGCCTTGTTTGTGTTTAACTCCCCCTCCTTCCTTTCAAGGAGGGGGTTGGGGGGTGGTAGCTTCTGACTTTTGTCTCACTGTTTGCTCTCAGGAGTGTGAATGAAACTATACGCTGCAGTTATTAAAATTACGCTGCTTATACTAATCGGCTCTGCTCCAGCAACTGCCCTCCCGCTAGGTGATGACCTGCTGGCACCTGCGGTACCACGACCTGCGCCACGTTCACGCCCGGAAATTGTTCCACAACCGGCCATCTTCACCCCGCGCCAAGTCCTCTACGCGACCCGTGCCGTCAATGGTTCCCGGATGGTGACTGTTGAGCGGGGCGACAAGGGAGATGAACTCTGGCTCTACTCCTTTGCCGCCGTTCCGGAGTTGCCGCGTCTACTACATTCGAGCCCTGTGCGTCTTGCTGCGCCTGCCCTCAATGCTGATGGAACTCTGGTGGCATTTGTTGATGCGGAGAGTGATGTCAAGGGGGATATCTGGCTGATAAACATCGGTAAATCTGCTGCTTTGCCGGAACGATTGACCGGTCGTGACTCTGCTGACGATGCACCGATCTTTACCGTTGACGGCTCGGCACTGGTATATCAGCGGCAGCTCCCAGGTTCCGTACAGCGTGAGCTGATGCGGCTGTCCCTCAAAGATCATCGAATCGAGCGGCTACCGATCGATATTGATGCCGCGTTTACCGCGCCCTCACCGGATGGCAGCAGATGGCTGTTCGTGTCGCGAAAATCAGATCCGAATGGAGATCTCTGGCTTTGGAACGAACAGGCGGGTACTCTCACGCAACTTACCAGCGGTGCAGAACGTGACCTCTACCCTGTCTGGGAAAGTGCCGATTCGCTGCTCTTTACCCGTCAGTTGGCTGCCGGTGGAAATACTCCGAACGGACAGGAGACGGGGCAGATTTACCGCCTGCATCTTAACAGGAGAGGCGATGACGGCTTTCCGTTTGCCGCTCCCCTTACCTCTGCCGGGTTAATGGCGGTTGCGCCAATACCTGCGGGGGATCATTTTTACTTTGTCGCCGGCCTTGCCGGTGGTGGGCAGGTGATGTCGCTTCCCGCTTCCGGCGAAATCCCAAATCGCACGACCGTCACCGAGCAGTGGGCGTTGGCACGCATTCTGCTGGAACGTCAGCCCCCTGACCCGGCACACGCCAGACTTGCCGTTGCTCGCGTTCTTACGCGGGAAGATCTGCCGACTCAGGAGGGTGCGCTTGGAGGATTGGCGTTGGCCAGCCTGATGGAGCAGGCGGGTGAAGTTGCTCAGGCAGGAGAGCAGTACGCTTTTGTAGCGCGCAGGTACGCCAGTTTTTCACGTGAAGCTGCCTTGGCCGACATAGCCAGGATCAGGATCCTGGCGGCAGAGCGCTGTGGTGAGGTTGTCCTGCAGCAGCGCCGCCAGGAAATAATCCATGAAGCGGGAAGTGCCATGGAGTCTGCGGCTAAGGGGAAAGGGGCTGACGCCAAGGCTCGTTCTCTGATCGACTATTCCCGTCTTCTGACAGATTTTGGTGGCGGTGCGGCTGATCAGTTGACGGCAATTGGCCTTGTCGAACAGGTTGCCGGTTTTAAAGAGGTTTCCCCCTTGCTCAAGGCTGAAGCTGCCCTACGCCGTGCCAAGTTGCTGACCAAACTTGAAAAAGGGGCGGGGGCGCTTGCCGCTCTAGTTGATGTTGCCACTATGTATGGTGATCAGGAGGAGTGGGCCGAAGCGGCTATTACTGCCGTTCTGGATCTGGTTTCTCCACGAGATAGTGACGATCAGGCGGCGCTCTCGGCACTGGCGGAGCAGTACCGGACGCAGTTACCCCGTTTGGCAATGGGTGCCTGGAACCGTCAAGGGGATATGGCGTACCGGTCTAACGAATGGGCGAAAGCCAAAGATGCCTATAGAACGGTGCTCGAAAAATTTCCGGTCATCGCGACACCGACCGCTGCGGCACGTTTTGCCCTGGCTGAGGTGTTGTATCGCGAAGAGCGCTATGCGGAAGCCAAGGCGCTCTATGAAACGGAAATGAGCCAGCAGTCTGTGGATACGCCGCTTTACCAACTGGCCAGAGCCGCGTACATCCGCAAAACTGTTGCAGCGGGCGAAAACCTCTATCGCCTCGGTGAGCTTGCTTCAGCCCGCACGACTTTCCTCGATCTGATCCGTTATGACGGCCGGAGCGTCGAGGCGCATCGCGGCTACATCAAATCAGTTGCCGCAATGGGTCAGGCCGTGGAGCTGCTTGACCTCTACCGCAGGATGCTCAGCTCATATCCGGATGATCCGGTGCTGCTCTACGCCACCGGCCTGACACTTACCTATCTGCCGGGGAAAGAACAGCTTGAAGAGGCAGATCGCCTTATATCCCGCTCAGCCGACCGGATGCCCTCTTCAGAATATCCTCCCCAGACGCGCGGCTATCTTGCAGAGATTGCCGAAACCGTTCGTGGCGAGCGGGGTGGACTGGAACGCGCGTTGGCTTTCTACCGAAGAGCATGGCTCCTGAATAGGCCGGTGGAACAGCCGGAAAACCGTGCCAATCTGGATCTGAACATCGGCAATATTGCCTATCTGCTCGGCAGCAAAGCGACCGCCTGGAAATTCTACAGCCAGAGACTGAAAGCAAATATTCAGTTTGATAATGTTGATACCGAGCTAATCTTTCAACAGCGCTATGCTGAGACAGCCTTCCAGATGCGAGAGAAAGAAGCGCCGATTACCGGCTTTCTGAGGGTACTGCAGTTGACGGAAGAGCGCTTGAATCCGACCCGTCCTCTTGATCTCTTTGGCCGTCTGTCTAGGCGCGTTATTGAACGGCTCTTTTCTGCCGACACTCGCAACTCCTCAGAAGAAAAGGCATTGTCTGAACAGCAGGCGATTACCGCTGAACTTGAAAGTATGGGAGCTTCCCCGCCGGATGCGCCCCCTTCTGCCGGATGGAGCGGTTTTGAGAAAACGATCCGCTCGCTGCTCCAGCAGGAACGTGCGCTTCTTGACTCTGCACCTTCCTGGCAAAAGGATGCGGCTAAAAAAACTGCTGAACTGTACGGCATGCTGGCCTCTGTTGAAAAAGAGCTGGATACTGTGCCGCGTCTGGTAGAAACAACAGCGGAAATCCATGATCGGCTCGGCCTGGCCTATCTTGAGGCGGATCGCTTCGGCTTGGCGCGGGAACAGTTTGATGCCGCTTTCAAGCTGAATCGTGGTCTTGGGCATACCGGCAACCTTGCTTCCAATCGCCGTTCAGCCAGTATTGCCGCCTACAGGGAGGCGCATCTGGCATCGGGTGCAGAGCAGCAGCGACTGCTCCGTGTCAGTCGCGACGGTTTCATCGACCTGCTACAGATGATTAAAACCGATCCACCAACATCGAAAGCACCGGCAAAACGGAGTGGCGGTCTGCTGGAAATCTCCGCTAACATCTCACTTGACAAGAGTGGCGCCACTGATGCCGCCTTCGGTTTCACTGCAGAACAGGAGCAACGGCTGGCAGAAATCTATCTGGCTCGGATCCACTCCGAGCTGGGTAACCCATCGGCTGCTGCTGAATTGTTGAGGAACCAGTTGAAAAACTATCCTGCCGATGCCAGAAAAATTGCCCCATCCGACCTGTACGGGGTGACGCTGTTGTCACACAGGGTTGCTCATATCGATTTTGCCCTGGGGGATGCCTCGAAAGCGGCAGAAGGTTTTCATCGTTCAACCCTTCTTTCACTGCAGGCGGGGAATCCTGTCAGCGCCATGCTCAATCTGGTCAATTGGGGAGAACTGCTTTCTGCTGAAAAGAGGCCGGGTGACTATGCCGACTTTCTGGCTGCTGAGGTTCGCGTTGCACGGTTGGCGAACAGTTCTCGTACCGCTCTTCCGCCGCTTGTGTATGCCCGTTTTTTGAACTATACCGGAGCGATTCTTGCCCGCCTTTCTTCAAACTGCAACGATGATGTCAGTAGCCAGGCACTCCTGTACAAAGCGCTTGAGCGGTGGGACAGGGTACTTTTTATTCCGGCTGACAGTGGCGACAAAGAGTTGCTACACCAGCAGCGCCGCCTGCGGGTCGCCGCACACCTAAACCGTGGTGCTGTTCTTGCCGCGCTCGGCCTGAATGACGGTGCGGGTGCGGCCAGAATCGCAGCGTTGGATGAAGCCCATGCGGCGGCCGCCTGGTCGCTTGAGTGGCGCGCTCTTGCTTCGGTCGGACGCTATGATCAGGCGCTCGGACGGCTCGAACAACTGCCGCTGACCGATTATGATCTGCAGTGGGGCGAGGTGATGATTCGCTTTGCTCCGCAGTTGGAGCAGCTTGCGGCTAAAAATCCCGAGCAGGCGTTTGCCCTGCTGGAGAAACTGAGTGAGCTGGAGCGGGTACAACTGCTCGGACGTGGCGCTCTTGGGCTGGATGATCCGATCATGGTGGGTCAGTTCCGCGCCGCTGCGCCGCACCTGGCCGAACTGGATCGACTGCGTGAGACTCATTCCAAGGCGGCGGCTGACAAAGAGTACCTGCAACTCCGTATCAAGCAGGAGCAGGCGGCTGTTGACGACCTTTTCGGGTCAAAACTCGAACGTCTGCCATCATATTATAAGCATGGTGGCGATCGGCTGCTTCGCTTAGCAGCAGCCTCTGTTGATTTCAGCAGTTTGTCCCGATCAGAAGATATTTCCCAACCGGAGTCTGGGCAATTCAAAGCGGCGCAGAAACGCTTCAGAACGCTTCAGTCGGCTTTCAACAAAGAGTGTGCAGCAGGGAAAGGAGCTCCGCTCTGCCGCCTCGTCTCGCCGCAACCGGTTGAGCTGGTCGATGTTCTGGAAACCATGCCGGCCAAGACGCTGCTCCGCTTCACGCAGCTCGACAGTACCCGCTGGCTACTCTTTACGATCGGCGGTAAAGCCGGCATCACTGCCGAAATTGTTGATATCGCTACGCTCAACGCCCGGCTTAATGCAACACCACCGCTTCTGGCAGCGTACGAAGATCCGTCTGGTTTCGCCGCTGCACCGGTGATGAGCTGGGGACTCAGCGCTACGCATCTTGTCCGGTCTGTTTCTCAGCGCAAGCCGTTCCGCCGTCAGGTTCTTGACCGATCCGGATGGTGGCAGAGTAACGCACCGTTTACGAAACTTGATTCCGTCAGCATGGCGGAGCGGCTTTCCGATACCCACACGCTGGTGCTCCCCTCACGCGCTGGCCTGCTGCCTGAAGTCCCCTCGCGCAGTGGTGGCAGCGGCTATGCTCTGCCGTTATGGGAAGATGAAGCGGCTCTGCGCCACCCGTTCTTGGTATTAAGCCATGCGGAAAATCTCTCTCTGGTCGTCGCACCGTTCGTCGGTTTGCGTCAGTCCTACAGTCTGGGGCATCTGGCCGCGCTGCATGGGGTGCCGTCACTTCTTCTCTCCACCGGAACACAGGCTGAAGGTGCAATCAGAGAAAACAGGGCGTTCATAACGGCGTATGCCGATCACTCTATTGCTGAAGCCCGAAAAGAGCTTAAAGGTAAATGGCTCCTGCTTGGTGATTGGGGGCCGGATGTGGCAGAGGCGGCTAAACTTGGTAGAAGCCGCTTCGTCGAATATGGTAAATCGGGGATACTGGCACATAACGCCGGGTCATTCCAGAAGGCGCTCTCCCTGTTTGAAAATGCCCTGGCAATAGTTGCCGAGAATCCTTCCATGGCAAAGCAGCGTACGCCGCTGCACCGATATGCGAGAGAAAGCGCCTTTGCCGCCGGACTTACCGACCGGGCGATTATCCACGCCGATCTCCTGGTCAAAAGTCTTGCCAAAGAAAAACCTTATTCGGCCGAACATGCTGATGCTCTGCTGCGCCTCGGTCTTTTGCAGGGAAACGCCGAACGGTTCAGCGATGCCGCCGTGTCGTTGAAAGAGGGTGTCGGAATCTTTGCCAACCTCGGCATGGCGAAAGAGCAGGCGGAGGCGCTGGCAGATTTTGGCTTGGTGATGGAAAATTCTGTTAATTTCACTGCTGCCAGGACATTTTTTGAAGAATCTGCCGGGCTGCGTCAGGCATTGAAGGATGATGTATCACATGTATCACTGGCAGAGCAGTACCGTAATCTTGGTCGTATCCATGACCTGCGCCTCAACCGGTATGCAGTTGCAGGAGTTTATTACGCCAAGGCCGGAGAGATCTACGCTAAGAGTGGTAATGGGGCGTTGGAAGCAGAAACGCTGTTGGAGCAGGGGCGCTGTCAACGCCTGCTCGGCAATTTTCCGGCGGCAGAGGATCTCTATAATCTGGCGTTGGCAAAAGTAGGCGTAAAGGATCTGCGCACGAAAATGCGTATTCTGTTGGAGCAGGCCAACAACGCCTGGTTCCAGGGGAGGTATCAGGAAGCGTTTGATCTGCGGGAGCAGGTAGAAAAAAGCGCAGTGGCTGAACATTGGTCGCTGGAACAGGTTATGGCCAAAAACAGCGGCGGCCTGATCTGGTGGACTCTGGGCGATAACAAACGGGCGGATCTTGAGTTGCGTGGTGCGCTGGCACTTGCCGAAAAACTTGCGGTCCGGAGCGATGAAGTGGCGACGACACTTAACAATATCGGCCTGGTTCAGCGTGAGTCGGGTGAGTATAAAAAAGCTCTCGAAACGCTCGGAAAAGCGCTGGCCATCGACCGGAAGCTCGGCTCCCGCTGGGCGATGGCCTACGATCTGCGCAACCTCGGTCAGACTCGCCTGAAGATGGGTGATGCCGCAACTGCTTTGCAACAGTTTGCCGAAGCCGCAGTCATGGCTGGCGACATCGGTGACAAGGTCAATCTGGCCAAGATCTATCTGGCTCGCGGTGATGCCGAAAGTTTATTAAAACAGCCGGTCGCATCTGCGGCGAGCTACCTTGCCGCTCTGGAAATTGCCGATTCGCTGCTGCTCCGCGAAGTGCGCTGGCGCGCTTTGCTCGGACTGGCACGGCTGCAGAACGACGCCGGAAATTCGGCCAGAGCGCTTGCCTCCTATCAACATGCACTTGCTACGATTGAAGGGTTGCGCGCCGAAATCAAGCTTGACCAGTTGAAAGACGGTTTCCTCGCCGACAAGATGGATGTCTATTACGGACTGGTCAGTCTGCTGGTTAATCTGGGAAAAAATGACGAGGCGTTTGCCGTAGCGGAGCGCTCCCGCTCACGCAACCTGATAGATATTCTGGGCCGGCAGCGGTTGTCGCTGAAAGGATCAGTGGATCAGGAGCTGTATGACCGCCAGATCCGTTTGAAAGAGCGGATGGAGGAGCAGGAAAACCTGTCGCTGCAGGCGGCAACTCCGAAAGAGCGGGCTCGCTATTCTTCTACACTCGAAAAACTGCGGGGAGATTATCAGGATCTGCTGATCGACATCGAGCGGAAACGTCCGGAACTGCTTGCCCTGGTTAAGGTAAACCCGACTACACTCGACGACATTCAAAAACTTCTTGAACCTGGCGTGATTCTCCTTTCGTACTATCAACTGCCGGAGCGCCTGCTCCTCTGGAAGATAGAGCGCAACCGGACATCGTTGATTATCAGAAATATCCCTGCCAGGGAGCTATCAGCAAAGATCGCTTCATACCGCCGGATGCTGCAGAATCTTGAACCACTGGAAAAACAGTCACGAGAAATGTACGATCTGTTAGTCGCGGAGTCGCTGGCGGGGAGCGATCCGTACAGGTCGGTCGGCATCATACCGCACGGCAGCCTACATTATCTCTCCTTTGCGACGTTAAACGATGGCCGTGATTATCTGATCGACCGGCAGAAACTGTTTTATCTTCCGGCAGCATCGGTGTTCAAATACACGCTGTCGCGGCGCAGTCCAGAGAAAAAACAGCTCATTCTTGCGGTCGGCAACCCGGATCTCGGCAGTGCCGCGTTTGATCTACCGTTCGCAGAGAGGGAGGCGGGAACGCTCCGCTGGAATTATCCGGATGTGACGACACTGACCCGCGAGCGGGCGACCGAGAGCTGGATCAGAGAGCATATCAGTGAATTCGGTGTCATTCACATTGCCTCACATGGCGAGTTCGACCCGCTTAATCCGCTCTTTTCCGCTATCAGGCTGACTAAAGACGGTAAAGCCGACGGTCGGCTTCAGGCTGAGGAAATTTTCGGTCTCGATATCAGGGCAGATCTCGTGGTGCTGAGTGCCTGTCAGACCGGGTTGGGAGATATTCGGAGCGGTGATGACGTGGTAGGCATGAACCGGGCGTTTATCTTTGCCGGAACTCACTCGCTGATGTCCACTCTCTGGCGGGTCAGCGATGTCTCGTCAGCAATCATGATGAAGCAGTTTTATCGCAATTACCTGATCTACGGCAAAGCCGAGAGTTTAACTCGCGCTATGCAGCATGTAAAAAACCGCTATCCGCATCCAGGATATTGGGGCGCATTTCTGCTGACCGGTGATTATCAGTAGTTCCATAATTCCGACAAAGCCTCTAAACTGCCGCCGTATAGATTATATGGCATATTGACAATTTGTCAAATTGCGCACATTATGTTTATAAACAATCTTGCGGAGGTTCACCATGCTTGTCAGTATAGATAAACGGGGTAGCGTTAGTTTGCCGGCCGCTGTGCGCAAAGATCTCAATCTTTATCCCGGTTCGTTTCTTGATCTCACCATACTTGATGGTGGCAGACTTGCTCTTTCACCGGTGGCGGTCTACCCAACTGTTCGTCTTTCGGACAGTGGCCTTGCCAAGCTCACAGAGGCTCGGCAAGGCGGTGTCGAGCAGATGCCGGACTGGTTGCGGGAGGAGATAACCGATGCCGCAACTGATCCCAACTAAACTATTTCTTAAAGATATGGAGCAGTACCGTTCAAACACCATACTCCGCAAAAAGATCGTCAAGGCGCTCGCCCTGCTTGAAGCCAATCCGTTACATCCCGGCCTGCATCTGGAGCGGATTACAAACGACCCATCCGCATGGTCGGCGCGGGTTGATGGCTGCTACCGTCTGTCATTTGATCCTGGTGGGTATCTTCCCGCTGGAAACCCGGATTGGTCTTCCGTACTAACCCTGCTGCGCATACTTGACCATGATGATCTCTATAAATCGCCGAGGTAGATGGCAGGGTTTGCACAGGTTCATTGGAAAGACTATTTGGGTTTGCAGCAATCTACCATTACTGAGCGTACGACAACGCGATAATTCACAACGTCCGCCACAAACACGACCCTCCTGTAGTGAATTTCGCAACATTTATAGTATGATGCGTACATTTGTAAACTTAAAATGAATGTATTGAAGCTAATGCCGAATATTGCGAAAAATTATTTGAATGGTACTGCTATGATGCTATAACGAATGCTGAAAACGCATTTTTTAGAAAGGAGCTATAAGATGAGAATTACACTTGATATAGTCGCAGGATTGGCTCTGTTACTGGTCACAACTACCGCCATGGCAGAAGAGAAACGCTGGGTGTCCAGTGAGGGGACTCAATTAAAATCCGAGGCGTCAGCCACTTCAGAGAATATTGCCGATCTTCCGCTCGGCGCTGAGGTTGCCGTTGTCGAATCTGGCGGTCGCTGGTTAAAAGTCAAAACTATTGCGGATAAAGAGGGGTGGGTGTATGCGGGGCGCGTTTCTGAAGCGCCTCCGGTTGGGGAGGTTTCGGGTAGCGACGCGGGGCTCTTCGGGGAAAGTATGCAAAAGAGTCAGATTAATACTGCCAAGGCAGACAGCGCCCGCAGTATACGCGGCCTTTCGCCTGAGACGACGCAGTACGCAAAAAATCGAGGCACACCGGAACTGGTAAAAAAATCACTCGATGCCGTACTGCTGCGAAAAATCAGTCCGAAGGAGCTGAAAGCGTTTTTGCAGGATGGAAAAATTGGCGAATATGCTCAGGTTCTAGGGGGTAAAAAATGAGATACCTCCTGATCCTATTATTGACAGCCATAATTATTGCGTCAGGTTCCGCCTCCGCGAATTTCCTTGATAAACTGCAGAACCTTTCAAACCCGGATTCAAAAGAGAGTCAACTGTTGTCCGGTGCAACCCAGGTTTTGTCGAGCTCAAAAGAAATCGACTACAAAACCGAGCGCACTATTGGTGAAAGTCTGGCTCTCGAAGGGATGCAAAAATTTGGCATTCCGGAAAAAAACGAGCCGTTGCAGCGATATGTAAACCTTGTTGGTAATGCGGTTGCCGCTAACAGCAAACGGGCAAAAATTCCTTATCAGTTCGCCGTTCTTGACAGCAATGTACAAAATGCCTTTGCCGTTCCGGGAGGAGTTATATTCGTCAGTCGTGCTCTGGTATCGATTTTGAGTGATGAAGCCGAACTGGCGGCAGTTCTGGCCCATGAAGTCGGGCACGTTGCAGCAAAACATGCGCTGAAGAGTACTCAAAGGGCACAATTCTTTGAGGGGGTCGGGACGATAACTGCGGCAAGTGTGCGTGGAGACAAAGGGAAAAAGTTTGCCACGGCAATCGGTGACATGCAAACCGTTTTGTTTGACAAGGGGTTAGACAAAGAGATGGAATTCGAGGCCGATCTTGCCGCCATGGAGACTACCTATCGCACCGGATATGACCCTTCGGCGCTTATCAGAGTCTTAGAAAAACTGCAGAAACTGGAGGCATCCAGCAAGGATAAGAAAGGGTCGTGGTTCTCAACGCATCCGCCTCTTTCCGAGCGTATTGCCCGACTTCGCACAGAATTGAGAAAATATCCCGATTATGCTGCGATGGCGGGTGTGTACGAGAGATTTATCAAGTATGCAAAACTAAAGTAATTCGAGTTTCATGCGAAGAAATTTTGTTCTTACTGACGCCGATTTTTTAGATTAGGCTTTGACAAGGCTTTTCTGAAACGTGTATACAGTAGTCAGCTTTCATCGAGTTTAAATTGACGCCTTATCCGTCGTAACATATCCCACAGAAGGAGGAAGAGTTGATGATTGAAGCGTATCTTGCACATGAAAAAGAGAGGGGGGCACAAGGTATTCCCGCGCTCCCGCTGACACCTGAACAGACCGCAGATCTCTGTAAACTGCTGGTAAAACCACCAAAAGGAAAAGAGCAGTTTCTGCTCGGTTTGATCAAGGATCGCGTTTCACCCGGTGTTGATCCGTCCGCCAAAGTGAAGGCAGAATTCCTGGCCGGTGTCGTTTCCGGTAAAATCAAGTCTCCGCTCGTTACTCCGGTAGATGCCATCCGTATGTTCGGAACCATGATCGGCGGTTACAACGTGGCTCCTCTGGTTGCCGCGCTCAAGGATAAAAATCTGGCTGATGAAGCTGCCTGCGCGCTCTCCGGAATCACCCTTGTCTATGATGCTTTTGACGAAGTCGCCAAGCTTGCAACCACCGGAAAAAACAGTGCAGCTGCGAAGGTTTTAAAATCGTGGGCTGATGCCGACTGGTTCACTCATCGCAAAGGGGTGCCTGAGCTCATCAAAGTCAAGGTCTATAAAGTTGAAGGCGAAATTAATACTGATGACTTCTCTCCTGCCGGTGATGCCTGGAGTCGTCCCGACATTCCGCTGCATTCACTGGCTATGGGTAAAACCCGTTTTAAAGACGGCCTTGCCACTATTGCACAATTCCGCAAAGATGGTTTTCAGGTTGCCTTTGTCGGCGATGTCGTCGGTACCGGATCTTCCCGCAAATCGGCGTGCAACAGCGTATTATGGGCAATCGGAGACGATATCCCCTGCGTTCCGAACAAGAAAACAGCCGGCGTCATCATCGGCGGCGTCATAGCTCCGATCTTCTTCAACACCGCCCAGGACTCCGGTGCTCTGCCTCTCAAGGCCGACGTGGCCGGCATGAAAACCGGCGACGTTATCGTGATCGATACCAAAAAAGGCGTTATTACTGACGAGAAGGGAAAGAAGGTTCTCTCAACGTTTACTATCTCCCCCAATACCGTCTCGGATGAGTTCCGCGCCGGTGGCCGCATCCCCCTGATCATCGGTCGGGCCGTTACCGATAAGGCACGTAAAGTATTGGGGCTCAAGCCGACCACCGTGTTCACATTGCCTGTCAATCCGAAACCGAAAGCCAAACAGGGGTTCTCTTTGGCTCAGAAAATGGTAGGTCAGGCGTGCGGCGTTGCCGGTATTCTGCCGGGAACTGCGTGTGAACCGAAGATGACAACAGTCGGATCTCAGGACACTACAGGTCCGATGACCGCCGATGAGTTAAAAGAATTGGCCTGCCTTAAATTCCAGGCTCCATTGTATATGCAGTCATTCTGCCACACCGCTGCGTATCCGAAGCCTGCCGATGTTAAGATGCATAAGGCTCTCCCAGGTTTCACCGCTGAGCGTGGCGGCGTAGCGCTCCGCCCCGGCGACGGCGTAATTCACTCCTGGTTGAACCGCTTCCTGTTGCCTGATACCGTCGGCACCGGCGGCGACTCACACACCCGTTTCCCGATCGGCATATCCTTCCCGGCCGGTTCCGGCCTTGTTGCCTTTGCCGGTGCCATGGGTTTCATGCCGCTGGATATGCCTGAATCAGTTCTGGTACGCTTCAAAGGAACGTTGAACGCAGGTATAACCCTGCGCGATGCCGTTAATGCCATCCCTTACTGGGCGATCAAGCAGGGGCACCTGACCGTGCCGAAGAAAAACAAGGTAAATATCTTTAATGGCCGTATCCTCGAAATGGAGGGTCTACCCGATCTGACTGTCGAGCAGGCGTTTGAATTGACCGATGCTGCTGCCGAGCGTTCGGCCGCTGCCGGTTGTATCCAGCTTTCTGAGGCGTCAGTTGCCAAGTATCTCAAATCAAACGTGGCTCTGATGAAAAAGTTGATTGCCGATGGCTACTCGGATGCCAATACCCTGAAAAGTCGTATCAAAGACGTGCAGAAATGGCTGAAGAATCCGACCCTCCTGAAAGCTGATAAAAACGCCCAGTACGCCGCAGTCATTGAAATCGATCTGGCTGATATCAAAGAGCCGATTCTCGCCTGCCCGAATGATCCGGATGATGTCAAACTTCTCTCAGAAGTAGCCGGAGCAGAAATACAGGATGTGTTCCTCGGGTCCTGCATGACGAACATCGGTCACTTCCGCGCTGCCGCAGAGATCTGGCGCGGCCAGCCTTTCAATCCGAATGTCCGTACCTGGATCTGTCCGCCAACCCGCATGGATCAGCAGCAGCTCAAAGACGAAGCTTACTTCTCCGTCTACAGTGCATTTGGTGTCCGTATTGAAATCGCCGGCTGCTCGCTCTGCATGGGTAATCAGGTTCGCGTACCAGACGGGGTTAATGTCTACTCCACTTCCACCCGAAACTTTGACGACCGTATGGGCAACGGCGCAAAGGTATATCTAGGTTCCGCCGAACTGGGTGCGGTAACTGCGCTGTTGGGTAAACTGCCTAAAGCGGCTGAATTCTTCAAGATCTATAAAGAGAAGATAGAGCCGAACAAGGATAAGATTTATAGGTACCTGCAGTTCGATGAGATGCCGGAATACAAATAGCATCAGTTTGTATGTCGTGTAAATAAATCGGCCCTTCGGTATTTTCCGGCGGGCCGTTTTAAATGGTTCATCATTTGCAGCTTCAGGAGACTCCATCATTTTCGATCTACCCGTTACGCTGACTTTTTACAGTATTGCATCGGGACTGAGCGTGTGCCTCTGTCTGGTGTTGGCGCTCTTTGCCCGGTTTCAGCCCGGTACGCGTGTTATACACAGTTGGGCTCTTTCTGTTCTGGTGCTTTCAATCGGCTTCTTCGTCTCCGGAATCGGATCGGCGCTGCCGGTCTGGGCAACCGTCATCGGAACCAATGTTATCCTGCTTTCGTCCGGCGCGATCATATATTCAGGCTTTTTGGCTTTTTTCGAGGATCGCAAGGTAACGCTGGATCGCTGGGGATGGGCAATGGTGGCACTGACGGTACCGGCTTTCTGGTACTGGGGACTGATAGAGCCGAACGGCACCTATCGAAGTATGGTGTTCTCCCTGGCGACTGCCGCAATCAACAGTCGTACAGCTCTACTGTTTGGGCGTAGTGCGTTGCAACGCGGGAGTGGCATTCCTGCCTGGGTGATGGCAGCCCTGTTTTCTGTACTTACTGTCTGGATGACGGCACGTTTCGGTGTGCTGCTACTCTCTGATCCGGCACCGCCAGCATTGCGGGGCGCCAATCCGACCAGTTGGATGACGGTGCTTGGCTTCATCATCCTCATGTCTTTGATGTCTGTATGCGTCATGTGGATGGAGGCCAACCGGCTTAAAGAAAGGCGGGCCGATGTCGCACAAAATGCAGGCAGATTATCCGGCTTTGTTGACTATTTCCGCAACAAACTGCTGCTGCTCTGGAGTGCAGTTATTGTTTTGATAATCGTCGTTACCAGCGCACTGGGCATTGGTTACCTGAATCTCAGGGACGCAGAAAAAGTCCGGCATACCCGAAACGTTAAACATCTAAATGATGCTTTTGTCGAGCAGACCTCGCAGGTAGTCAACCAGGCTGACACACTCCTGCGTGCCGTGCGCGGTTTCTACCAGAAAACTGGTTCGCTGCCCGAAACCGAGTCATTTATAATGGCGCTGGGTTTTAACCGTAACATCATTGACAACATCTATCTGATTACCTCCGATGGCAGGATCGTCATCTCCCACGATCAGGCGGCCAAAGGGCGAACGGTTACCGACCGGGACTATTTCAAAACCCTCGCTAACGCTACTGATGACCAGCTTTTTATTGCAGCGGTAGAGGAAGGGCGAGTCACCGGCAAACCGCACTTCCGTATCACCCGCCGCCTGAACAACCGGGACGGGAGCTTCGGTGGTCTGGTGCTGGCAACAGTCAACCCGGAAGCTTTTAGCCGCCACTACAGCGAGCTAACCGAAGGAACACAGTATGTCGCTTCCCTCATGGGCATCACAGACCGCAAGCTGCGCGCCCGCTCACCGGCTCCACCGGTTGAACGCTGGTCTGTGCCGGTGGAGTCGCCGATCTGGGAGATGTTGAAGCAGGCCCCCTCCGGCCAGTATGAAAACA
>CAIMXI010000352.1 GCA_903845365.1 uncultured Geobacteraceae bacterium | reverse complement strand
GGAACAGAACAGGATGATCACCTACAAACAATTCTTGCCAAGCGCTATTATACGACTTAGGCTCATTTTATGAAGATCAAAAAACTTGAACATCGAGTTACACGAAAAAACACTTGACACTTTTCAAGAATATCTGATAAACAGTGACCCGCTTTGTTTTCAATAAAAAACTATGGAGGGCGTAACATGACAAAAGCAGAATTGATCAGTTCAGTAGCTGAAAAAGCTGGCCTGAAAAAAGTTGAAGCAGAAAAAGCTGTTTCCGCGTTTATTGCCAGTGTAACGGCTGCTTTGAAAAGCGGCGATAAACTCAGCCTTGTCGGCTTTGGTACATTCTCAACAGCTAAACGCGCTGCCCGTAAAGGCCAGAACCCCCAGACAGGAAAGAAAATTGACATTCCTGCTGCAACTGTTCCAAAGTTCAAACCGGGCAAAACCTTGAAAGAAGCTGTTAACGTCGTGCCCACAAAGAAAAAGAAATAGTTGTTTACTCACTTAGGGGGTTGTAGCTCAGTTGGTTAGAGTGCCAGCCTGTCACGCTGGAAGTCGCGGGTTCGAGCCCCGTCAACCCCGCCATTTATGTTTGGGCGAATAGCTCAGCTGGGAGAGCGCCAGCCTTACAAGCTGGATGTCACAGGTTCGATCCCTGTTTCGCCCACCAACAAAAACAGCCACTTACAAGAATTTGTAGGTGGCTGTTTTACGTCTTATGGCCATTCTGTTGCCGTTTTGTTGCCGTTTTAATTGTGGCTGTAGATGAAATCATATGAAATCATATGGTCATAATCAGGAAAATATAAGTGCAGAGATGCAGGAATTTGTTCAAGAAGATATTGAGGTTGGGAAATTCTCTGTGGTTTGTTTAATAGCGTGAGTACGTTAAAGACTGAGAAGCACTTTTAATGCTTAACCGGAGGTGCCCTACCCCGTTGGGCTTACCCCCGGTTATAAGCATCACGATATTATTTCTTCGCTTTAGTTGCAGACTTTGCCGCCGCTTTGACGACAACAGATTTGGCAACAGCTGCTTTATCGGCTGGTTTGCCTTTGCAGGAGCCTTTACAGGCGTCAAGGTCTTTCAGAAACTTGCCTGTGGTAAACTTGCCGACCCTTTTAGCCGCAATCTTGAGCGGTTTGCCGGTCTGCGGGTTTCTGCCGGTACGTGCAGCTCTCTTAGCTGATGAGAACGTGCCGAAACCAATCAGCGTAATTTTCCCGCCATTTACCAGCTCCTCAGTTACAGCACATTGAAATACGGCTAATGCCGATTCAGCCTGAGCCTTGGTCAGTTTAGCCTTTTCTGCGATTCTTGCTATCAACTCTGCTTTTGTCATGATAATCCCTCCAATGATAGAATTTCAGCACGTTATATACTTTGAAATCGGTAAAGTCCATTATTCATAAGCCGCTCGCCACAGGTACCAACTGGCTACGGTGCGATATGGTCGCCACCTTTCACCATGAGCAAGAATTTCCTTCGGCTTTGGCATCTCCGAAAAGCCATATGCCCGCACGAAACCCTTCCTGTTGCCAAAGTCATCTACTGGCAGCACGTCCATGCGTCCCAGCTTGAATATCAGCAGCATTTCAACAGTCCACCGACCGATACCGCGTACCTGCGTGATCCTCGCTACAATAGCGTTGCCTTCCATGACGATTATTTACTCGTGGGATGGAACTGTACCTTGAAAACTTTTTCAGACAAGTCCCGGATGGTCAGTATTTTGCTGTGTGAGAAGCCAGCTGACCGGATCAGTTCGTCCGTCAGTCGTGCAATATCCTCCGGAGTGGGAAACAATTTTTCTGGTACCAGAACCATAAAACGGCTCAAGACCGCTTCCGCCGCCGCTCCGTGCAGCTGCTGTGATGCTACGGCACTCGTGAGAGCCTCAAAGGGTGACTGAACAGGATCGGTTGCAAGGCAAAAGTGGCAGACCGTTTGATGAGCTGCTTCATGACTGGATCTGTCTTCGAGAGGGCTCTCTGTGCCGTCAAGATTATCTTACCATCCGGTTGCATCAACGGTGTAGCTCCTTTGGCGGCCCGTCCAGCCACTTCAGCATAAGAACTCCCGACAGCCCGATCATGATCGCCTCTGCAGCGTCATGCCTTAATGAGGTAGGACGTGGCAATAAAAGATTTGATCAACAATTCTTTTGGTGGCTGATGGCACTTTTGCCGCCATAAAAAACATTTTTTCCAGAAAATCGACCCTGCATGTCGGCTAAAGTCATTAAATTCGCCATAAATACAGGGTTATTCCCTCCAAAAGAAAAAAAATTTCAGTAGAAAATCACCTTTACCCAAAATTTGAAATATCCGGCAGCTTTGTCAGTCGTAATCGCCTAAATCATATCACAATTCCCGTCTAATTATTTAACTAAATTAATAACCAAAATATACCCAAAGCCGTACCCAAAACAATACCCAAAATCACTAAAAAATTGGGTAACATACTGAAATAACTAAATATTTTTTCTTGACTCGCATTTTTTAGTAGTGTAATTTTATGTCATCATGCGGTCAAGACGAACAGCAAACTGAGTATATACAGAGGATGTTTGTATCGGGGGCAGTTAGTGAATTTAATCAACTTCAAAACATTATCGAGGAAGCTGGGCAACCGGAGCAAATCATCTGTCTATCGCGATATGATCAAGGGATTTCCAAAACCGATTGTGCTCGGCAAAACTAATTTGTGGTCTGAAGCGGCCGTAGATAAATACTTAATGGAACTTGCGGAGATTCCATATACCCCCGAACCCATCGCCGTTCCGGGGGCTGGAAAAAGTCGGGGCCGCAAGAAAAAGCAAACGGACGGCAGTCATGAAAAGTAAGCTCAGCAAAACCACAGTCGTGTCTGAATCTGGCGAGCCTACTTCCGAAACGCTGGATGTGGCCGGAACACCGGAGGAACTGCGGGCCTTCCTTATGAAGCAGATGCCGAAGACCGGCTACAAGTGCGTTTTCGTTAAACGCAAGGATAAACATGGTGCGGAAACGACACACCATTTTTGGCCTAAAACCCGAAAGGGTGCCATTCGCTTCGGTCTGGGTCGAATTTCAAAAAAAGAGCAAGTTTACATCGCTCAATCATCTTTTAAAGAAAAGGGCACCGAATTTTCAGGTCGAACACAGGCTAATGCAGCATTTATCAAGAATTTCTTCATGGATATTGACTGCGGCATCGGTAAGCCATTCGCCACTCAAGCCGATGGCAAGGCAGCACTTGTATCATTCTGTACGAAAACTGGGCTCCCGATTCCGGCAATCGTTAACTCTGGCAACGGCCTGTACGCGCACTGGATATTTCCCCACGATGTGCCAGTCGCCGACTGGACAATGGTGGCTAAAAAACTGCAGAAGTTGGTCAGGTTCCATGAGCCGGGTCTGGACGCTGACAACCTTATCCCAGATTCCGCACGCGTTCTCCGGCCAGTCGGCGCAACTCACAGGAAAGATCCTGGCAACCCGAAGACTGTTACACTTGTTCAGGACTGCAAATCTATTAAATTCGGTACCTTAGCGGAGTTGATTGATAAGGCGATAGCTGCATTACCAGCATTACCAGCAGTACCAGCAGTACCCTCACCTCACAAAGCTGTTGCCAAGAGCAGCAATGCAGCAGCTAACAGTGCTTCCAGTGCGATCCGGATAGCTGACAAATGCTCGGTTATTGGGCATTTCCGGGACAGCGGGGGCAATTTGCCCGAACCGGCTTGGCACGCATCCACCGTTCTGCTGGTCCACTGCTTGGAATCTCCCGGCATCATCCACGACTGGTCGAGCGGTCACCCTGACTACAGCCGCGAGCAGACCGACGCCAAAATCGCTCAGTGCACGACCCCTCCGACAACTTGTTCACATTTTGCCGGATTGTGTCCAGACATCTGCAGCTCTTGTGAACACCACGGCAAGATCAAAAGCCCGATTGTACTCGGTTTTACAGGCCCTTCCGTCGAACTTCCTGATTACGTCAGAGAGCTCAATTCCGACAATTTTGTCTCTCGGATCGGCGGCAGAACGGTAGTTTTCCGTGAAGTGTACGACCAGGTACTCAATCGGTACAAGCTTGAGCCATCGACTTTTTCTGACTTCAAAAATTATTACAGCAACAGGTCCGTTCCTTTTGGTCCCCTGAATCGGAACGGCCTGCAGACAACAATTCCCCTTGGAAAGGCTTGGCTGGAAAGTCCGGACAGGCGGCAGTTTAGCGAGATACGGCTGACTCCTGAAGGTGATATCGACGGGGTTTACAACTTGTGGCGCGGCTTCATGGTCAGACCGGCTGAGGGTTCTTGGCCACTGATGAAAAAACATATCCGGGATGTCCTCTGCGACTCGGACAAAGAGGTA
The DNA here is from genome assembly GCA_903845365.1 of uncultured Geobacteraceae bacterium. Taxonomy (GTDB): domain Bacteria; phylum Desulfobacterota; class Desulfuromonadia; order Geobacterales; family Pseudopelobacteraceae; genus JACRCG01. The sequence goes on along the minus strand of CAIMXI010000352.1, from coordinate 255 downwards.
TTCCGGTATCTCCTCAGGTGGTTGGCTCGGTTGATCCAGAAACCATGGGTACCTGGCGAAGTGGCCATCGTCCTGAGGGGGAAAAAGGGCATCGGCAAGGGGATCTTTGTAAACCTGCCAGCGGTTCCGTGAAAATGTAGTAAACGTGGCACTTTATAAATGTTGCGACAACAGTCCGCCGACTTCAGTTTTTTCCGAGGTCGGCGGCTTTGTTTTCTTCAGGCTTCTATCAGATCTTTCATGCGGTAACTTTTC
>CAIMXI010000351.1 GCA_903845365.1 uncultured Geobacteraceae bacterium | reverse complement strand
CGGTTGATGGCAGACCGGCTTACGGAGATGCTTACATCACTTGGTTTCGTTGTTTCTGAGGATGACACTGGAAAGATAATTGGTGGTAGCGCCGGAAACCTTTATGCACGCCTGGAGGGTACCACAGTTGGTGAAGCGCTGCTTTTCTCCTGTCATATGGATAGGGTTGTGCCGGGAGTAAACGTCAAGCCCCGTATTGAAGGGGATTATATCGTAAGTGATGGTTCTACTGTGCTCGGAGCCGACGATGCTTCAGGTTTGGCTGCTCTGCTGGAGGGAATCAGAGTACTGAAGCAGAGTGGGAAAGCTCACCCGACCGTTGAGCTAGTGCTGACCGTCGCAGAAGAGTTGTCTTTGGTTGGCTCCAAACATTTTGATACATCACAGGTTACCTCACGGATAGGTTTTGTTCTGGATGCTGGCGGACCCGTAGGAGAAATTGTTCTTCAAGCACCTGAGCACATTAAGTTTACAGCCATGTTTCATGGTCTTAGCGCACACGCCGGATTTGCCCCAGAGCAAGGAATTTCGGCAATTCAGATCGCTGCGACGGCTATCAGTCGGATGGGATTGTTACGAATTGACGCAGAAACAACTGCCAATATAGGCAGTATATCTGCTAACGGCCCAACCAATATCGTGCAAGACAGATGTGAACTGCAAGGTGAAGTCCGGTCACTGGTTCCGGTAAAAGCAGAGTCCCATATGGCAGCATTGTCAGATATAATGCAAGCTGCAGCAGCAGAATATGGGGGTTCGGTGACCATCAAGGCCGAGACATCCTATCATGCATACCAACTGCGAGAAAACAGCGAGCCTGTTTGTCGTGCGGCAAGGGCAGCAGCCAGTATCGGTGTGCCGGTCCACTTTAAATCTACCGGTGGTGGTTCCGATGCCAATTATTTCAATAGTCGTGGTTTACCGACGGTGGTACTCAGTTGCGGTTATGAGAAGGTCCATACAACAGCGGAGCGAATCCCATTAAAGCAGCTGGTTCTGCTGACGGAATGGGTTCTAGCTATTATTGCCAATGGGGCAAACTATTGAGCCTTCGATCAAAAAACAGAATTTTTATCATGATCCGTGCGATTGCATTATGCTTTTATTTATTGCTATGTACTGCCTCCTGTGTACGTAGGCCTCCACTAACTGAAGGTCTACTCCGCGATAATCCAGACGTAGTATCTTTTCCAAGTTCAGAATCAAACCTCTTCGACTCAAAGCTTATACTGACTGCCCGACTCCAAAAACCCGCTGGCACTGGAAAATTTCCAGCAGTGGTTCTGCTCCACGGATGCGGTGGAATGCAACCCAAGCGTGACCACCGATGGGCAGAACGGCTGGTGAGTTGGGGCTTTGCGACTCTGCAGGTTGATAGCTTCAAGCCACGCGGTATCAGTAGCGTTTGTACTTTAGGCGGGAAAGAGTCGGCTGATATGCTTGCTCGGAGGGTCACCGATGCCTACGACGCTCAACAATTCTTGGCTAGTTTGCCGTTTGTAGACAATAAGCGCATCGCCATTATGGGTTGGTCTAATGGTGGCTCTACTACTCTCAATGTTCTCTATCAGAAGCGTGACGATCCTTTTCATGCCGCCATTGCCATGTACCCCTCTTGTCGGAAATCTCTTGCCGATCTCAACGCTCCTTTGCTGATCCTGATTGGAGAAAAAGACGACTGGACTCCAACAGAGCGTTGTGTTTCTATGATTCCATCTGGAAAAAGCAGTTTTGAAGTTGCCTTACAGGCATACCCAAATGCCTACCATGCCTTTGACTCTATTGGTAAACCTCGCGAGGTAATGGGATCTCAAGGAACCCATCATCTTGAATACAACGTAACTGCTGAGTTGGACTCTATTGACAGGGTGAAAAATTTCCTGAAGAAGTATCTACTGCAATAAACCGGAGGAAATTGGAGGAACTAGGAGTATGGCCTACAATAAAACCATTGAGCAACTGATCGATACCCAGATCAGATCATGGCCGAATGTCGAAAAAAAGAAAATGTTCGGTGGAGTCTGCTATCTGACTCGGGGCAATATGTGCTTCGGCATCTGTCAACAATTATTTTAACTGAACCCCCATTTAAACCGGCGTTGCGGCTTTCACGTGCGCCGGTTTTT
>CAIMXI010000350.1 GCA_903845365.1 uncultured Geobacteraceae bacterium | reverse complement strand
TCTCGGAGAATGCCAATACCGATTTAACCGACGATTCAATTTAATGTCTATATTCCCGCGCCTAGTCTACGCCGCTACGCATACAGGATCAAGGCCGGAGAGCTTTTTACGATTAGCGGCGAATTAGAACTAATCAGGTTGGAAAATGGGGTCGAGATGCACGATATTATTCACTACAGTATTCCATTCGACCCATTCAGCAGGCTTATTGCGGGTCTTGTGGCCCGCCGGCTTGAACAGATCTTTGATTATCGTCGGACCGCACTGGAAAGCATGTTCGGTATGAAGGTCGAATGATAAGGAAATTCTGGCAATCTGGTAAATACCGGTGATCGCCGATTACACTATGTCAATGTGCTCCGGCAAACAGTATTGCGTCGCTGTTTTCTCGTACGATCTGCTGACTCAGCCATTCAATAGGCAGTTTGTTCATAATATTCCCCCTTCTGGTCCAGGACGTTCAAATCTATAAATAAAATTTTAATCAAACCAGGCACTCAAATCATTCACCCAAGTCAAGTATCGTTTTATTTCCTGATTCATCCCTGCTTGCTTGAGCATAACCACTTTGGGCTGTTGATCCGGAAATGTTATGGATCGGCATCTATTTCAGGATGGCGGAAATTTCACGCGGTATATCTTTTGGGTCAATATTCGCCCACGCTAACAGTGATCCCCAGGTTCTGGAACCGTTCTTGACATCAAGATATATCTGCTTGGCGGGTTGTTTTGTCCTGGCTGCAATAACAGTCGCAATAATCAATTCCTGGTTTGGTGCACCAGCTTTTCTGATTGCTGCCAGTTCCTTGTCAGCCAGCAGGTGAGAGCGGAGAAAAAGCTCATCAACCACCGCTTCTGCCAGAAGTTTATCGGAAGATTTTGCATCCAGAGCATTATAAAATCGGATGCCCAGTCCCTGAGTTGTAAGCCGAAGCGACGAAATGATTTCTTTCCAAGACTTTTTATCCTGCCTGGCCTGCAGCACTGTTTCAGGTAATTTGCCGGCATTGGACGCTGTCCAATATGCAATCCAGAGTTCGTCTGAAGAGATGCCCTGCTGCTTTTTCATCATGATGTTTTTCTTGTCTACGTTGAACACGATGGCAAAGAAAGAGTTTTGAGTTGTGGCAAGAAAATATGGATCAGCCGCTGCCGGACGCGCTGCATCATAGGAACGATCCTTGAAGCAGTGGCATGTAATGGCAGACATTGCAGCTACCGGTATTGGAAGTGTGATGAGAATGACGAGAGCTGCAATATAAGATTTAAAAATAACGTTGCTCAAGTAGAAACCTCATTGATAAATGCCGCCTGAAATGATTTTGACCACGTCAGGCGGCATTCCAGCGTATCAGGCTATTTATACCAGTTAGTGTTTGTCGTGATCAGACTCTTTCTTATGTTTGTCGTGCTTCCCGTGCTTGTCATGCTCGCCATGTCCGCCTTCCTTGGCAGTTGCAAGCTGATGAATTGCCTCAACATAGTGGGTGTACGCAACATAAGCTTCCACAAATTCCCGCCCCCTGGCAACGCTCTCATCCTTATGCTTGTAAGCAGAGGCTGCACGCTCGAAACGCTTTTTGATCCCTGCTGCAACGTCATCGGTAATCAGTTTTACAAGCGCATCGGCTGACCCGCTCTCCAATGCCTTATCCGCTGCTGCAACAGCCGGCTCAACAGACCCGGCAGGTTTCAGGCCTGTAAATGATGCGCCTTCTCCTGCACGATGTATTTTAACCAGGGTTGAAAAGAATTTATGCTCGGCCTCCTCAGATTTATTCCCCCTGACGGCAAGCGCCTTGTCAAAGGCAGCTTTGACGGTTTTTTCATCTTTCGGCTTCACCCATTTGAGAATGGGGGTGATTTCTTTGGTTTTAAAAGCCTTC
>CAIMXI010000349.1 GCA_903845365.1 uncultured Geobacteraceae bacterium | reverse complement strand
GGAACTACGCCAAAGCGAGGAGCTTTATCGAAACCTTTCATCATCTCTACAGGAACAGATTGAAACGGAAACCAGACTCCGTGTTGCCCAGGAGCGTAAACTGGCAAACCACTCGCGCCGTGCAGCTATGGGAGAGATGATCAGCGCCATTGCCCATCAATGGCGTCAGCCTCTGGCAACGCTCGGCATTATTATCCAGCGCACCCATGCGGTCGGAACCATGCAGGGGCTGACTACTCAAAACTTGGATGAATTCAAGCAGAGCGCCATGCGCCAGGTTCACTACATGTCCGATACCATCGAAGAATTTCGTGGTTTTTACCGTCCTGAAAAACAGAAAATGCTCTTTTCACCCTTGTCCTGCATATCAGATTCGGTACGCCTGTTTGACCCGCAATTCGCCGAAAACAGCATCAAGGTCACACTCATCTGCCACGAGAGCGATAACAAGCTGGTGAACGGCTTTCCCAACGAATTCAGGCAGGTAATGCTAAACCTGCTGGGCAATGCCCGCGACGCTATCGTGGAAAGCCGCGCTACTGGCGGAGAGCCAATAGAGGGACGCATCAGTGTACAAGTATCGGTTTCCGGATCTGGAGAAGACAACTTCATGCGTATTGACATCAGCGACAACGGTTGCGGTATCCCTGCCGACATCGCCGCCCAGATATTTGCCCCGTATTTTACGACCAAAGAAGAGTATGGCGGCACAGGCATCGGTCTTTACATGTGTCGCATGATTATGGAGGACAGCCTGGGTGGACACATCAGTCTGTTGGAAAATACGACCGGTACGATCTTCAGGATTGGGTTACCGCTGACGGAGCAACCATGAACGCGCCTAAGAGTCTTACGATACTGCTGGTCGAGGACGAAGCAGAACAGCGGCGTGAAACAGCCGCCTTTCTTGAACTGTACTACCGCCCAGTCATTCAGGCGCCCAATGGCCGCGAGGCGCTTGCTCTTATTGGCAAACAGCCGCCGGATCTGGTTATCAGCGACATACGCATGCCGGTTATGGACGGACTGGAACTTGCCGCAGAGATGAAAAAGCGCGCACCGGACATGCCGCTGATTTTTTGTACCGCCTTCACCGAAACGAGCTATCTGCTCAAAGCTATCGAACTCGGGGTGGCCGCCTTTGTGCGTAAACCAGTTGATACCGATGAATTGCTGGCCGTGATTGCCAAGGCAGCCCTGCCGGTGCTCCAGTTCCGCGAAATCTGCGGTCTTTCTGAAGAACTGATGGCATCCATGCGCACCCGGATTGATGATTCGCCAGCCCACAGGGGCTGTATGGAACAAGCTGCCCGTGCGGCCCGTTCATCTTTCAATATCCTGCTGGAAGGTCAAACCGGCTCCGGCAAATCGCGGCTGGCCACCATAATCCACGCCCTGAGTTCCCGCCGTGACGCTCGCTTTGTTACCGTGCAGCTCGGAGCGTTGCCATTAAACCTTGCCGAGAGTGAGCTGTTCGGACACGTCCGGGGCGCATTCACCGGGGCAGACCGCAATCGGTCGGGACTGGCGGAAGCTGCCGACGGCGGCACGCTGTTTCTGGATGACATCGAAGCATGCTCGGTCGAACTGCAGGTCAAACTGTTGCGCTTTGTCGAGGACAAGACGTTTATCCCGGTGGGTGGTACGACAGACAAAAAGGTG
>CAIMXI010000348.1 GCA_903845365.1 uncultured Geobacteraceae bacterium | reverse complement strand
GCAATGTGCTGCTCGATACAAAAGAATCAAACCTACTCAAGCAAAGTGTTGTAAATGTTTCGCAGGTTTTCACAGTGGATAAGACGCAACTGGACGAGTATGTTGGAACTCTTTCGGCCAGGCGGATGGTCGAAATTCTCAGTGGCATCAAACTGGTACTGGATCCCCGTGAGCCAGGTTGATGGTTTGACTCTAGGGCATTGGAATGTGAGTTTGAAGGGTAGGTATCAGGATGGAATGACACGAAAGCCGAATTATTGAGCCTCAAATACGGCATCTGAAACTATTTTATTAATGCAAAATGGAGTAATTGACAACTCTTCAATTCTTTTGCTATACCTACCGTTAGGTATAATATTTTCACAAGGATCCCCATGACAACCACCACACGCCTACAGCCAACCACAGAAGCCCGGGAGCGGCTGCTTGCCGCAGCACTTGATCTTTTCACCAAAAGCGGTTATGCCGCCACTTCGGTGCGTGAGATCTGCCTGGCTGCCGGAGTAACCAAGCCGGTACTGTATTACTATTTCAAAAGTAAGGAAGGCATCTACCTGCAGTTGATGGAAGATTCTTATTCCCTTTTTGAGGCTATGCTGGCTGATCTTGGCAGCTTTACCGGCACTGTGCGTCGGCGCGTGCTCCACTTCTGCGAAAATGTTTTCGACGCTTCGATACAGCAACTGCCGCAGGTAAAACTGATCTATTCCATCTACTTCGGCACTCCGCAGGGGGCGCCGCCGTTCAATCTGGAACAGTATTATGACCGGATGCTGCAGGTTATTTCGGCTCTGATGCTTGAGGGGATTGGCTCAGGGGAAATAAGGCCGGGCAAGGTGGATGATATGGTATGGGCGGCTCTGGCGTGCATGAGCATTGCCATCGAGGAACAGCTCTGCCACTGCAATCCGCGTCTTGACCGGGAAGCTATGGTTCGAATGTTGAATATAGTGTTTGATGGTCTTGAGGCCAGGCAATCTTGACAACGAGGTACGCGATGAAACGGACAGCAGCATATTTAGTGGCACTTTTAATTTTAATGAACGTAACAGCTTGCTACAAGGGTGAGGAGAAAAAGAGTGCTGCACAGACCATCAAGCCGCCGGTCGCCGTGGAAGCTGTTGCGGCCGCATCTTCCGAACTGAGTGACGGAATAGAGGTTACCGGCAGCCTGGAACCAAAATTTTCGGTGGATATAAAAACCCAGATACCCGGCCTGATCCAGCAGGTGTATGTGACCGAATGGGTGCGGGTGAGAAAAGGGCAGGCGCTGGCACGGATTGATGTCGCCGAAACTGAGGCTATGGTCAAACGTGCCGAAGCTGCAGTTGAATCAGCAAGAGCCAATCTGGCTCAGGCTGGCGTTGCAGCTACCCGTGCCGAGCGGGAGCGTGAGCGCATACTCAAACTGAAGGAATCCGGCCTGGCAACCCGGCAGGCCGTTGATGATGCCGGCTCGGAGGCGGAAGCCGCCCAGGCGCGGGTTGATGCGGCGCACGCCCAGCTAGGCGTCGCCGGAGGAGAGTTGCGCCAGACAAAGGCTCGGCAGGACAAGGCTATGGTGACTTCCCCAATGGATGGCGTCATTGCCCTGCGTGACGTCAATGTTGGCGATCTGGCGAGTGACGCCGCCGCCGGTAAACCGATCTTTCGTATTGTGGACAACCGGCTGCTCAACCTTACCGTTACAGTCTCATCGGCTGACTCCTCCCGGATCAAGCAGGGCCAGCCGCTGGAGTTCTCTGTGGATGCGCTGACGGGAAAGACTTTTACCGGCACAGTCATGTTCATAAACCCGGAATTGAGCAGCGCTGACCGCTCACTGAGGGTTATTGCCGAGGTGAGAAATGTGCCGGAAATCCTAAAAGGGGGACTGTTCACCAAAGGGCGCATCATCACCGGCAGGCGCAGCGGGGTTCTCCAGATTCCGAGAAGTTCCATCGACCGTTTTGATCTGGTAGCCCGAACCGGTGTGATTTATGTTGTGCAAAACGGCATCGCCCATACTCGAACTATCACTACCGGCAGCGTAACCGGTGAGCAGGTAGAAGTGGTGGCAGGCTTGAAGAGTGGGGAACAGTACGTCGTACGCGGCGGGTTCAACCTCAAGGATGGAGATGCTGTTACGGTAGCTGCAGCCAACGGTGCGAAGTAGCGTCTCTTAAACCATAATAAGCATTTGAAACACAGAGCAACAGAGCAACTGAGCAACTGAGCAATTTCAAAGAATATTCGAGTTAAGCCAAAAAAACTCTCTCCATATTGGTCATTCCTCATGTTGATGCAACGGTTTGATTTCTCTGTTGCTCAGTTGCTCTGTGGTTCATGAACTTCCGTTTTTGATCAATTTATTGATAAAGGAAACTTACCTGGATGATTCTCTCCGATCTCTCTATCAAACGCCCCGTCTTCGCCACGGTCATGATTCTGGCCCTGGTGGTTGTGGGCATTTTCTCCTACCGCCGCCTGGCTGTGGAAATGTTTCCCAACGTTGAATTCCCGGTAGTTTCTGTGGTCACTACCTTTGCCGGCGCATCACCGGAAACGGTTGAGCGTGAACTCTCCAAACGGATTGAGGAGGCGGTCAACCAGGTGGCTGGTGTCAAGCATGTCTTCTCCACCTCCCGTGAGGGGGTTTCCACCGTCGTGGTCGAATTCCGTCTGGAAGAGAAGGTCAATGACGCTGCTCAGGAGGTGCGCGCAAAACTATCCTCAATACGTGGTACCCTGCCGACCGGAATCGAAGAGCCGATTATCCAGAAGCTCGATTTCAACGCTGCTCCGGTGGCCGCATTAGCGGTACAGTCAAAAAACCTTTCCCCACGGGAACTGACTGTTCTGGTGGAAAAAAAGATCAAGAAACGTTTTGAGAGCGTGGCTGGTGTCGGCAAAGTGGATATGGTCGGCGGACAGAAGCGGGAAATCAACGTGGATATTGATCCGACAAGACTGGATGCGCTCGGTATGGGGGTCAATGACATCGTCAACGGGATTAAATCCGAGAACACCAACACTCCGCTCGGACGCATAACCCGTGGCACAGCTGAATATCCTCTGCGCATCGAGGGGAAGCCGGATCGCGCCGACCAGTACCGCCAGATGACCGTGGCCCAGCGTAACGGCCGCCCGATAACACTCGGAGAGGTCGCCCAGGTAACAGACGGAGTGGAGGAAAAGCGCAAGCTGGCTCTGGTAAACGGACAGCCGGCAATCGGGCTGGATATCTACAAGCAGTCAGGCGGCAATCAGGTGGAACTGGTAGATACGGTCAAAAAGGTTATCGCCAAAGTGCAGAAAGAGATGCCGCCCGGCGTAACTATCACGCTTGTCCGGGATGGTTCAATAATGACCCGCGAGTCGCTCGCCGACGTTAAGGAGACGCTGGTGATCGGCGGCATTCTGACGGTTCTGATTGTGTTCTGCTTTATTAACTCCTGGCGTTCCACGGTTATTACCGGCGTGACCCTGCCGATCTCAGTAATTTCGGCGTTTATCGTCATGAACTCACTCGGCATGACCCTAAACGTCATGACCCTGATGGCTCTCTCTCTGGCAATTGGCCTCCTGATCGATGATGCCATCGTCGTACGGGAGAATATCGTCCGGCATCTGGAGATGGGCAAGGATCATATGGAGGCCGCCCGATTCGGCACTGCGGAGATCGGCCTGGCGGTCTTTGCCACATCCATGTCGATTATCGCCGTATTCGTACCGGTGGCCTTTATGAAGGGCATTGTCGGGCGTTTCTTCTATCAGTTCGGTATCAGTGTGGCCTTTGCCGTGCTGGTCTCCCTGTTCGTCTCCTTCACCCTGGATCCGATGCTCTCATCCCGCTGGCATGATCCTTCCATACATCTGCAGGGTAAACGTAAAGGGGTGGCTCGCTGGCTTGAGATCTTCAATCTCTGGTTTGACCGTACGGCCGACCGCTACCGCTCAGCTGTCGGCTGGGCACTCGATCACCGCAAGACGGTACTGACAGCCGCCTTTGCCGCCTTTGTCGCCGGGATAGCGATCTTCGGCACACTGGAATCCTCCTTTATGGCCCAGTATGACAAGGGTGAACTTCAGGTCTCCTTCAAGACCGCACCGGATGCCTCCATGGCCGAGACCGAAGGGAGAATGACCGCTGTTCTAGCAGCAGTTAAAGATTTTCCTGAGATCGACCACACCTATACGACCATCGGAGCCGGCGACAGCGGCACGGTGCGGGACGGACTCCTTTATATAAAGCTTAAAGAGCGCAAAGAGCGGGCCAAAAACCAGTTCGTTCTTCAGCGGGAGATCCGCGAGCGCTTAAACAAAGTTGCCGGCATTACCTTCTCCATCGAAGAGGTCGGACAGATCGGAGGCGCGCTGAAACCGCTTAACGTCAATCTGAAAGGTGATGACCTGAACGTACTCAAGCAGCTCGGTGCAAAACTGAAAAAAGAGCTCTACTCAGTACCGGGCATTGTCGACCTCTCCATGACTCTGGAAAATGACATCCCGGAATATCGTATGCGGGTAGACCGCGACAAGGCTCTTTCGGCCGGAGTCACCACCAATGACATCGTCGCAGCCTTGAGTCGACTGATCGGCGGTGAAGCAATCTCCACCTATGAGGACGAAGACGGTGATGCAGTGGATGTGAGGGTCAGGCTGCCTGAACGTCTGCGCCAGAACCCCTCGCAGGTAACCGATTTGCGGGTTTCTGTCCCCAATGCTTCCGGCGGCATAAAACTGGTGCCGCTGGGCAGCCTGACCTCAACGGTGGTTGCGGCCTCGCCGACGGAGATCAACCGCCGCGATCTGGCGCGGCAGGTTACTGTCAGCGCCAACCTGGATAACCTCCCCATCGGCACTGCGGTAAAACATGTCGAAGCAGCGGCTAAACGGATCAATATGCCGCCAGGCTATGCGATCAACCTTTCCGGTGAAGCTGAGGATATGGCAGAATCGTTCGGCTATATGGGGGAGTCGCTGATTCTGGCGGTACTGTTCGTCTACCTGATTCTGGCGGCTCAGTTCGAATCGTTTTTCGAGCCGTTTGCCATCATGCTGGCGCTGCCGCTCTCAATTGTCGGCATGGCCGGCATGCTCAAACTGACCGGAGATACCGTCAACATCATGTCCCTGATCGGCCTGATCATGCTGATGGGACTGGTCACCAAGAACGCCATCCTGCTGGTGGACTACGCCAAAATTCTACAGCGGAGAGACGGACTGCCGCGTCGTGATGCGGTGATCCTCGCCGGTCGTACGCGTCTGCGGCCGATCATTATGACCACTTTTGCCATGATCTTCGGCATGATGCCGCTGTTCCTCGGCATCGGCAGTGGCGCCGAGATGCGCGCCCCCATGGCCCGCGCCGTGGTTGGTGGCCTGATCACTTCTACCTTTCTGACGCTTCTGGTTGTTCCGGTTATGTATACGGTCATGGATGACTTCGGCGGCTGGTTGAAACGAAAGTGGAAGGGAAAACCCCGAATAACACGGAGCAACGGAGCAACGGAGGACAAGCAAAATCATGAAGAACTTCAATGTGCGTCGGATACGTTCTAATATCTCTGAGCCAAGGTCTTATAGGAACATTTTTTACAGAGTATTATTGACTTTCTCCGTTGCTCCGTTGCTCTGTGTTATTTCAGGATTTACCTGTTCAGTCCATGCCACCGAGATTCGTACCGTAACCATGGATGAGGCGATCTCTATCGCCATGGAAAAGAACCGTGATATCGAAAAAGCCCGCGAATATGCCCGCTACGTAGAAGGGAAGTATGTCGAGGAACGCGCTGCCGCACTGCCGCAGCTTTCGCTGAACGGCTTCGCCGGTATGGCTAAGGACAATAGCCAGTCAGTGATGTACGGATCGGGAACTTCACCTCTTCAGTACAGCCGTAGCGCAGACATTGCCGTAAGCCAGCCGCTCTATACCTGGGGTAAAATCGGTGCAGCCATCCGGGCGGCGGAAGCGGGGCTCAAAACGGCTGAGGATCAACTGCGCCTTTTTCGGCAGGCTGCTGTCAGGGATGTTACAACCGTCTTCAGCGATGTCCTGCTGGCAAAGGAGCTGCATACCGCAGCGCGTGAGAACCTGGAACAGAAAAAGCGGCTTCTTGAGGAGGCCGAGCGCAGGTTTGCCGCCGGAACGGCGACTGATTATGATGTATTGGCCGCAGAGGTGGCTGCTCAAAATGCGTTTCCTGCCACCATCAGAAGTGAAAATGCGATTGCTGCCGCCCGTCATCAGCTCAGTTTTCTGCTGGCGCTGGACGGCCAGAATGTGGATGTCAGCGGATCTCTTAATATGCAGTTCACGAATCCGCCCGACTATGATCAGGCTCTGAAGAGCGCCCACTCGAAACGCCCCGAGCTGGCCGATCTGCGGCATCGTATCGGCATCTACAGCGAGCTGGTAACGATTGCCGACGCGGAGAACAAGCCACGACTCGACTTCAAAGGGAACGCCGGCTGGCACTGGCTCGACATCAGGGAGTCCCCTGCCTTGAATGGATCGTCAAACGGATCGGCATGGAATGCGGGATTATATCTTTCGTTCCCCTTTTTTGACGGTTTGCGGGCAAACGGCAAAACAACTCAGGCCAAAAGTGACCTACGCAGCAAGCAGATAGATGAGGCCAGACTGCTCGAAAGTATTGCCCTTGAGATCCGTACCAGCAGAGATGCCCTCAAAGAGGCCACCGATATCGTCCGGGCGCTCAGCGGAACTGTCAGGCAGGCGGAACGGCTGGTGCAGATGGCCGAGAAGGGGTACGAATTCGGAGTAAAGATCCGTCTGGAACTGGATGATGCTCAGTTGAACCTGGTACAGGCAAGAAGCTACTTGGCCAGGGCACAGCGAGACTACCGGGTGGCTCAGGTCAATCTCCTCTGGGCTATGGGAGTTGCGGGGGAATAGAGAAAACAGTAGCTTGTTGGACAGGAGCAGGATAATGTCGTTCGAAATAATTTTGAAAGAGCTGGTGGAGAGAGTGCCGCAGGCGATCGGCGCCATCCTGGTGGACTGGGAGGGTGAGGCGGTCATGGAGCATTGCCTTTGTGATCCGTACGACATTCGTTTTATCGCCGCGCACAAGAGTATTATTCTGACTCGTCTCAGAGAGATGCATAGCACCGCCCAGACCGGCGAAGTTGAGGACGTAGTTGTGACTTCCAGTAAAGGTCATCTTATTATCGGCTGCATTGATCAGGAGTATTCGCTGGTAATGAATGTTGAGCGCACCTCCCCGATAGCTCTGACACTGCACCATTTCCGCCGGGCGGTAAGCGAATTGAAGAAGGAGATATGATGGAGCAGCAGCAGGAGGAGAAAAAAAGCTATTTTCGCGGGATGATGGACAAGATTATAACCGTCGCCAACATGGAGGTGTTCCCTTCCTCCAAGCCTACGCCTGAGCTACCGGCACAAGACGGTGAGGTGACTGGAGAACCGGAACTCCAAAAGAAGCCGGTACTCAACCCCTTTGGCGTCGTGGATCTTTTTGGCAAACTGAAGGTGGGACTCCAAAAGACTAAAGAGGGTCTGGTGGGGCGAATTGATACTCTGCTGCTGGGTAAAAAAACTATTGATGCCGATACGTTTGAAGAGCTGGAAGAGATTCTGATTACTTCCGATATTGGAGTGAAGACCACGGTTGAGTTGATCCGTACGCTGGAACAGCGACTGGGGCGTAACGAGCTGAAAGATGGCGATGCCTTACGAGCGGTGTTGAAAGAGGAAATTCTGGCACGGCTCACCGCACATCACACACCCCTTGACATCAACAGCCGGAAGCCATTTGTGCTGCTGGTGATCGGCGTCAACGGTGTCGGCAAGACTACAACTATCGGCAAGCTTGCTTCACGCTTTTCGGCCTCCGGGCACAAGGTTCTCCTCGCGGCGGCCGACACGTTTCGGGCTGCTGCTGCCGAGCAGTTGATCGTCTGGGGGAAACGCTCCGGAGTTGATGTTATTCGTCACAAGGAGGGAGCCGATCCTGCTGCGGTTGTTTTTGACGCCTGCAAAGCATCTGTCGCCCGTGGTGTTGATATCCTGATTGTTGACACCGCCGGTCGTCTCCACACCAAAGTCAACCTGATGGAGGAGATGAAAAAAATCCGCCGTGTCATTGACCGGGAGATCCCAGGTGCGCCCCATGAAACGCTGCTGGTTCTCGATGCCGCAACCGGCCAGAACGCGATTTCTCAGACCCGACTTTTCAAGGAGTCCGCTGGTGTCACCGGTTTGGCACTGACAAAACTGGACGGCACCGCCAAGGGAGGCGTTGTGGTAGCGGTCAGCCATGAGTTTGCTCTGCCGATCCGCTACATCGGCGTCGGCGAAGCAATTGAGGATTTGCGAGATTTTAATCCGCAGGAGTTTACGGATGCCCTCTTCCAGGCCTGAAAAATCACGTCGCAAGCCGGTGAAGGGCGTAACCGAACTCTGCGATATCAGTCAATTAGGACTTGACTTTGTCCCTGCTGCTTCGTATAGTGTGCCACCTCGAAAGGAAAGGGAACCCATGAACCAAGAACTCTTAGATGTACTCGAAGCCAAAATAGGCGCTATCCTCGAAAAGTATAATGACCTTAAAGAAGAAAACGCCTCCCTGCATGAAGAAATTCAACGTCTGATACACGACCGTGAGGGTATCAAGTCCCGTGTTGACTCCATACTTGGCAAGCTTGACGGTATTTAGCGAGTGACTATGGTCATTGTATGAAAAAAAGCCATGCGGTGATTGTCCTTGGGCGGGAACTATCGGTTCGAAGTTCCGCCCCGGAATCGAAGGTCAGGGCGGTCGAAACTTTTGTTAATAGCAAGCTACAGGAAATTGGTAGCGCTCTTAAAAGTGGTGATGCGCAACTGGTACTCTCGCTGGCTCTGCTGAATACTGTGGAAGAATTACTTGAACTCCGTTCTCAGCGTGAGATGGATGCTGTTGTCGACAGCAGAATCGATTCGCTGATAGCGACACTTGATACGGTCTGATTTTACTTGGTCTCTCAGGGAGACTTGATCATATATTCGCACAAAATGCTCAGCTCTATCGGGCTCGTCAAACGCCGCCTTCGCCAGTTTGATTGAAGTTATAACCAATGCCCATTGAATATATCCTCACTGAAAGGAAAAAGCATCCTGAGTCGCTGAACTTAAATCAGATAGTTACCTGACGGCACTCAAGCCTTTTTCTCCATTCAGCCTCCCTGGTTGACCTTCCCGATTCTTCTTCGGGGCCATTCCGCACGTATTGTATTGAAAGTTCAGTATGCCCAAGCGTTCGCTTCGTTCGCAATTATTGGCACAGCGCCGTTTGCTCAGCCATGATTCTTGGTGCGCATCAAGTCGCGCGGCTCAGCTCAACCTGCTCTCCCTTGTTGAGTATGCTGAAGCTGACTGCATAGCGCTGTATGCCCCGGCTCATAATGAGACCGATACGGAACTGCTCTTTACTGCAGCTTTTCAGGCGAGAAAGCGGGTTCTGTATCCGGCGGTCTGCCGCGATCAGATGGTGTTTCGCAGGGTCGAGCGGATTGAAGAGTTGCAGAAAGGGGCATTTGGTATTTTGGAGCCTTGCCCGACGGGAGTTGATCTTCAGGCGGAGGAAGCTGATCTGATCGTGGTTCCGGGCGTCTCTTTTGATCTCGCCGGCCATCGGATCGGTTACGGAAAAGGATTCTATGATCGTTTTCTGCCTCATCCCGACTGCTCGACTCATCTGGTTGGATTGTGTCATGATTTCCAATTGACGGAGGAGCTGATCCCTGCAGATGCGCATGATATTCCGATGGAGATTATTGTTTCAGAGAAGCGCATTGTCCGGATTAGTGGCTTTAAAACAGAGAAGTAACCGGAGCTCGCCAGGCGACCCGGATTTTATATAAAGGAGGTTAGTTGTATGGGGGTTGAAACAATTATTGGCATTGTCATTGTTCTTATGGCTGTCGCTGCCGGAGCCTATTATGCCGGCAACAAGCTGAACAAGAAGGATACCGGATCCATCCTGAAACAGGCCGAAGAGCTCGCCGGCAAAGTGCTTGATGATGCACGTCGTGAAGCTGATACCATTACCAAGGAAGCAGAGCTCAAAGCCAAGGATGCCGCTATCCAGGCCAAGGAAGACCACGAGCGAAAAACGAGCGAAAAAAACAAGGATCTGTTGGCACTCGAAAAACGTCTTACCCAGAAGGAAGAGAATCTCGATAAGAAAGCCGGCTTGATAGATCAAAAAGAGATGGATATTCTCAAAAAAGAGCAGACGGTTTCTCAAAAAGAGCAGGCTCTCGATCTCCGGGATGCCGAGCTGAAAAAAGCGGCTGACGTACAAAATGCGCGACTGGAGCAGATTTCCGGTATGTCGGCCGCAGAAGCAAAAAAAGAGCTGATGAACGCAATGGAGACAGAGGCAAAGCATGATGCCGCCAAAATAATCAGGGCAATTGAGGATGAAGCTCGTGAAAACGGGGACAAAAAAGCCAGGGAGATAATGGCGCTTGCCATTCAGCGCTACGCGGGAGAATACGTTGCTGAGCGCACTGTTTCAGTAGTTCCACTGCCATCTGACGAAATGAAGGGGCGTATCATCGGTCGCGAAGGGAGAAATATTCGCGCTCTGGAGGCTGCCACCGGCATTGATCTGATTATTGACGATACCCCTGAAGCGGTAATTCTGTCCGGCTTCAATCCGGTACGTCGCGAGGTCGCGCGAATATCTCTGGAAAAGCTCCTGGCCGATGGTCGCATTCATCCGGGCCGAATCGAAGAGGTTGTCGCAAAAGCAACTGAAGAGGTGGAACTCTCGATAAAAGAGGCGGGCGAACAGGCGGCATTCGACCTCGGAGTTCACGGCATCCATCCGGAAATCCTTAAATTGGTCGGACGCCTCAAATATCGTACCTCATACACCCAGAACGTCTACCTTCACTCACTGGAAGTCGCGTTCCTCTGCGGTATTATGGCTGCCGAGCTCGGAATCAACGTCAAACAGGCCAAACGTGCCGGGCTTCTGCATGATATAGGCAAAGCGGTTGACCACGAAGTCGAGGGATCACATGCGGTAATCGGAGCTGAGTTGGCTCGCAAATACGCTGAAACGCCGAAGATCGTGCATGCCATCATGGCACATCACGAAGATGAAAAACCGAATTCCATCCTGGCAATTCTGGTTCAGGCAGCAGATGCGCTTTCCGGTGCACGCCCCGGCGCACGCCGTGAAATGATGGAGACCTATGTCAAGCGCCTCGGAGATCTGGAGCGCATTGCTACCTCGTTCAGCGGCGTACAGTCGTCCTTTGCTATACAGGCCGGACGCGAAATTCGTGTCATGGTTTCCAGCGATCAGGTCACTGATGACCAATCTGTTGTGATGGCTCGCGATATTGCCAAGAAAATTGAGGCCGAAATGACATATCCAGGCCAGATCAAGGTCAACGTGATACGCGAAACCAGATCAGTCGAATATGCCCGTTAAGATCCTGTTTGTCGGTGATATCGTCGGAAAACCGGGGCGTCAGGCGTTGTCGCGTGAGCTACACCGCCTGGTGGATCGGCATACTATAGATATTGTTATAGCCAATGGTGAAAATGCCGCCGGCGGGTTCGGGTTAACTGTTGAGGTTGCCAAGGAGTTGTTCGGACATGGCATTCATCTGCTGACCGGCGGCAACCATATCTGGGACAAAAAAGAACAAGTTTCATTTATTCTCTCT
>CAIMXI010000347.1 GCA_903845365.1 uncultured Geobacteraceae bacterium | reverse complement strand
TTTGCTGTACTTGTCAATCTGGGTTGCCATTTTTCTGCATAGCTTGTCTGGAACCAGTATAGGATCCGAATCAAGTCCTTTGCGGAACAGTTCCACGCCTTCCCGGATAGTGGCTATTATCTGTGGTGTACCATCGTCGTTCAGCCCATCGCTGCCATCAACCGGCGCTATGCGCATGACCTCGCGTAAGCGATCAAACTGCATGCCACGCCAGTGAAGTTCTTCTACCGCCTGGCAAATCTCTGAGTCATTTGATATGACGGATACAATTTTAGCGAGTTTGGCAAGAGGTTTATAGTTTAACCGTTTATCTACCGACGATTGTGCCAATAACTCCGGTAAGCGGCGACTCAGTTCCAATAACCGATCCGTGAATTCCAGCAGCGTCCGATCAAAGGGAAAACCGTACCCATCTCCACTCTTCTTGCCCTGTAAAGCCCATAGTGCAAGCGAGTATGCCGCTGCTGCAGGTAATAGGTCACTGTTCTCTAAAAAGTTGACACCGTTTATGGCATCTGACAACGGAGGGATTAAAGCAGCGTCATCGCTTAATTTGGATCGCATATCCCTGACTAATGCATGCAACTGTGTGCTTGCTGAATGTTTGCGCAGGGCGTTTCTCAGCACTTTATACGCTGGTTCCATGAAATCCTTGCCGATATCCCTCAGAAAATGGAAATGGCAGATAAAATCAGGAACCCCGGGAAATACAACAGCCACCGCTTTGCATATGCCGAGACCCATATCGTGAACACAAGCTATAGGGTTTCCATAGACACTTTGTATTTTGCTCAAGAAGGGAACAACGTAGTCAGTATGTTCGCTGGGTAACTTAACATTTTCGAGTACGATCTTGCTAATGCTGTCTATGCTGGTCATCAGCGCCGGTGCTTCACCATCGTGTGTGGCATCAAGATGCAGAATGTATCCGCCTTGTCGCTTCATATTCTCGCGGATACGAGGTGTCGCAAGCCTATGTCCGATTGCCAGATACATTATGAACTTGCGACCAAGGTAGCCGACTTCCGAAGCACTTATGCGCAAATTATGTGTGACTAAAAGTTCGATACGCACTTCTTCAATAGTTCGATAACGCTGGAAAAGTGCCTGCCCTACAAAGACCAGAACATCATATGCGACATTGCAACGAGCCGGAACGAGCAAGAGCAGAGCATCCGAGACAAAGATTTGGAAGCACGAAGGACACTTGTAAACCGTTTCATGGGCAATGAAAGGACCTGTCAGGCACAACACGGTTTTTTTTCGTGTCTTCATAACGCCAAGCTGGTCGCCGCAATGACAAGTGTCCTTTTCCGGGACAAAATGGATGACCGGCGGTTGCCGGAACAATACCGCTGGTAATGTTTCCTGCGATAAGAGCGCCAGACTTTCCTTGAGGGCACGAAGAGCGTCTGTACCTACATTGCCGGAGTTTTTTTTACACCTAAACGTGAAAAGAGCGTTTCAATCTGCGCCGCGCTGACAGCTACCTTATTGCTTTGTGAGATGGACTTGGCCAACTGGACAAAGCTCAATCCGGGGTCGTTGATAAACTGTACCAGAACCAAGACCGCGATTTCCGCAGGAAGTTTGATGTCCGGCACTGTAGTAGCTTTTTTCTGGATTACTGTAATATCAGCAT
>CAIMXI010000346.1 GCA_903845365.1 uncultured Geobacteraceae bacterium | reverse complement strand
TACTGCTGCTTTTTGCAAACCTTTTGCACTAAATTCTTTCTTAATTTCTTAGTTCTTTAAAAAGAATATCCACTCATCAAGACTGTCTTCCGCAAGGTCATTAAAACCATTAACTTTAAGAATATAATACTCAGGGAATATCTCAGAAACATGTTCCAGATTAGTTAACTTTTCTTTCTGAAAAGTGGATAGCTTAAGCAGATCGTTTTTGTGAATTCCTCTAAAATCTGTAATTCCCTTGTACACGTAGTCTTCGCCATGGCCGAGATCAAAGTAGACTATATTTATGGATAATATCTTGCGTACTTTATCGTAGCTGAATCCGGCGTCCATATGATCAGTTATCAGTTTTGACGATCCGTAAAGCATTCTGTGGAAATAGTCATACTGGCCGCCTACCTGCAACTCAATCAGAACCAGTTCACCGCCTTCTATCTCGGTAAGCAGGTCAACACGATTATATTTATCATCCTCACTTTGCTTATTGCTCTCACTCTCAAGAATGTTTTTTATGATTACATCCTGTTGAATTAATACGGAAAGAAAGCCCTCCAATATCTCAAAGTTGGCTTTGTTTCGAAGCAGCTTCTTCATTGCCCAGTCAAATCTTACAAGACGATCTTTCATAGGTATTACCTTTTTAACCTTCAATTAGTGTTTTATGGCTTAAAAGCCCCTTTTTTTTTGGGGTCATAAACACAATTTGGTAAACGACAAGTTCTTCACTTGGCACATTTTTGATGTCAGTATGTTAGCAGTAGACAGTCAATATTAAGAAAGAAAAAATACCATATCGGTGGGCATTAGTCACTAAATTTTATTTTTTTGCTGTCGCCACTGAGAGAGAGAGAAAGCAAGCTTTCTAGTATGTTACGCGACTGGAGCTGGGGATTAAATTAAGCTGAAGCCATGCTTTTCAGCAGTGGATGACTGTAATTCTTGGATTGAGTTGGCGGTAAAGTCGCCAAGATGACAATCAGACTCCTCTTACCACTTCTTGCTGACACTCTCAAAATCCATGTCATCGACGATCTGGTAAGAAGAAAAGGGCTTGAAGCGCTCGCTTGATTGCGCAAAAGCCGACTCTAAATAAGGATTCACCAGTAGTTAAATAGAAACGCCCCTTTCGGGACGTTGGGTCGAAGCCGCTGTCAATTCTTTTTTACTGTTAAAAACAGGTCGTATCGCTTAGAATACTTTAAAACCAAATGATTAATCATTAGTACACAGAGTTGGTACACAGAGTTGGTACACCGTTGGTACACAACGTAGGAGCTTAAGCTCCATATGCCGGAGATTAAAATTAAATGCTGGTCAACAAGCTAGAATAATTAGGTGGTTAAGAAGTAAATGCAATAATTCCGGAAGCTATCGTGGCAATTGTAACATATTCGCCTAATTAGCTAACTTAGCTAACATTTTTTACGTTTCACGAGTAAGGTTATTTATCAAGCACACCAACGAACACACACCTTGGGCCGGTCTAAAAAACTAAGTTGTATCAGCTAGTTACAAGCTGAGACTGCCTTCGCATAATCAGTATAATTGCCGCGCGGTTGTATCACGAAATCCGTGTCGTTACAACATTGATCCGTTCAATTAATTGCTCGGCAACTTTTTTCCTTGACACGATTGCCCACTTTCAGTAAGTTACACCTCTTCAAAAAAATCTTGGCCTGTATTTGATTACGGGTTGTATTCCGGGTGGGGAATTTATGAGAACAGAAGTTGCAAAAGCAGAGAATATAAAACGTGACTGGTACGTTGTTGATGCACAGGATGCCGTTTTGGGTCGTCTTTCCACTCAGGTGGCCAACGTCCTGCGTGGTAAGAACAAAGCGTTTTTCACACCCAGTGTTGATACCGGCGATTTTGTTATCGTTGTAAACGCTGAAAAGATCGCCCTGACCGGTCGTAAGTTAGCAAACAAAATCTATTACAGCCACTCCGGTTACGTCGGCGGCCTGAAGGAAATTACAGCCGGCAAACTGCTTGAGAAAAAGCCGGAAGAACTTATCAAAAAAGCTGTCAAAGGGATGTTGCCAAAGAATAAACTTGCCCGGGCAATGCTCAGCAAGCTTAAAATATACGCGGGGCCGGACCATCCACACGCAGCTCAGTTGCCAATAAAACTGGCACTTTAATTAATACCAAGGAGAAAATGATATGGCTGCAGTTAGTTATTATGGAACAGGAAAACGCAAAACATCTATTGCTCGTGTTTGGCTCAAACCGGGTGTAGGAACTTTCACCGTCAACCACAAAACTCTCGACGAATATTTTGGTCGTGAAACATCCAAAATGGTTGTACGTCAACCGTTTGAACTGGTTGAGAAAGTCGGCATTTTTGATGTTTTTGTTACTGTTTCAGGTGGCGGCGATACTGGCCAGGCCGGCGCTATCAAGCATGGCATCACCAAGGCTCTGTTGCTGCACGAGCCGGAACTGCGCGGTGTCCTTAAAAAGGCGGGATTCATCACCCGTGACTCGCGCATAAAAGAGCGTAAGAAGTATGGCAAAAAGGCAGCTCGCGCCCGCTTCCAGTTCTCCAAGCGTTAACAACGGGACTGACATTATACCGGTATGTAGAAAGGGGAAATCCGTAAGGGTTTCCCCTTTTATTTAAGGTTACCACGATGATTACTTCTGAAACAGTCGCCTGTCTTGAATTCGACAAAATTCTTGATGAAATATCCCGGCATGCCCACAGCTCCTGTACGGTTGATCGTATCAGCAGCATTCGTCCGCACAATGATCTTCAGAAAATCAGCACCGTGTCAGGACGTATCGGCGAGATATTCGCCCTTGACTTGGCAGGTATCTCTCTTGCTCTTGGAAGTTTTGAGGATGTCCGCCCGTATATCGAGCGGTTACGGCCTGCTGGCGCAGTTCTGTCGCCGCAAGAGTTATTGCGGTTTATTCCGGTTTTTCGTCTCTACGCTGCTTTGGCGAGGCAGCTTGCTCCACGCGACGACGTCCCCCTGCTCCGTGCAATCAATCCCCCTCTACAGAGTTTTCCTGATCTTCTCGAACCGCTTGTGGCCTCAATTGATGCCGATGGCAGCATCCTGGATTCCGCCTCCAGGCAGCTCAAGGAGATCCGTCGTGCCAAACGGAGCCTGGCGGGGCGTATTCGTAAAAAGATTGAGGAAATTATCCGCGATAGCGGCATTGAAAAATTTCTGCAGGACGATTTCATCACACAGCGTTCCGGGCGCTGGGTCATTCCGGTACGCATGGATTCCAAGGGAATGGTAAAGGGAGTGGTGCACGATGTCTCTTCGTCGGGCGAAACCGCTTTTATGGAGCCGATGGAGATTATACCATTCGTAAATGAGCTCGAAAACCTTACTGCCGATGAGAAAGCGGAGGAGATCCGCATCTTGCGGCAGCTTTCAGCATGGATACGAGAAGATGCCGATCAGATCGCCGCCTGCTTTGAGACGCTTCTGGAACTGGATACACTGAACAGTGCGGCTCGCTTTGCTATTGAATTCAATCTGGAGCCGGCCACGCTCAACGAGCGGGGAGAGCTACGCCTGGTGGAAGCACGGCATCCGTTGTTGCTACTGATGCAGAAGCGCGGGATACTGAAACAGGTGGAGCCGCTTGGACTGACGTTAGGGGTGGAGGGGGATGACACTTCTGATGCCACGGTCATGGTTATCACTGGTCCCAATGCCGGGGGCAAGACCATCGCCCTCAAAACTGCCGGAATGCTGCTGCTGATGGCGCTCTCCGGCCTGCCGGTTCCGGCGGCGGGGCGCTCAACCTTTCCGCTGATTGATTCGCTTCTGGTTGATATCGGTGATGAACAGTCGATCGAGAGGAGCCACTCCACTTTTTCAGCTCATGCTGCACGAATAACGGCCATTATTGAGAAGAGCCGCGTTGGCACTCTCGTGTTGCTGGACGAACTGGGAGCCGGCACCGAGCCGCTACAGGGGGCGGCCATTGCCTGCGGCGTGCTGCATGAACTGCAGCAGCAGGGCTGCATGGTGATTGCGACAACTCACTTAAGTGACATCATCGGTTTTGTCCACCGCTCCCACGGTATGATCAACGCCGGAATGGAGTTTGATGACGTTAGTTTTACGCCGCTTTACCGTCTTATTGTTGGTGAACCTGGGCAGTCGCATGCGGTGGAGATCGCCAGACGCTTCGGCATGCCGGAGCGGGTGATCGCTTTTGCCCGCCAGATGCTGGGCAATTCCGGCAGCGAGTTTGCCGGTCTACTGACAGAACTTCGCCAGAAGCGCAAAGAGTTTGAAGATCTTCGTTCCGCTCTCAAGTCGCGTGAACTGGAGTTGGATCAGCGGAGCAGCGATCTCGATGCCAGGGCGGATGAAGTGTTCCGGATTCGTAAAGAGGCGGCCGAAAAGGGATGGAATGATGCCAAGGAACTTATTTCCGCCACGAGACGCCGCACCAACGCCCTGCTGGATCAGTTTAAACGTGAAAAACGAAATGAAATTGTTGAGAAGTTGCGCAAGGCCGAGGTGGAACTGACGGCGCGGCTTAAACCGGGCGGCGACCAGCCGGAACTGCAGCCGATAAAGTGTGTAAAGATTGGAGATCCGGTTCATATCCGTTCGCTGCGCTGTGACGGTGTAGTATTGGCCGTTGATGAACGGAGTGGCAAAACACGGGTCAGGGCGGGGCGGATGGAGTTGGAAGTGCCGCTGGCAGAGTTGGCTAATCCCCTGACAAAGGGTGACGGCAGGAAGAGCAAGCCGTCAGCCGGTACCTGGCGTGCAACTATCGAGGAGAGTGAACAGCGTGAGTTAAAGCTGATCGGGATGCGCGTGGAAGAGGCGTTGACCGAGTTGGAGCCATTTATCAGTCATGCTGCCGCTGCTGGTTTGCAGGAAGTGCTGGTCATTCATGGTATGGGTACCGGCAGGCTTCGGTATGCAGTACGGGAGGAGTTGAGCCGGCACCCACTTGTCGAGGGTTATCGGTCTGGTGAACCACACGAAGGGCGTGATGGTGCAACGGTGGTGACATTGAGGACATCTTCCGTATTAAATGGCATATTTTCGATTTCGCTACTTTAGAATTCTTCCCCACTTACCCACGAAGCTTTTCAATCTCACCATCCGTCAAATCAGTGTACTTGCTGATCTCATCATTCGGCTCGCCATCTTTTATCTGATTATTAAAAATCAACTGGTTACGTGGAACATAATCCATCAATTGCGAAAGTGGTGGAGTAGGGCAGACATAGTTTTTCAGCGCCCATGCGGACAAAAAAACGGTATCCTTTAGCAGGATACCGTTTTTTGTGGAGCAACGTCTGTAAAAAATTACTTGGCTGCAGTTTCAGCCAGTTTCAGGGCGATATCTTTGTAGGGATTGGCGAACAGGATGATCAGGCATATAACCAACGCATAGATTGCCAGTGACTCGATCATAGCCAGACCGATCATCATGGTGGTCAGAATCTTGCCGGAAGCGCCCGGGTTGCGGGCAACGCCCTCAACGGCGCCTTTAACTGCGAAACCCTGGCCGATACCGGTGCCTACCGCGCCGAGACCCATCCCAATACCTGCTGCAAATACACACATTGAAAAAAAATCCATTGTAAATCTCCTTTTATCTTTTAATTATCCTATACAGTATAGGATTTTGAATTCAGTATCAGTGCGCGTGTTCAAGTGATCCCTGTATATAGATCATTGCCAGCAGCATGAAGACAAATGCCTGGATGAATGAAACCAGAACGCCCATCAGCATCATTGGCAGGGGAACAAAGAAAGGAGCCAATGCAAAGAAAACCATAAGAACCAGTTCGTGGCCATTCATGTTGCCGAAGAGACGAAGAGTCAGAGAAACAGGACGACTTAAGTGGCCGATTATTTCAATGAAGAAGATCATCGGCGCAAGCCACCAGATTGGTCCAAGAAAATGTTTAACGTATCCCATTCCATGATGCTTGATTCCTACAACATGGGTTGAGACAAAAACGATTATAGCACAGGCAGCCGTTGTATTGATGTTTGCGGTCGGTGGAAAGAAGCCGGGTATCAGCCCAATCAGGTTTGAGACCAGCACGAAGATCGCCAGGGTTGCAATAAGTGGAAAGAATGGGCGGCCATGCTCGCCCATGGTCTCGACTATCATGTTTTCAATGCCGAGGATGACCGTTTCCATGAAGTTCTGCATTTTACCCGGAATCGACTTGATCGCCGACGTCGCAAGGAGCGAAAGAACAAGGAGCAGCAAAATGACCAGCCAGGTGTAACTGATCGCGTCAGCGCTTGCCTCCGGGATGTGGAGCGGAGCCAGCAGTTTGCGGAAAAATTCTAGAAACAGTAACGGGTGAACCATGGAGCTAACCTCCTGCGCGCATGGCGCTATATAGTGAAAATGCTATTATGTTGACTACGATGACAGAGAGCCCGACAAAAAGTGCGGCCAACGAAAACCAGCCCGAAGTTATAATAAAATAGAGCAGAACTGCGGCTAAGCTTAAACGGGCGACGAACCGGAGCTGGGCATAACCGGATGCGTTCGCCGACGGTTGGCCGAGGATACGTTGCAGGGCATTGCGTATCAATAAGAAGTTCACTATCGCAATAGTTCCGCCAGCCAGTGCGCCGAGACCGACCCGCAGCGAAAACAGAGCCCAGCCGCCAAGGGTCAGAAAAACCACCAAGCCGAGACTCCCCTTGATGATGACCGCAAAGAGGTTATCCTCATTGATCGTGATCATCACTTTTGCGGATCTCCCTGCCGGCGATAACGTAGACATTCTTGAAACCGGCGGCAATCCCGATAAACAGAAAAATATAAAAGAACCACGGCTTCGTGCCGAACCAGCGATCAAGCGTCAATCCAAACCAGACGCCGATAGCAATCGCCAATACCACCGAGATGCCCATACTGGACACCATGGCAAGGCTTTGGAAAAGCTGGCGTTTATTCTCGCCCATGAAAAGTCAGTTTTGAAGCAGATGTAAAACCTGTGTTGCATACCATATCTGTGGCGGATCTGTCAAATAGAAATGAACGCACGCGCTATGCGATCAATTTAAAACATTTGGCGGCCGCTGCGATGGTCTTTTCAATATCTGCATCGCTGTGTGCCGCAGAAACGAAAGCGGTTTCGAACTGGGACGGAGCAAGATAGACCCCTTCATCGAGCATGCCGAGGAAATATTTGGCGAATGCCCTGGTGTCGCACTGCGACGCCGTCGGCCAGTCAATAACGTCACCCTTGCAGAAAAAAGCACAGAACATACTGCCGATGCGAGTTGAGTAGATCGGGTAGCCGGCATCTTTAGCCCCCTTGGCGATCCCCTCGGCAACCGCGCGACTCTTCGTTTCAAGGGCGGCATAAAACCCTGGCTGCTTGAGGATATTCAGTGTCGCGATCCCAGCCGACATGGCGAGAGGATTTCCGGACAGGGTTCCGGCCTGATAGACCCCGCCTGATGGCGAGAGTTTTTCCATAATTTCGCGTTTGCCGCCGAAGGCGCCAACCGGAAGTCCGCCGCCGATTATTTTACCGAGAGTTGTCATGTCGGGAGTGACTCCGGTAAGTTCCTGCATCCCGCCGTAGGCAACCCGGAAACCGGACATCACTTCATCAAAAATAAGTATGATCCCTTCATTAGTGCAGATCTCCCGCAGACCTTCAAGGAAACCTTCGCGTGGAGGAACGGTTCCCATATTTCCGGCGACCGGCTCGATAATTATACAGGCAATTGCATCTCTGTTGCTGGCAACCAGGCCCCTTACCGATTCTAGCGAATTAAATTCGGCGGTGAGCGTATGTTTTGCAAAATCGGCTGGAACGCCGGGAGAATCGGGCACCCCGAATGTCGCGGCACCAGAGCCTGCCTTGACAAGAAGCGAATCCGAGTGACCGTGATAGCAACCGGAGAATTTTATGATCTTGTCGCGCCCGGTAAAGCCGCGGGCAAGCCTGATGGCGCTCATGGTTGCTTCAGTGCCGGAGCTGACCATGCGCACCATTTCAATTGACGGAACCGCATCGATGACCATATTTGCAAGTATGGTTTCACGCTCTGTCGGCGCTCCGAAGCTGGCGCCGCTGGTCATTGTCTCCTGAACCGCTTTGAGAATATCAGGATGGCAATGACCGACAATCATCGGGCCCCAGGAACCGACGTAGTCGATAAAATCGTTGCCGTCTTCATCGTAGATATGTGAACCGGAAGCCTTTTTGATGAAGAGAGGATCAGCTCCGACGGACTTGAAGGCGCGTACCGGGCTGTTTACTCCGCCGGGAATAGCTGCTTTCGCCTGATGAAAAAGTGCACTTGAACGTTCATGATTCATAAATCGGCCTCGCGTTGAATTGAAGATATGTAAGTGAATATCAAGAGCAAACATTTAACATATCGATGACCCGCCTGTCAATGGTAAAGCGCTAATTTTATTTGTAATTTAGATTGCTCATGACAGCCACAAAAATTATCAGAAGCAAAAAAACTGTTGACAAAGAAATCCAGATACCATATTTAGTGCAGCGTTTGTATACAGTATTTCGTTTGCAGTAAGGAGGATTTTGATGCTCGGTGCATACCTGCCAATACTTCTCTTGGTGATCGTGGCGATAGGTTTCGGAGCCTGCTCACTGATTTTTTCTTCATTGATCGGCTCGAAGAGGCCATCAAAACTGAAGCTCCAACCATATGAAAGTGGCTGCGATCCTGTCGGTACAGCACGAGAGCGTTACTCGATCAAGTTTTATCTGATTGCGGTTCTGTTCATACTGTTCGATATTGAGGCGGTGTTCCTCTATCCATGGGCTATTCTCTATAAGCAGTTGGGCATTTTCGGTCTGGTTGAGATGGGGCTTTTTATTGTCATTCTTTTTGTTGGTTATATTTATGTCTGGAAAAAAGGAGCGCTGGAATGGGAGTAGACAATCCGCTTGGCGATAACGTTATCACCACGTCACTGGATCTCTTGGTTAACTGGTCCCGGAAGTCATCCATCTGGCCTATGACCTTTGGTCTGGCATGCTGCGCCATCGAGATGATGGCCACCGGTGCTTCGCACAACGACCTGGATCGCTTCGGGATCATTTTCCGCGCTTCTCCTCGTCAGTCAGACTGCATTATTATTGCCGGCACGGTTACCAAAAAAATGTTGCCGGTAATCATGACTGTTTATGAGCAGATGCCAGAGCCGAAATGGGTCATCGCCATGGGAGCGTGCGCTTGTTCGGGGGGCATTTTTGACACCTACAGTGTGGTGCAGGGTATCGATGAAGCGCTGCCGGTTGATGTCTATATCCCTGGTTGTCCGCCGCGTCCGGAGGCGCTGTTGTTCGGCCTGCTGAAGCTTCAGGACAAAATTATGAAAGAGAGAAACTCCTTCGGCAATGCCATTGGTCTGGGCGAACGCTATATTCCTGAGGCGGCCTGATCCGCAGCAATCAACGATCAATTACAAATCCCACAAAAGGGTTGGATATCATGGCAGAAAACAATCGAGCAGTACTGAAGCTGAAGGAAAAGTTTGCCGCTTCTATCATTGATGTAGTCGAATTCAGGGGAGAAGTGACGGTGACAGTGGCGAAGAGTGCGATTATTGAAGTTCTTTCGTTTCTGAAGCACTCTCTCACGTACAACCTGCTTACCGACCTTACTGCGGTTGATTATTTGGGGAAGAAGGAAGAGCGTTTTATGATGGTATATCAGCTCTATTCCATTCCAAACAAAGATCGGCTCCGTATCAAAACGCCGGTGGCTGAAACTGATTGCATCATACCAACTGCAACTACAGTATGGAAGACGGCCAACTGGCTGGAACGAGAGGTCTTTGACCTGTTTGGTATCAACTTCACCGGACACCCCGACCTTCGGCGTATTCTCATGACCGATGACTGGATTGGGCATCCACTCCGGAAGGATTATCCGTTACAGGGACCAGATCGCGAACCCTACAAAGGGCGTTTGTCATAGATGTTACTAATTCGTTTTGTAATTCGATCATAGAAGAGGCGATACATGGCTGCTACTGAAACAATGACACTGAACATGGGTCCACAGCATCCCAGTACCCACGGGGTTCTGCGGCTCATTCTCGAGCTGGACGGCGAGGTAATCGTTAAAGTCACTCCGCATATTGGCTTTCTGCACCGTGGTATAGAGAAGCTTTCAGAGTACCGGACCTATCACCAGATTCTGCCGCTGACCGACCGCCTCGATTATCTGGCGCCGATGAGCAACAATCTGGGATATATCCTGGCTGTAGAAAAGCTGATGGCGGTGGAGGTGCCTGATCGCGCGGAAACAATCAGAATAATCATGGCTGAGCTGACCCGGCTTGAATCGCATCTAGTCTGGATTGCCTGTCACGCTCTTGACATCGGAGCCATGACCGTTTTCATCTACGCCTTCCGTGAGCGTGAAACGGTCATGGAAATCTACGAACTGATTTCCGGCGCCCGTATGACCTCCAACTTCTTCCGCGTAGGCGGACTTTCACAGGACGTCCCTGACGAGTTTGTAAAAAAGGTGAGTGACTTTATTGATGTAATGCCTGGCTACCTCGATCAGTATGAAGGGCTGCTGACAACAAATCCGATCTGGCTCAAGCGTACGGTAGGCAACGGAGTAATTTCCGCAGAAGATGCCATTGATATCGGCCTTACCGGACCTGCCTTGCGTGGATCCGGTGTTGATTGGGATCTGCGCCGTGATAATCCTTACAGCGGTTACGAAAAATATCAGTTCAAAGTGCCGACCGGTGAAAACTGTGACACGTTTGATCGTTATAAAGTCCGTCTGATCGAAATGCGTGAAGCATGCAAGATTGTCCGCCAGGCTCTTGATCGGCTTAAACCGGGGCCGGTGCTGGCCGACTGCCCGCAGGTCTGTTACCCACCGAAAGAAAATGTGTATAACAGTATTGAAGGCCTCATTCATCACTTCAAAATTGCTTCCGAAGGCTTCCCTGCTCCTGAAGGGGAGGTTTATCAGGGTGTCGAAGCGCCAAAAGGTGAACTGGGCTTCTATATCGTCAGCGACGGTGGCAACAAACCTGAACGTTTGAGAATCCGTCCCCCTTCATTCGTAAACCTGCAGGCCATCGAACAGATGAGTGTTGGCTCCATGATTGCCGACCTGGTAGCTGTAATTGGTACCCTTGACATCGTACTTGGTGAAATTGACAGATAACTCCGCATGATTCGAAGGAGACGGGGCGCATGAGTGAAGTAGCAGCGCAGCAGACCACAGAGCAGGATCCGGTAATTGACCTTTCACTAGCCGATGCAATTATCGACAAATATATTGATCTGCCGGGAAACCTGATGCCGGTTCTCCAGGCTGCCCAGGACGGATATGGTTACATCCCGCGAATAGTGGCCGATCATATCGCAGAGCGTCTAAATGTGTATCCTAGTCAAATCTACGGTGTGCTTACTTTTTATGCCCAGTTTCATCTCAAACCACGTGGCAAGTTTATAATCAGAGTTTGCGTAGGTACCGCCTGCCATGTGCAAGGAGCTCCCCGCATCGTTGAAACTTTTTTTGATAAGCTAGGTATAGGTCATGCCGAGACTACCCCGGATCTTCGTTTCACATTTGAGAAGGTTGCCTGTCTTGGGGCATGCGGAATGGCGCCGTTGGCAATGGTTAATGATTCAACGTACGGTGGTATGACGGTACAGAAAGTCGATGAAATCATAACCGACTACCGTCAGCGGCCAATGAAGTAGCCAGTAGCTCGAAACTATCCAGTAAGGGACAATTGAGTCATGAGCGAAAACGCAGGAATAAAAATTCTGATCTGCCAGGGTACCGGCGGTGTTTCGATGGGTGCCAAAGAGGTTGAGGCTGCCTTCGTAAAGATTCTTTTGGAAAAGGGTGTTGATGCCCAGGTTGGCAAGCGTTGCGATGTCATAAAGACCGGTTGCCGTGGACTCTGCGCCAACGACGTTCTGGTTGACATTATAACCCCTGAACAGGGGCGTGTGACATATGACTTTGTCAAACCCGAAGAGGTAGAGAAAATAATTGACGAGCATATCGTCAATCAAGCCGTACTTGAAAAAAGAAAAGCCAAGCCGTACTACAATAAGTTTGTAGATGCCCAGATGCGCGTTGTCATGACAGGCTGCGGCCAGATTGATCCGGACAGTATCGATGCCTTTAAAGAAGAAGACGGTTTTAAGGCTATCGAAAAATGCATCAAGAGCATGCAACCGAATGAGGTAATTGAAGAAGTAAAGAAGTCGGGACTCCGTGGTCGCGGGGGCGGTGGCTTTCCCACCGGAATGAAATGGTCTTTCTGCAAAGCCACACCGGGTGAGCACAAATATCTGATCTGCAACGCCGACGAAGGCGACCCCGGTGCGTTTATGGACCGTTCGCTCCTTGAAGGTGATCCGTACTGTATCATTGAAGGGATGATGATCGCCGCATATGCAATCGGGTGTGATTTCGGCTATGTTTATGTTCGTGCGGAATATCCTCTAGCGGTTCAGCGTCTTCAGCATGCTATCGATATTTGCTATGAAAAAGGTTACCTCGGCAAGAATATCCAGGGTTGGGGCTTCGACTTTGACATGCGCATCAAGATGGGCGCCGGTGCTTTCGTCTGTGGCGAAGAGACAGCACTGATGGCTTCAATTGAGGGTTTTCGCGGTATGAGTCGTCCGCGCCCTCCCTTTCCCGCTGTGCGCGGACTATGGGGCAAACCGACCAACATTAATAACGTGGAAACTTTTGCTAACGTTCGTCACATTATCAACAGGGGTGGTGACTGGTACGCATCTATGGGTACCGAAACTACCAAAGGTACCAAGATATTTGCGGTCACCGGCAAAGTAAAACATACCGGCCTGGTTGAAGTTCCTGCCGGTATGAAAATCCGTGAAGTTATTTATGATGTCTGTGGTGGCATTGCCAACAATCGTAAATTCAAGGCTGTTCAGGCGGGAGGTCCATCAGGCGGGTGTATTCCTGCAGAGATTCTGGACACTCCCGTTGACTATGACTCACTGATTAAAGCCGGAGCTATGATGGGTTCCGGTGGCCTGGTTGTTATGGATGAGACTACTTGCATGGTTGACGTGTCCCGGTTTTTCTTGAATTTTACCCGGGACGAGTCCTGCGGTAAGTGCGTTCCATGTCGCATCGGACTTAAAGTCATGCTCGATATTCTTGAGCGCATAACTGAAGGTCGCGGAGAACCGACAGATATCGCTACACTTCAGGATTTAGGGATTGCCATCAAAAAGGCATCATTATGCGGCCTCGGGCAGACCGCTCCCAACCCGATTCTCTCCACAATAAATTATTTCCGTGATGAGTATGAAGCTCATATCAACGACAAACGCTGCCCGTCTAACTGCTGTAAAGAGCTGCTATTGTGGCAGGTTGTAGAGGATAAGTGTGTCAAGTGCGGTGCATGTAAGAAAGCCTGTCCGGTTGATGCAATCATCTGGGAAAAAGGACAACTGGCTGTTCTTGATAAAGAAAAATGTACGAAATGCAAATCGTGCTACGATGCCTGCCGATTTATGGCACTTGAATAAAATCAGTTTCGCGCACATGGTCAAACTCACTGAACAGAGGTTGAGATGGTAAATCTTACAATAGATGACAAGCAGGTTACTGCACCCAAAAGTGCGACGATTTATGAAGCGGCCACTCTGAACGGGGTCAAGATTCCGATTCTGTGCCACGATAAAAAGTTGTTGCCGTTCGGCGCATGCCG
This sequence comes from uncultured Geobacteraceae bacterium, assembly GCA_903845365.1. Classification (GTDB taxonomy): domain Bacteria; phylum Desulfobacterota; class Desulfuromonadia; order Geobacterales; family Pseudopelobacteraceae; genus JACRCG01. The sequence continues at coordinate 16,511 of CAIMXI010000346.1, read as the reverse complement.
CATGTGTCTGGTTGAAGTTGAGCAGATGAAAGGGCGGCAGATTCCTGCCTGTACAACCCCTGTAACCGAGGGGATGATTATCCGCACCTCAACGCCGGACATCGTGAAAGCCCGTAAGATGGTTCTGGAACTGCTATTGCTCAACCATCCGCTTGACTGCCCGGTCTGCGATAAATCGGGTGACTGTGATCTGCAAAATCTCACGTATGAATATCAGGTTAACAGTAACCGCTTTACCGACGCAAAATTCAACCATGAAATTGATTACAACAACCCATTGATTGAGCGGGACATGAACCGTTGTGTTTTGTGCGGTAAATGTGCCCGTATCTGTGACGAGATCGTCAGCTTTGGTGCATTAACGTTTATCGATCGTGGTATTGAAACAAAAATAGGTTGTGAGTTTGAAGAGGGACTTAACTGCGAGTTCTGCGGTTCCTGTATATCGGTCTGTCCTGTTGGTTCGCTACTGGCTCGTCCATTCAAGCACAAGGCCCGTTTCTGGGCGTTGACCAAACACAAATCCGTCTGTGGCTACTGCGGAACCGGTTGTAACCTGACACTCGGCGTCAAGGATAATAAGGTACTTACAACTATTTATGACGAAAACCAGGGGTTCCATAAAGGACAGCTCTGTGTTCGTGGACGCTTTGGCTATCAGTTCATCAGCAGTGAAAAACGCCTGACCACTCCGCTTGTCAGGAAGAACGGCAGGTTGGTGGAATCGACCTGGGATGAGGCGCTTGAGCTTGTCGCAGGGCGGCTTAAAGGTGGATCCAATGTAGCAGCGCTGGCAACACCCCGCTTGACAAATGAGGAACTTGCCCTCTTTAAAAAACTGCTGGTAGAGAATGTTGGAACGAAGAATTTTGACCACGCCGCCGGCTATGCTCATGCCGCACTGACTGAAGGCTTTGCCCGGAGCTTCGGAGCCGCCGCCTCATCTGCATCAATTCTCGATATCCAGAAAAGTGATCTGCTGCTTGTTATAAAAACCGACTCATATGAAACACATCCGGTTGTAGGTTTTGAAATCAACATGGCGGTGAAAAACAGGGGTGCAAAACTCTCTATACTGTCTGACAAGCGCGGCAAACTTTCAAAACTTCCGCAAGCCCAGACCCTGCTGCATCGCCCCGGAAGTGAAGTGGCGATTCTTAACGCAATTGCCAGAGTGCTTATAGTTGACAAACTTGCTTCCGCAACCGCTGTAACGATAGCCGGGTATGCGGAGCTGGTAAAGGCGCTGTCCGGTTTTACCGCTGAGACGGTTGCGACGCAGGTGGGCATTTCCGCCGCAGATATCAAAAAACTGGCTTCCGATTACGCTGCTGCCGAAAAGGCTTTAATTATTTTCCCGGCAGGGCAGGCGTACAGCGGGCACAATGCCGATCTGGCAACAGCGGCTGCAAATCTTGCGCTCCTGACTGGCAAGTATGATAAAGAAGGGTGCGGAGTACTCTGTCTCTCTGAGAAAAATAACAGCCAGGGTGCTGTAGACATGGGCTTTATTCCCCAGGAGGGGGGGCTGAACGCCCTGCAGATTCTTGATGCATGTGCCGATGGATCGGTGAAAACACTCTTTATTGCCGGCGAAAATCCTCTGACCTCCTATCCAAGCCTCGCCAAAGTCAAAGCTGCCTTTGAAGCGCTTGAGTTCCTTGTAGTGTCGGAGTTGTTCCTTACGGAAACCGCTGCCAAGGCTGACGTTGTGTTACCAGTCTGTTCCTTTGCCGAAAAAGATGGAACTTTTACCAGCACGGATCGTCGTGTGCAGTACTTCAAGTCGGCAATCCGCAAAAGTGTGCATATAAAGACGGATTACGAAATTTTCTCGAATCTGGTTACGCGACTGGGTGGTGCGGTTCCACCGACACCGGCGCTCCTCTTCAATGAAATTGCTGCAAAAACGCCAGGGTACCAGGGTATGAGCCACGTTTCACTCCGCAAGGAGGGCGCCTTTGCTCCGGTGGCAACAAAACCTGAATTTGTTGCCCCGCAGGCGGCCGCCCCATTCACTGCTGAAACCGGCAAGCTCGCTCTGGTGACCGGTAGCGCACTCTATCACAACGGCACATTGTCAGAGCACGGCGAAGGCCCGATGCATGTCTGCCCGGAAAACTATGTTGAACTATCGCGGGCGGATGCATCTCTCTACAAAATTGCCGAAGGTGATCTGGTAACCGTTGCTTCAGCAACCGGAAGCATGCAGCTTAAAGCCAGAGTCACACCACGCATGCCTGCAGGAGTCGTCTTTTCACCGTATCATTTTAGTGAAGCTCCGATTAATACAATATGGAGCGGGTCACCGGTAACAGCGGTAACGGTGTCGAAGTAGTATAGATTTTGCCAGGAACCAGAAAACAACTATCATACAGCTATAGAAAGAGGGACAGATGGGAATCGAGATATTAGGACTGCCGATGATGTATTACATCGCCATGGTTACCAAGGTCCTGGTGGCTTTTGTCTTCGTGCTGCTGACCGTAGCATACGCCACGTACGCCGAGCGTAAGATAATCGGTCATATGCAGGTTCGTCTGGGGCCGATGCGTACCGGTTGGCACGGCCTGTTGCAGCCGATTGCAGACGGGGTCAAACTTTTCTTTAAAGAAGAGATAATCCCCTCGCAAGCAAGCACATTCGCTTTTCTAGTGGCACCGCTGATTGCCTTGGTTCCCGCGTTCATTACCTTCGCCGTTATCCCGTTTGGCGGCGTTATTGAAGTTGCCGGTTACAAGATCCCGCTGCAGATAGCGGCTTATTATGACACCACCGCCGGCCAGGTGTTTGACGTTAATGTTGGTGTGCTCTATATCCTGGCGATGTCGTCTCTTGGCGTCTACGGCATCGTGCTGGCAGGATGGGCTTCAAACAGTAAATATTCGCTGATGGGTGGACTTCGTGCCTCGGCACAGATGATTTCCTATGAGCTTGCGGCTGGTCTGTCGATCATCGCCGTATTCATGCTCTCAGGAACTCTGTCGCTTACTAAAATTGTAGAACTTCAGTCCGGTTTTGGCGGTTTTGAATGGTATCTATTCAAGCAGCCTCTGGCAGCATTCATGTTCTTCATCTGTTCACTCGCCGAAATCAACCGAACCCCGTTTGACCTTCCTGAGGCAGAGACCGAGCTGGTATCCGGTTTTTGTACGGAATACTCTTCCATGAAATACGCCATGTTCTTCATGGCTGAGTATGCAAACATGGTAACCGTCTGCGCGCTCACCGCTACACTGTTCCTCGGCGGATGGAATGGCCCGATGGCTGTTGCAATTCCAATCCTTGGGCCGGTTTATTTTGTTGCGAAAGTCTATTTCCTGATGTTTGTCTGCATGTGGATCCGCGCGACCCTGCCCCGCTACCGCTATGACCAGTTAATGCATCTAGGGTGGAAAGTGTTTATTCCGGCAGCGCTTGTAAACATAATAGTTACAGGTATTATAGCCTATTTTATTTAACTGCCGCTGAATTGAGTAACGTAATTTCTGAAGCGAGGATGGAAATATGAATCCGATTACACCGATTATAAACGGCATGAAAATAACATTGAAACATATGTTCATGAAGCCGGTTACTTTACAGTACCCGACTGAACGTCCCAAGGTTGCTATTCGTTTTCGCGGCCTTCACGCTCTGAATGTGTCGCACGACAAGGCCAAATGCGTAGCGTGCTATCTCTGCCCGACGGTCTGCCCTGCAAAATGTATCACGGTTGAAGCGGCTGAAGATGCCAATCATGATAAATATGCAACTGTGTACGAGATCGATATGCTGCGCTGTATCTTCTGCGGCTATTGTGTTGAAGCGTGCCCGGTTGACGCAGTCAAGATGACGGAAGAGTTTGAGCTGGCCAACTATAATCGCAAGGATTTCATCTACTCAAAAGAACGTCTCTTAGTAAAGAAATAAGGAGCAGTGCATGGAAACCCTCTTCTTTCTCATAGTCTCATTTGTGGCGATTGTATCGGCGATACTGGTGATCACCTGTAAGAACCCGATTAATAGTGCACTGTCGCTCATTATGACTTTTTTCTGCCTCGCAACCTATTATGTCATGCTGGATGCGCCTTTTGTAGCGGCTGTTCAAGTTATGGTATATGCCGGAGCGATCATGGTTCTGATGGTGTTCACGATCATGCTGCTCAATATCAGGGTTGATGCGACGAAGAAACATTCGCACAAACTTATCTTAGGCTCAATCATCGGCTTTTTTACGCTGATAAACCTTGTGGTTATGCTGGTCAAAAGCCGCGCAGCGCTTCCTACCGGCCCTTATAGCGGTGAAATGATAAGAAAAATCGGTCACACTGAACTGGTTGGCCGAGAGATATTCATCAATTTTCTGCTCCCTTTCGAGGTCACCTCGATACTGCTGTTAGTTGCAATCATCGGCGCGGTCATTCTGGCCAAGAAAAAAATATAAGAGGGCTCTATTTCATGGAAAACCTGAACAGCTATCTCATCGTAAGCGCCTTGCTTTTTGCGATCGGCACGATCGGCGTCCTGACCCGCAAGAATGTGATTGTCATGTTTATGTGTATTGAGTTGATGCTTAATGCCGTAAACCTTACCTTTGTGGCCTTCTCCCGGCATCTCGGCAATCTTGATGGACAGGTGTTCGTCTTTTTCATTATGACGGTAGCGGCTGCTGAAGCTGCAGTCGGCCTGGCTCTCATCATTGCGTTCTTCAATAATAAAGAGTCCATTGATGTTGATGACGTTAACCTGATGAAGTGGTAGCAACGTACTCCACACTTACAACAATGTTTACTGATTGCATAAAAGGAGTCTTACATGTTTGACAAGGTATGGCTAATCCCGCTCTTCCCGCTCATCGGTTTCCTGATTAACGGGTTTTTCGGGAAAAAGATCAAGAATGAAGCAGTTATCGGCGGAATCGGAACGCTGATGATATTCCTGTCATTTCTTGTGTCATGCGGAATTCTCATGCAGATGGTCGGCCTCCCGCCTGAGCAGAGAGTCTTTGAAAAAGTCCTTTTCCCATGGATTCATTCCGGCAGCTTCAAGGCTGACATGGCCTTCCTGGTAGACCCGCTTTCTGTGGTCATGATCATGGTCGTCACCGGTGTCGGCTCACTGATCCACCTCTACTCGATCGGCTATATGCATGGTGAAGAGGGTTTCTACCGTTTCTTTGCCTACCTCAATCTCTTCTGCATGTCGATGCTGCTGCTGGTTCTCGGCAGCAACATGCTGGTTATGTTCATCGGCTGGGAAGGGGTTGGTCTCTGTTCGTATCTGCTGATCGGTTACTACTTCCATAAGAAATCGGCCGGTGATGCAGCCAAGAAGGCGTTTGTCATGAACCGCGTCGGCGACTTCGGCTTTTTGATCGGACTGTTTACACTCTACTGGTGGTTTGGTAGCAACCACAACATCTGGACAGTCAACTTCGTGGAAATCAAGGCAGCGTCGCACCTGCTTCCTTACGGAGGTGTTGTCACCTTTGCTTCATTATGCTTTTTCCTTGGTGCCACCGGCAAGTCTGCCCAGCTTCCGCTCTTTACCTGGCTCCCGGACGCCATGGAAGGTCCGACGCCAGTTTCTGCACTTATCCACGCGGCCACAATGGTAACGGCCGGTGTCTATATGATCGGCAGGATGAGTTTCGTATTTGTAAAGTCTCCTGAAACCATGATGGTTATCGCAGTCGTCGGTGCCGCAACGGCCATATTCGCAGCGACCATCGGTACCGCTCAAAACGACATCAAGCGTGTATTGGCCTATTCAACTGTATCACAGCTCGGCTTCATGTTCCTGGCAATGGGGGTCGGTGCCTTCAGCGCTGGTATTTTCCACCTTATGACACACGCGTTCTTTAAAGCCTGCCTGTTCCTCGGTTCCGGTTCGGTCATTCACGCGATGCACCACGCGCTGCATAAAATCCATTCAAACGACGATGCTCAGGATATGCGCAACATGGGTGGTCTGAAATCCACTATGCCGATTACATTCCTGACATTCCTGGTGTCGACTATTGCTATTTCAGGCATCCCTGGTTTTTCCGGATTTTTCTCCAAGGATGAAATCCTCTGGATGGCTTTTGCAAACGCCTACCACGGTAACCTCAACTTCGTTCTCTGGGGCATTGGTGCCATAGCCGCCTGCTTCACCGCCTTTTATATGTTCCGTCTTGTTTTCATGACCTTTTTCGGTGAGTGCCGCATAAACCCGAAAGCAAAAGGTTATCTCCACGAGTCCCCCCTGGTAATAACAATTCCTTTGATGGTTCTTGGTTTCCTTGCCGTTGTTGGCGGTTACCTCGGTATGCCGAAATTATTGGGGATGTTACCCAACTACTTCGAGCACTGGTTAGAGCCGGTGTTTTCGCTCGCAAATGAGTACGGCAGCAAATATGCTCACCATGGAGCGCATCCGAGCCATGCCGTTGAATGGGGATTAATGGGTCTCTCTGTTGTTATCGCTCTGGTCGGCATAGCGATCGCGTTCACCATGTACGTCAGGAACACCGAACTGCCGGGAAGATTTGTCGCATCATTCCCGACACTACATCGCGCCGTTTTCAATAAATGGTACATTGATGAAATATACGATTATATATTTGTCAATCCTTGCAAGGCCGCCGGTCAGTTCCTATGGAAGGGCTTTGACGTGATTGTTGTTGACGGCGTCGTCAATGGTGTTGCCAATGTTATCATGGGGTTCAGCGGAATCTTCCGCTACATGCAGTCCGGCTATATCTATAATTATGCGTTTTCAATGGTTCTTGGTGTTGTTGTCATGCTTGGCTACTTCATTTTTAAATAACCACTTCATTAGCACTTTGTATAAAGGAGCACGAATTCATGAGTAACGTACTGAGCCTGACGACATTCCTGCCGATTTTGGGTGTCCTGCTGCTGCTGTTTATCCCGAAAGACAGCAAGGGCGTACTTCGGAATGTCACCCTCGCGGTTACAGTTGTCACTTTCCTGGTGTCGCTGATCATGCTGGCCGGTTTCCAGACCAATGCTGAATTTCAGTTTGTTGAAAATGTGCCCTGGATTGCTGCCGGTCCTTTCATGATGCGCTACAACATCGGCATTGACGGCATAAGTCTCTGGCTTGTTATTCTGACAACTTTCATCATGCCGATTGCCGTGCTGTCAACATTCACTGCGGTAGAGGAGAAAGTTAAGGAGTACATGGTCTGCCTGTTGCTTCTTGAAACCGGTATGCTCGGCGCCTTTATTTCGCTTGACCTGTTTCTCTTCTATATCTTCTGGGAAGTAATGCTGATTCCGATGTATTTCATGATTGGTATCTGGGGTGGTAAAAACAAAATTTATGCTGCGGTAAAGTTCTTTATTTATACCATGGTCGGTTCGCTGCTGATGCTGGTAGCACTGATATTCCTCTATTTCAAAGGAGTGGAAGCCGGCTTCCAGGATTTTGGTCTGCTCCAGTTTTTTAATCTTAAGCTCGATATGGCCACGCAGATATGGCTGTTTCTGGCATTCGCCTTTGCTTTTGCCATCAAAGTTCCGATGTTTCCACTTCATACCTGGTTGCCTGACGCTCATACCGAGGCTCCGACGGCCGGTTCAGTCATTTTGGCCGCAGTACTCTTGAAGATGGGTACTTACGGTTATGTGCGTTTTGCAATCCCGCTCTTCCCTGAGGCGGCACACAAGTTTGCGCCACTAATTGCGACTCTTGCCGTTATCGGTATCATCTATGCCGCACTCGTTGCAATGGTGCAGGAGGATGTGAAAAAGCTGGTTGCATACTCTTCAGTTGCCCACCTTGGCTTTGTCATGCTCGGAGTGTTCGCTTTCAATACTGAGGGGATAACCGGCGGCATGCTGCAGATGCTGAACCATGGTATTTCTACCGGTGCGCTGTTCCTTATCGTCGGCTTTATTTACGAACGCCGACACACGCGACTGATTACTGATTTTGGCGGTTTGTCGAAGCAGATGCCGATATTTGCGACAATATTTATGATTGTAACCTTTTCTTCAGTCGGCCTGCCAGGGACGAACGGTTTTGTCGGCGAATTTCTGATTCTGATTGGCGCGTTTGAAAGCCAACTCCGATGGTTTACCGTCGTGGCAACGAGTGGCGTCATACTTTCGGCTGTCTACATGCTATGGGTGTTCCAGCGTGTTATGTTTGGAGAGCTTGATAATCCGAAAAACCAGAAACTCCTTGACCTCAACGGTCGTGAAATTGCGATCATGGTTCCTCTGGTGGTAATGATCTTTGTTATGGGGCTCTACCCCAAGCCGTTCATTGATAAAATGGATCCTGCCATCAAAAAGCTTGTCGCTCAGGCGCGCATAGCTCCGGTTACTGCTCAGATGATTCCTGCCATGAATCAGATGCAGATGCCTGTCGGCCATCAAGGCACCGGGCAGATGCCTGAAGCAAATCAGGGTGAAATGCCTGCAGGACAACCAGGCCAGACACCACCAGCAGTTAATTCTCACGATGCAAAGTAACCAAATAACGAGTCAATCCGACCGGAGGATATTTTAGATGGACATGATCATTCCAACCGTCAACATGACGCCGATTCTACCGGAGATTCTGCTCTCCGTGCTGGCTATGGCTCTTCTGCTGATCAATGTTTTTAATCCTGGCGGACAGAAATCATACCTTGCATACATCAGTTTTGCCGGTATTGTTGTGACGGCGGTGCTGGTAGGAGCGGGGTGGGGCAGCCACATAGAGAGCTTCAGTGGTTCTGTGGTTCTCGACAATTTTGCGATATTCTTCAAGATGACGTTTCTGGTTGCTGCCGGATTAGCGGTGTTGATCTCTGACAGTTATATGGAGCGTGAGGGGTGTAATCATGGTGAATTATATCCACTGATTCTCTTTACCGTTGTCGGCATGATGCTGATGGCGTCAGGCACGGATCTCATGACGATATTCCTTGGTCTCGAAGTGATGTCGGTATCTCTCTACGTCCTTGCCGGATTTAACCGGGCGAACAAGAAATCCAACGAAGCCGGACTCAAGTATTTCATGCTTGGCGCCTTCTCAACAGGCTTCATGCTCTACGGAATGGCTCTGATATACGGTGCCACCGGTACGACACGTCTTTACAAGATTGCAACAGTTGTCGGTCAGATGACTCTCCCTTCGGCAAATATTCTGCTGGTAGCCGGTATGTTGCTGATGATGACCGGCTTTGCCTTCAAGATTGCCGCTGCACCGTTCCATATGTGGACGCCTGACGTCTATGAGGGTGCACCGACACCGATGACCGCCTTCATGTCTGCAGGCCCCAAAGCTGCCGGCTTTGCAGCTCTGCTTCGTATATTCCTCGTTGCCCTCCCGACGTTGCAGGTCGAGTGGAGTCAGGTACTCTGGGTGCTGGCGGCATTGACAATGACGGTCGGCAATATCACAGCCCTGCGTCAGGATAATATCAAACGTGTTCTTGCCTACTCTTCTATCGCGCACGCCGGATATGCCCTTGTGGGTTTTACCGCCGGAAACGGTACCGGCACGGCGGGTATTCTGTTCTATATGCTCTCCTACGCATTCATGAACATTGGCGCCTTTGCCATTGTAATCCTGGTCTCTAAAAAGGGTGAGACCAATGGCAATGTTTCCGACTTTGCCGGTCTCGGTTTCAAACGTCCATTGTTGGCTCTTGTCATGACGCTGTTTCTCTTCTCGCTCGCCGGCGTTCCTCCGGCAGCAGGTTTTATCGGTAAGTTTTACCTCTTCTCCGGCGCAATCCAAAAAGGGTATATCTGGTTAGCTGTCATCGGTGTTCTTAACAGCGCCGCATCGGTCTATTACTACCTCCGTATCATGGTTTACATGTATTTCAAGGAATCCACCGAGGATTTCGACTGGGTGCAGGTCACCGCACCGGTCGCCCTCGCGCTGATTATCGCTGCCGCCGGCACACTGATTCCTGGCATCGTCCCTTCAATACTTCTTCAGTATGCCCAGATGGCGGTCAAGCTAATGTAGCTTGTTCGATGAAGTCTGCAGTTATTGAGGGCGGTCTCGATTCGGGATCGCCCTTTTGTTTAAGGTTGTAAGCGGTATAAAAAACTGGTAATTTGGCGAGCAATTTCAGAATATTTTGGAGAGGCCATGCCGACCACGGAAGCCAATGAAAGACTTGACAGACAAAAATACAGCATTCCGCTCCTCATCACTTTCATCGTCGTAGGTCTGGCGGGCAACTACTTCAAATTTCCCCTTTTTCTTAATATCGATCTCCTCTTCGGCAGTATCTTTGCCATGCTGGCATTGCAATTCTTCGGAATTGGGCGAGGTATTGTTGCAGCCGCCATAATTGCCTGCTACACCTACATTCTCTGGAATCATCCATATGCAATCATCATCATGACCGCCGAAGTCGCAGTTGTCGGCTGGCTGATGACCCGCCGTAAACTGGGAATGGTACTGGCCGACACGTTATACTGGCTTGCCATCGGCATGCCGCTGGTCTACCTTTTCTACCATTTCGTTATGCACATTCCGCCAGGCAATACCAATATCGTCATGACCAAACAGGCTATAAACGGTATAGCCAACGCTCTCATTGCCCGCCTCATCTTTACCGGATACTCCATGGCAACGCGCACGCTGTTAGTGTCGTACCGGGAAATTGTCTATAATCTGTTGACCTTTTTTATCCTCTGTCCTGCCTTTGTCACGCTAGCCTTCAGCAGTAGAGCCGACTATGCCGCAACTGATCGGCAGATAAAATTATCGCTGCTCCAAGGAGTCAAGGCTGATCGTTTCTTCCTGATTTCATGGATTGAAGACCGTAAAAGGGATATGGTTGAGCTGGCAAAAGAGGCTTCATCTCTCTCCACTCCGCAGATGCAGGCACTTCTGGAACACGAGAAACGAGTTGACCCCAGCTATGAGCGTATCGCTTTCGTGGATCAGAATGCAATTTCAAAAGCCTTTGCACCCCAGATTGACGAGGCAGGCAAGAGCACTATCGGAATAGATTTTTCTGACCGCCCTTATCAGAAAGCAATCAAACGAGCCCAAAAACCAATTTTGTCTAACGTGTTTATGGGGAAAATTGGCGTCAGCAAGCCGAGAACTCTTGTGATGGCACCGGTGATTATGCAAAATCAGTACAACGGCTTTGTCTTTGGTGCTCTTGACTTTGACCAGATTCATAAATTCCTTGATGCCAATCTGACTCGGGATGCCTCGTTGTTCACGCTGCTCGATCATGAAGGCAATGTCATCATAACCAATCGCAGCGACCAGAAGGTCATGACGCCATTTACTCGGGGCAAAGGTACAATTACCAGTCTTGACCAAGAAATCAGTCAGTGGATACCGGAGTTACCTCCTAATACGTCTATCATGGAGCGCTGGAATAAATCGCATTATATCGCAGAATCAGCTTTTGGTGATCTGGTTGGATGGAAACTGGTTTTGGAGCAGCCTGTAGCGCCGTTTCAGAAAGTGCTCTATAACAACTATACCGGAAAGCTGACGAGATTATTCCTGATCCTGCTGATTTCTCTGGCGCTGGCAGAGTACTTGAGCCGTCGCTTTATATTTACCATTGACAGGTTAGTCAATATTACCCGCGACCTCCCTTTCAAACTTGTGAGTGATGATCATAAGGTCGTCTGGCCAGCCAGCAGAATCAGGGAGACTGACCATCTGATCAATAATTTCATCGGAATGGCGGATACACTGCTAGAGCAGAGGGAAGAGTTGCTTCGGTCAAAAGAAGAACTGGAACATAAAGTGGAGGAGCGGACAGATGAGTTGAAAAAGAGTGAAAAACTCTATCGAATGCTTGCTGATAACGCATCCGACAATATCTGGGTGATGAATATAGAGGGGGAGTTTACCTATATAAGCCCTTCCGTAGAAAAAATACGCGGTTATACTCCTGCTGAAGCCATGCAATTATCGCTTGCAGAAACGCTTACTCCTGATTCTTTACTACTGGTAGGAGAAGCGCTTGAAAACGCGCGGGCAAGCGTACAAAATGGACTTCCTGTTAAGTTTTTGAACGAGCTTGAAGAGTATCGTAAAGATGGCACCACCTTCTTTACCGAAGTGAGCGCCTCTTCAATGTACAATAGTGAAGGCGAGTTTGAGGGGTTTCTTGGTGTTACTCGCGACATAACCGAACGAAAACGGAGTGAAAAAAAGTTCCGGACACTTTTCAACCAGATGCCCATCCCGCTTTCAATGTCTGATGCCTTTGGTAACATTATCTACCAGAACCAGAGCTTTACCAACACCTTCGGTTATACAATCCAGGATGTTCCAACCGTTGAAATCTGGATGATGAAGGCATACCCCGAAGAGAACTATCGGGCCGATGTTATGGCAATGTGGAGTGAATCAGTTAAAGATGCTGTTGAAAGACAGACAGTTATAACTCCCAATGATTACTCCGTAACTTGCAAAGAAGGATCCGTTAAAACAGTATCAATCTCCGGTGCTGAACTGGGAGATGGTAATCTGCTGGTAATTTTTGTAGATATCACCGAGCGAAAACAGGTCGAGCAGGATCTGCTTGTGGCCAAAACGGCCGCCGAATCCGCCAACCGTGCAAAGAGTGAGTTTCTGGCCAACATGAGCCACGAGATCCGCACCCCGATGAACGGCTTGCTTGGCATGGCTTATCTACTGGAGATGACTGACCTCAGCAAAGATCAGCAGGAATATGTGGCGGCTCTCAAGCTGTCAGGCAATAACATGATGTCACTGGTCAACGACATTCTTGACCTCTCAAAGATTGAAGCGGGAAAGGTCACGATAGAGCCGGCGGCATTTGATCTGCGCCGAGCAATCGGTGAAGTTTCCATGGTGCATAAATCGGTCATATTCGGCAAGAATCTTTCTCTGGATATCATAATTGCCGAGGAGGTCCCCACCTTGATGATGGGCGATCAGCTTCGGGTCAAGCAGATTCTCCACAACCTCCTGGGTAATGCTGCAAAATTCACCAAACAGGGTGGCATCACCATTTCTGTTAATCTGCATGAGCGGCATAATGACAGCATTATTCTTCATATCGCGGTTACCGATACCGGGATCGGTATTTCTGCGGAGGCGCTCGAAAAAGTCTTCAACCCCTTTGTTCAGGAGGATGGCTCGACGACCCGCCAGTTTGGCGGCACCGGACTCGGCCTCACTATCAGTCGGCGCCTGGCAGAGCTTATGGGTGGCCGTATATTCGTGGAAAGTACCCAGAGGGTTGGCAGCAGCTTCATAGTAAAACTTCCATTTACTACCCTGGCCGCACTTCACTCAACTGAACTCCATGCCCAATTAGCCGAACACTTTTGGGACGCACCACCACTGTGGATTCTGTTAGTTGAAGATAACCCTGTAAATATGAAATATTGCAAAGCGCTCCTTGACAAGGATGGCCATAATATAGTGACTGCCGAGAACGGGAAAGAGTGCCTGGAAGCAGTTGATCGGGGTGAGTTTGATCTCGTCCTGATGGATATACAGATGCCGGTCATGAATGGTGACGATGCGCTCCGCGCCATCCGTGCGCAAGAGGAGGGGACCTCTCACCATCAACGGGTCATAGCGCTCACAGCACATGCGTTACACGGCGAAAAGGAACATTTTCTTGCGGAAGGATTTGACGGCTATCTGTCTAAACCGTTGGAACAGAGGGATTTGATTGTTGAGATGAAGCGGGTAATGAACCTGCAACTTCCAGGAAAAGCAGCATAAAGGAGCCAAAAATGGACGGCAGAGCCCGAATATTAATAGTGGATGATGATCCGATTAACATCAAATTGCTGACGAAGTCATTACATGGCGATTACGATATTAACACGGCAAGCAACGGCTGTGAGGCGATCGGTCAGGTGAAGAGCAGCCCCCCTGATATGATCATTCTGGATGTGATGATGCCGGATCTAAGTGGTTTTGATGTCTGCAAGGCTATCAAGGGGGAAGAGGCGTATGCCGACATCCCGATTCTTTTTCTGACGGGAGAGGATTCCCTGGAGGCTGAAATAGCCGGCCTTGAACTTGGCGGAATCGATTATCTGAGAAAGCCGGTGAATTTCGATCTACTCAGGCTCCGCGTCCGCAACCATGTTGAATTGAAGAGACGTAATGATATTGTAAAGGAGCAGGTAGATCAACTTGAAGCGGCGCTAGGTCGAATCAGTCAACTGGAGGGGATTATCCCGATCTGCATGTACTGCAAAAAGATCAGGGATGATCAGAACAGTTGGCATCAGTTGGAGCAGTATATCACCGATCATTCCGATGCTCTGTTCAGCCACGGTATCTGTCCTGACTGCAATAAAAAACAGATGAAAGGGCTCGAATAGGGTTCTGAATCTGCAAGTACCGACACAACACAACGTAGAAAGGCCGACAATCACGTCGGCCTTTCTACGTTTTATCAATATACTTCAAAAAAATCAGGCAAATGGATTCCTGATGGTAATCGTCTGATCGCGCCTGGGGCCGACTGAGACCAGTACGATTGGGCAGCCGGCCAGCTCTTCCAGCCGCTTTACATAAGACTGCGCCGTTGCCGGCAGTTCCGCAAAGGTTGTGGCGGCGGTAATATCCTCCTTCCAACCGGGGAGCTCTTCGTAGACCGGCTGGCACTTTTCAAACAGTTCCAACTGAGCCGGGAGGGTTTCGAGCGTTTTACCGTTACAGGTATAGCCGGTGCAGACCTTGATGCTGTCGAATCCTGACAGGACATCGAGTTTGGTCAGGGCGATGCCGGTCAGGCCGTTTACCCGGACTGCATAGCGGATAACCATCGCGTCAAACCAGCCGCAGCGGCGCGGACGACCGGTTGTCGCGCCGAATTCGGCACCGATCCTGCGGATCTCTTCGCCAACGCTATCGGTCAGTTCGGTCGGGAATGGGCCGCTGCCGACACGGGTCACGTACGCTTTCGATATGCCGATGATTTCGTCAATTACACGCGGGCTGACTCCGGAACCGGTGCAGGCGCCACCGGAGCAGGTTGACGACGACGTGACAAACGGATAGGTGCCGTGGTCGATATCAAGCAGAGTCCCTTGAGCGCCTTCAAAAAGCGCCTTTTTGCCGGCTTTAAGATCATTGTTGAGGATCAGCGATGTGTCGGCAACGTAGCGGCGTAGCACGTTGGCATACCCTTGGTATTCGGCGAAAATTTCGTCATAACTGCACGGAGTTTCTCCGAGGAAGTTCTCCAGGAGGAAATTCTTCTCTACCAGAAACTCTTTCAGTTTACCGGCGAAGGTATCGGCATCGATCAGATCCATCAGACGGATGCCACGGCGGCCGATCTTGTCTTCGTAGCATGGACCGATGCCGCGACCGGTGGTGCCGATTTTTTTGTCGCCGCTTTTTGCCTCGCGAGCGATATCAATCCGTTTGTGGTACGGCATGATAATGTGCATCGACTCGGACAACAGGAGAGCGGAGTCATCCTTGATCCGACCTGACTCCTTGAGTTTGGTAATCTCCCTGATGAACACTTCCGGGTCAAGGACTACACCATTGCCGATGATGCAGCGTTTACCCTCGTGCAGAATGCCTGAAGGAATCAGGTGCAGAACGATCTTCTCGTCGCCGACCACCAGGGTGTGCCCGGCGTTGTTCCCCCCCTGATATCGGACGACATCATCAGCATATTCAGTATAAATATCGACAACCTTCCCTTTTCCCTCATCGCCCCATTGGGCGCCTACAACAACTACGTTTGCCATGTTCAGTTTTCTCCCCGGCTTTCTTCGATATGGTTCATTAATCCTGGTAGGTCAATCATACTGCTCGCAATCGAGACCGTACCGCTGTCACTACTGCGGACGGCCTGGTACATATCTGTGTTGCTTCCGATAACAAGCATACAGCGGATGTTCATTTTCTGTGCGTATTCAAGCGACTGGGCATAGTCGCGCCTTATGATGTCGCGAGCTGTGGTATACCCGAGCGAGCGGAGTCGCCGGGCAATTTGCAGGACGTTGCGACGGTCGTCCGAGGTATTGAAGAGTAAAAAGTCAGTAGCAGCGCAGCGTTGCAGGTCGGGGCGTCGCTCTACCGTCTGCAGAAGATTAAGCAGATTGAAGGTGAAACCTGTTGCCGGCGCATCAAAGCCGTACCCGCTGATAAGGTTGTCGTAACGACCACCACTGCAGACCGGCTCGCCAAAACCGGAGACAAAGCCTTCAAAGGTGACCCCTGAGTGATAATCAAGACCCCGTGTCTCCCCAAGGTCGACTGAGAGAAAATCGGTAACACCGTGAATATCGAGGATCGCCAGAACCTGCTGCAGATTATCGAGCGCAGCGGACGAACGGGGGTTGGTCACAATCTCCTGCGCTGTTTTCAGTACATCCTGTCCGCCGAAAAGACGTGGCAGCGCGCTTATTTCACGAGCCGATTCTGGTGAAACAGGATGCTCCTTGAGGATGGAAGCTACCGCCGAGCTGTCTTTTCGCGACACCGCTTCACGCAACTTCCGGAGCGGCTCACCATCTAGTCCGGAAGCCTGGAAAACTCCCTGGCAAAATTCCACCTGGCCAAGATCGATCGTGAAG
>CAIMXI010000345.1 GCA_903845365.1 uncultured Geobacteraceae bacterium | reverse complement strand
GGAACCAGTGCGAGTCCGCTGGCTGCCGCCATTTCAATGATAGCGGTATTGCCATCACCGGTAATACCATAAAAGGCTTTGACCTGTTCACCTAATGGTCCGGTTACCTCCTTCTCGATGACCCTGCCACCGGTAGCTGCAACCATCGCTGCGACTGTCCCTTCACCCCCATCTGCCATAGGCAGCCTGACATATTCGGCGTCAGGATAGATCTCACGGAAGCCAGCTTCTATCTCGGTCGCAACTTCCATTGCCGTCAGGCATTCTTTGTAGGAGTCAGGCGCAATGAGAAACTTCATGGTGTGATCCTTATGTGATCAAGGCTGAGCGGGCGCCCAGCATTTCGGGAAGATTTGCTAGTCCTAGATTACTCGACTACCATTTGCCGTAATGGACAAAGTCACTCAACTGTTTGCGTGATGGACCGCCCTTTGCTTCACCGGCAGGATAGCCAAGTGGGAAAAGACCTACGATTTTAATGTTATCTGGTATTCCAAGCAAAGCCTTGATCTGTTCCTCATGATATACCCCAACAAAGACAGTGCCCAGTCCTTGGTCATGTGCAGCCAGCATAAGATTCTCCGAGGCAATCCCCATATCTGCCAAATAATACTGCTGATCATGTAAATTGCCTGATTTCACAGGGTCTGCACAGGCTATAATTACTACTGGTGCTTGAGCCAGCGCTTTTTGGGCTGGATTTGTTTTGTAGCCATAGGTAGCAAAGAAAGATTCAACGAAAGAAAGCTCGCTGATTTTATCTCGGCTTTCCTGACTCTCCACAATAACAAGTTGCCAGCATTGTAAATTTGACCAAGAGGGCGCTTGACGTACTGCTTCCAGAACTGCCTGTAGCTTTTCTGGTTCAACTGGTTGGTCTGAAAATTTCCTGATACTTCTTCTGGTTTTGATTGCCTCTAATGTTTCCATGCGATTCCTCCTAATAACACTGGGAAAAATTGGGGTGTCAGTGCTCCGGCAATATCCAGCTTTAACATGATCGGCTCAAGCGACGGCGGCAGGCTGACGATGCTGGCCGGTAGCGGGGTGATGCCTGCAATTATAGAACCTATCGTGGTGGCGAGAATGCCGATCACCAAGGCGCCGTGAACCCTTCTGGCAAGCAGGACTATCACCAGCATGAAACCGGCAACCGCCAGCAGCACGGACGGCTGGGCGATGTTGCCAAGGCGAACCGGTGCTCCTGGAACGCCCAGCACGACCAGTCCGGTTTCGTTCAGGCCGATAAAGGTCAAAAACAGACCGATACCCACTGCAAAGCTTGCTTTAAGGGACATGGGGATCGACTCGGCCAGCCAACTGCGAATTTTGAAGACCGTTAACAGGGCAAAGAGTACCCCGGCAATGAACACGGCGCCCAGCGCCACCTGCCACGTGTAACCCATGACCTTGACCACGACGAAGGCGATAAAGGCATTCTCGCTCATGTACGGGGCTATGGCAAAGGGGCGGCGCGCCCAGAACGCCATGACGGTTGTACCGAAGACAGCTGCCAGGATAGTGGCCGTAACTGAAGGGCCGCGCGGAATACCAGCGTTTTCTAAAATGGCAGGGTTGACGATAATGATGTAGGCCATGGTAAGGAATGTGGTTACTCCGGCCAGGGTCTCCTGTCGGTATCCGGTCTTATGACGAGTAAATTCGAAAAAATTATGCATAGTTTACAATCCTTTCACAGCGTAGATCCCCGGTGCATTAATTACGGCGGTACTACTGTAAATGAGGTAAATCCGCCAATGTCGCCGGTGCCGTTATTTATGGCAGGCCCCTGTCCTTACCTAAATAGGCCCGTTTGACATCGGCATTCTCCATCAGTTCCACCGATGATCCTTCCAGAATAATCTTGCCGGTTTCCAGAACATATCCCCGATCTGCAAGTTTAAGTGCCGCCCTGGCGTTCTGCTCGACCAGCAGGATAGTAGTACCATTTTCCTGACGCAGTTGATTCAACACCCGGAAAATCTCCTGCACAATCAGCGGCGCCAATCCCATGGACGGCTCATCCAGAAGCAGAAGTTTCGGCTTTGCCATCAGCGCCCTGCCGATAGCCAGCATCTGCTGTTCACCTCCCGACATAGTGCCGGCAAGCTGTTTACGGCGTTCCTGAAGAAGTGGAAACAGATTGAACACCTGAACCATATCCTCGCGGATGGACACCTTGCTTTCCCCGTTGATGTAGCGCAGGTAGGCACCCAGATCGAGATTATCCTCTACAGACAACGGCTTGAATACCTGACGCCCCTCCGGAACTTGTGAAATCCCCAGCCTGACTATCCGATCCGGAGGAAGTGCGGTGACCTGGCAATCGTTAAAGAGTACTTCGCCGGAAGATGCCGGAATCACACCGGAAATAGTGTTTAAAATGGTAGTCTTGCCGGCTCCGTTAGCGCCGATCAGTGTGACGATCTCTCCTTCAGCCAAAAACAGAGTTACGTTTTTGAGGGCGTGTACCTTGCCGTAGTAGGTATTTATCTTTTTGAGGCGCAGCATCAGTCAACATCCCCCAGATATGCGGCAATAACCTCATGGTTTTTCTGAATCTCGCCCGGTGTGCCTTCGGCCAGTTTGACGCCAAGATTGAGAACAACTATCCGGTCGCAGATATCCATGACCAATTCCATGTCGTGCTCAACCAGTACCACGGTGATGCCCAGATCACGGATTTGCCGAATTAAACACGCCAGTTCTACTGTCTCCTGGCTGTTGAGGCCGGCCGCCGGCTCGTCCATCAGGATGATTCCAGGCTCAACAGCCAGAGCCCGGGCAATTTCCAGTAAACGTCCTTTGCCGAATGAGAGGTTACCTGCAGTCACATCCGATAATTCTGAGATCCCGGTGAACTCCAGCCATTTTTGAGCGCCTGCACGTATACGATGTTCTTCCTTTCTGCTCCATGGCAAGCGCAATGAACAGGCCAACAGCCCGCTTTTACTCCGGGTA
The DNA here is from genome assembly GCA_903845365.1 of uncultured Geobacteraceae bacterium. GTDB lineage: Bacteria > Desulfobacterota > Desulfuromonadia > Geobacterales > Pseudopelobacteraceae > JACRCG01. Next base: position 7,215 of record CAIMXI010000345.1, on the reverse strand, counting down.
TGCAGCCCGACCATGACGTTTTCCATAACTGTCATGCCGCCGAACAGCTCGATATTCTGAAAGGTGCGCACCATACCGAGCATGGCGAGTTTTTCTGGAGGCAGTCCGGTCACATCAGTTCCGTTGAGCATGACGCGACCGGATGTCTGGGTGTAAATTCCGCTGATGATGTTAAAGAGCGTCGTCTTGCCGGCACCGTTGGGGCCGATTACGCCGGTAATATCACCCTTCCTGATGTCGAAGGATACAGCCTCGAGAGCCGTGACGCCGCCGAATATCTGGGTGATGCCGGAAACTTCAAGCATGCCTGGCACCTCTCTTTTTCAGCAGTTTCCTGAAAAGATCGGGTACGCCCCGAACCAGACCGCCCGGCATGTATTTCACCATCACCATTAGCAGAGCCCCGTAGATAATGATGTCATAGTCCTGAGCTCCCCGCAGGAATTCGGGCAGCAGGGTCAGCAGCGCCGCGCCGAGAAAAGAACCGTAGATACTCCCCAACCCTCCGATGACCACCATGGTAAGCAGTTCTACCGAGAAGTTGAACCCGAAGGATGTCGGAGAAATAAATGTCATGGTGTGGGCGTAAAGAGTGCCTGCTATGGAAGAAATCACCGCCGAAAGGGCGAAAATCTGAACCTTGAGCAGACGGGCATTGATTCCCAGAACCTGCGCCGCCACCTCCGAATCGTGGACGGCCCGCAGAGCCCGCCCTATCCGTGAGTTAGTAAGGTTCAGGGTCAGCAGAGTCATGCCGAGCGTAAAGGACCAGATCAGGTAGAAGTTTTTTTGATCGCTGTCAAAGGCCAGGCTGCCAATGGATATCGCGGGAATACCAGACAAACCGGATGGGCCTCCGGTCAATCCGATGGTTTCGTTGAAGATGATGTACATGATGATTCCCATTCCAAGAGTTGCCATGGCGAGATAATGCCCCTTAAGCTTGAGGATCGGGAAGCCGATCAAAAACGCTAATCCACCGACAACTGAGGCAGCCAGAGGCATGGCCAGCCAGGGGTTCCAGCCATAAGTAGCGGTCAGGATTCCGGAGAGGTAGGCACCCAGCCCGAAAAATCCGGCATGGCCGAGTGAAATCTGGCCGGCATACCCCAGGAGAAGGTTAAGACCGATGGCCAGCATGGTGTGGATACCGACAAACAGCAGCACGTTCATCAGATAACTGCCACTCAAGACCTGCGGCGTTGCCAGAATCAGGGTGGCAAACGCCAGAAATTTGATCAGGTCGCGATTCATCGGCTAGACCCTCTCGCTCTGCGCTTTGCCGAAGAGCCCTTGAGGCCGTATAAACAAGATCAGGAGCAGAATGATAAAGGCAATGGCGTCCTTGTAGCCTGATGAGATGAGGCCGGCCCCCAGAGACTCCAGAACTCCCAGGACCAGGCCGCCGACTACGGTGGCGCCACCGCTGCTCATGCCGCCGATGATGGCGGCACAAAAGCCCTTTAAACCGAGCATGACACCGACATCATAAGCGGTCATGGTCAAGGGGGCGACTATGATTCCGGCCACCGAGCCCATTGCGGAGCTGATGATGAACGAGAACAGAACCATGCGGCGGACATCGATCCCTACGAGACCGGCAGCACGCCGGTTGTAGGCACAGGCTCGCATGGCCTTGCCGCTGACAGTGTAGTAGAAAAAGAATTTATTGGCCGCAATGATAAGCAGGGTAATCCCCAATATCCAGAGGTGCTGGGGGAGGATCGTAGCGCCTCCTACGGCAATCGGCTCTTCTCCGGAAAAGGGGGGGATGGCGTGGGTATCCTTACCCCACAGCAGCATGGAAAGACCGCGGATCAGGATACTGCCGCCGATGGTAATGATTACCAGATTGATGGGGGTGGGCTGGCGCAGCGGACGAATTGCCAATCTTTCAAACAGAATGCCTGATGCCGTGGCAACGGATATCGCACAGGGGATTGCCGCCCACAAAGGGAGTTTACAGGTCTCCAGAAACAGGAGCGTCAACATGCCGCCCAGCATGACAAACTCACCCTGGGCAAAGTTTATGATTCCGGTGGCGTTGTAGATGATCGAAAATCCGATGCCGATCAGTGCATAAATGGCACCGGTTGAGAGGCCGGAAAGGAGATACTGGAGAAGCTGATCGAACTGCATTGTACCTCATAAATGTGGGGGCGAACGACAGTTCGCCCCCACGAAAATTTTATTTATTGCAGGTTATTTTACGATTACCCAATCCTTGTTTTTCACTTCAACCAGTACAAAAGCCTCCTTACCCAGACCGGCATGATCATGCGATGAATAGTTAAATGTGCCGCCGATGCCATGGAACTGCTTGGTTTTCTCCAGTTGATCACGGACGGCAGCAGGAGTATTTGCGCCGTTTTCAAAGGCTCCTTTCAGCAGCATGACGGCATCCCAGGCATGTCCGCCAAAGTGATCGCCTTCGGTTTTGAAATGATTCTGGTAATCCTTGACAAAGGCTAACAACGATTTTTTCTGCGGGTCTGAAGCCGGCAGAACATCAGCAACCAGCACTTTTCCAGACGGCAGTCTGATCCCTTCAGCAGCGTCCCCGGCGAGGTCGATGAACTTTTTCGATGAAACTCCGTGGCTCATGTAGAGCGGTATTTTCAAACCAAGCTGTTTTGCATTTTTGGCTATGACGGCCGGTCCCGGGTTGGTTCCCCAGCAGATTATCACGTCCGGCTTTATGCCACGGATTTTGGTAAGCTGGGAAGTCATGTCCGTATCCTTGGGGCTGTAGGTGTCATCGGAGACAATTGCAATTCCGAACGTGGCAGCCTGGGCTTTGAGCTGTTCGCGCCCTGACGAGCCGAAGCCGTCAGAAACCGTCAGGATTGAGACCTTGGTAAGTTTTTGTTTCTGAAGCTGTTCAAAGATTCTGCCAACCGCCAGGGTGTCATTCTGGGCCGTTTTGAAGATCCATTTTTTTAGAGGATCGGTTATTTTTATCCCGGCCGAGCAGGAAATCAGAGGTATTTGTTCTTTCTCGGCGACCGGAATAACAGCCATGGATTCGCCGGTGGTGCTGGGTCCGATAATCGCAACAACCTTGTCATCCCTGATCAATTTGGTGGCCAACTGAACCGCCTTGGTGGCATCACCGGCAGTGTCATACGTTACCAGCTCAAGCTTGCGCCCTTTTATGCCTCCGGCGGCGTTAATCTCATCAACAACCATTTTAGCGCTGTTGCGTTCCGGTTCGCCAAGAAAAGCGGCCGGACCGGTTACCGCAAACAGCCCGCCGATCCTTATGGCACCGGCTGCTGCAAAGGATACCGGGGCGGACAAGAGAGAAATACACAACAGACAGCACGCTACAACGAATCGTTTCTTCATACTTAACAGCCTCCCAAAAAAAGTTTTTTTACATACTGTACAGACGTTCACCCTCAAGAATGTGTACACCGCTGTCGGAGAGCGTCTCTATGGCTCTATCGGTATCGTCAAAACGGAAGACGATCACGGCGTTGCCACCACTGCGCTCACCAAAGGCGTACATATATTCAACATTGATCTGCCCGGCATCCAGAACATTTAGAATGTGGGACAGGCCGCCGGGTCGATCAGGTACCTCGACAGCCACCACCTCGGTTTTGTTGACCGTAAAGCCACTCCCTTTTAATACGGACTTTGCTTTTTCAACATCGTTTACGATCAGACGAAGGATGCCAAAATCGGATGTATCTGCCAGTGACAGCGCACGAATGTTTACTCCGCCTTCGCTGAGAATGCGGGCAATTTTTGCCAATCGCCCTGATTTGTTTTCAATAAAAATGGATATCTGTTCGACTTTCATGAGCTAACTCCCTTGTCTGCACGCTTCACAGCTACAGTTTGCGTCTGTCAATTACCCTCGTGGACTTGCCTTCGCTCCGCTGAATGCTCCTCGGCTCTACAAGTCTTGCGCTGCATGTGATGCCGAGCTTGTCCTTGATCTCCTTCTCGATCCGCTTGGCAAGCCTCTGCAGAATCTTGATCTCATCAGAAAAAATACGCTCATCAACCTCAACATGCACTTCCAGCGTGTCAAGGTTCTCCACACGATCGACAACAAGCAGGTAGTGTGGCTCAACTCCTTCAATGCCGATCAGGATCGACTCGATCTGGGAGGGGAACACGTTTACGCCACGGATAATGAGCATGTCGTCGGAACGACCGCTCATGCGGGTGAGACGGGCGTGAGTCCGACCGCAGATGCATGGCTCATAGATGATGCTTGTGATATCCCTGGTGCGATAGCGGATCAGCGGAATTCCCTGTTTTGTGATGGTAGTGATGACCAGTTCACCACGTTCACCTTCTGCTACACGATGACCGGTATCAGGGTCTATGATCTCAGGAATGAAATGATCTTCCCATATATGGAGTCCGCGCTTGGCCTCAATACATTCAATAGCGACACCCGGTCCCATAATTTCGGACAGGCCGTAAATGTCGATAGCATCAAGATTAAGTTTTGCCTCAATTTCGTCGCGCATGGCCTCCGACCACGGCTCCGCACCGAAGATACCGACTTTCAGACGGAGATCTTTGAAATTTATCCCTTCAGCCCTGGCCTCTTCCGCCATAAAAAGAGCATACGATGGTGTACAGGTGAGAACAGATGAGCCGAAGTCCTGCATGATCATAAGCTGACGCTTGGTATTGCCTCCTGATATTGGAATAACCGATGCCCCCAGTAGCTCTGCGCCGTAATGCGCTCCAAGGCCTCCGGTGAACAATCCGTATCCGTAGGCGTTGTGAATGATGTCGTCTTTACCTGCTCCGGCAGAAACAAATGAGCGGGCCATCAATTCGGACCAGATATCGATATCCTTGCGGGTGTAACCGACCACTGTAGGCTTTCCCGTGGTGCCGCTTGACGCGTGAATGCGGACTATTTCCTCCATCGGCACTGCAAAGAGACCGTAAGGATAGGAATCACGCATGTTCTGCTTGGTGGTGAACGGCAGGCGCTCAAGGTCGTCCAGCGACTTCATATCACCCGGCTTGATGCCTGCTGCGTTGAAAGTGTCCCGGTAAAAGGGAACATGTGCATAAACCCGCTCTATTGCCGCCTGAAGCCGTTTAAGCTGCAGTGCTTCCAACGCGGGCCGCGGCAGTGTTTCAAATTCCTCGTTGTAGTACATAATCACACTACCTTTATTGATTTTGACGATACTATTCCGTATCGATTTACGGGGGCGCATTACCCGTAAGCGCCGTATTCAATCGGAATTGCTTTGAACAGTGTCACAATGCTGTGTTCAGGTAACTTAGGTGAAATGATTCAAGCAGAAAATTGCGTATAGCGGGTTCACTCCCCCGATGATTTGATGTCTCTTATTACAACAAATGTGACGCAAAAGGCAACGATTAATGGCTGGACAAGGTTGATGTGAATTTGCTTTTTCAGCGGGGTGACAAGTTGATAGTTGCTGATTTTTGTTAGAAATATGTTGAGGATCAGAGCAACATCGGACTCGATTGCATTCTTCTCTGTACGTAACCGCGTGCTGTTTTATACCATTCGATATCCGTCTGGCACCGAACCAGAACTGCAATATAATCCAAGTATTATCAAATTCCTAGGTTATATTCCGTTCGACTGTCCAGATGACACTGTGGGGCGGCTTGAGTAGCACAAGAGATCGATGGGGTTGCGTAGCAACTTACCAATTCGCTGGCAACCATCAAAATGGCATTGCCAGCAATACAATAACAGGCGGAAGGTGTGCGGTGCTTCGTCATGTCGGTTCTGATGACGCGCTTGGTGAAACGGTAAGGCTTTTATTTGAAGAGTGGTTCCCCCAAAGCGGAGAAATAAGACGGGATTTTCCTCTGTTTTTCCAGCGGGTCAAATTCCCTCCTGAAGTTTCGGAGGAAGACAGCTTATTGATGTGTATCTGCCTATTCAGCAACGATAATCTAGTTGATCGCTTTGGTCAGGGATGTTTTCCGGGATGCGTATCACGACAGAAACCATATACTGTCAAGGAAAGTGCCAGTAAGAGAGCTGAAGTCCCAAAACCCCACTGGTAGGAGGCAAGTGGAAGAGTGACACGGTCGGCTGTTTTCCAAAGACCGAGGATGAATCCGGTCAACTGCTGGAAGACTGCTGCACCAAGGATTACGAAAAAATTAAGTGCCGTTAGAGCAGTACCCGCCATAGATATCGAAAAGGTCTCTTTTACCTGGGTGTACAAAATATAAAGAGCTGCGCTGCTAAATCCGAGCAACCAGCACTGTATCGTTAAACCCCAGTATGTGAGCGGCAGGTGTAGTACCAGGCTGGAAAAGAACAGCAACATCATGCCTAGTCCTACCAAAACGAGAGGTTTACGCCGAGCAAGCTTATCAGACCAACGTCCCCAGAGCGGCGCTCCACAGACAACCCCAACCGGAATGGCCAGGAGAATACTACTGGCAGATGCTTTACTCATGCCGTAAGTGTCCACTAAGTAAGGTACTCCCCATAATCCTTGTGCCGTAATCAATGCTCCATAAGAGGAGAACCCGAGCGGAGCCAGACACCAGAAAGCGCCACTGCTGAATACAGTGCGTAATCCCGCTCCGATTGTATGAGCAGAAGGGTGGGCAATCGGAATAGATCCATTCGACGATGGAGGTCTGTCCCGTACGACAAGATACATACCGACTGCCAGCAGTGCAGTTACACCTGCCATGACACCACAGGCACCACGCCAGCCATATTTATCACTCAGCCACGCCAGAGGTGTTGTGGCTCCAATACCACCAAGATTGCCAATGGCGATAATGAGCCCAGACAAGGTGGCAAATTCATGAGGTGAGAACCAAGTCGTGAGTATTTTAAGAGAACCCATCAGAACCGCAGCCATTCCAAATCCGATGCCGGCACGGGCAAGTACTGCAACGGTTTCATTCCCTGCGATGGCGAAAACCACGGCGCTTGCGGCACCAATACTTGTCAACAGTGTGATGACGATACGAGGGCCGAAACGATCAAGCATGAGCCCCATCGGCAGTTGTGCCAATCCGAATGCATAGAAAAATGCACCTCCCAATAACCCAAGAACTTCGGGAGAGAGCAAAAGGTCGCGCGCAAGATCACCCGCTATCACCGCGTTGGAGACACGCCAGAAACCGGAAATAACGTACGTGAAACTGCACATTGCAAAAATATACCATCGATATGAGTGACTTATTGCGCGATCCATAAGTGTAGCTCGGAAAAGGCCTGCT
>CAIMXI010000344.1 GCA_903845365.1 uncultured Geobacteraceae bacterium | reverse complement strand
GCTTCCCGTGGTGATAATTCCGGCACTCATGCAAAAGAAAAGGGACTCTGGAAAGCCGCCGGTATCAGTCCTGAAGGACAGAAGTGGTATCAGCAGACCGGCCTCGGCATGGGGCAGACTCTTAACGTCGCCGCTGAAAAGAGGGGGTATACGCTAACTGACCGCGCCACTTATCTGTCACTGAAAAAAGGACTCGGGCTTGAAATTCTGGTTGAGGGTGATGGTAAACTGCTCAATATTTATCACGTTATCGAACTTAATACTGTCAAATGGCCCAAGGTGAATGCCGAGGGAGGCAAGGCTTTTGCCGATTTCATGGTAGCAAAGAAGGCTCAGGAGATCATCCGCACTTTTGGCGTCGAGAAGTTCGGCGCGCCGCTCTTCTTCCCTGATGCCGGTAAAAAACCGGAGTCGCTGGGACTGTAATGATGCTGATCTTCAAAGGCGTTACACATCGATTGTGGCTGTTGCAATGAGCAGCAACTCCACGCCACTCCTGGAAGTACGTGATCTGATTGTTGCACGGGGAGGAGTTGAGGTCGTGCGCGTCCCCTCTTTCTCAATTAATGAGAACGAAACCATGGCACTCATCGGTCCGAACGGCTCTGGAAAATCGAGCCTCCTGCTCAGCATCGCCTGCCTCCTCCGCCCCACGTCAGGCCATATCACCTTCAGGGGCGCACTTCTGAATTATGAGAGTGGCGCGACCTCATACCGGCGCAAGCTGGCCATGGTTTTCCAGGAACCGCTCCTCTTCGATACCACCGTGTTTGAGAATGTGGCATCCGGCCTGAAAATCAGGGGGCTTCCTGGTCAAGAAATTCGCGAATTGGTCGGAGCGAGCCTTGACCACTTTAAAATAGCCCACCTGTCCGGGCGCTCTGCGCGCAAAATTTCCGGTGGAGAGGCGCAGCGAACCAGCCTGGCACGTGCTTTTGTCACCAGACCGGAGATCATTTTACTGGACGAGCCGTTCGTTGCGCTTGACCCGCCGACACGCCAGGCTCTGACGGAGGATCTGGAGCTTGTACTTCGTGACTCAGGCACGGCGGCGATCATAACAACCCACGACCAGGTGGAGGCGCTTCGGTTGGCGGATCAAATGGTGGTGATGCAGCATGGCTGTATTGTCCAGTCAGGCACCCCTTCGGATGTGATGAGTAAACCGGTAAACGAATTTGTTGCCAACTTTGTAGGGATGGAAAACGTCTATTCCGGATTCATCAGAGAAGCGGGCAGTGGGCTGCTCAAGCTGGCAATCGGAAATCAGACAATGGAAATTCCTGGAGAAGGTTCTCCCGGAGGAAGAGTGACTCTCTGTATCCATCCCGATCACGTGGTTGTTACTACCACTGATCCCAACCGGCACACAAGCGCCCGAAATGTCTTTCCATGCAAGGTAGTCAGAATTGTCCCTTTCGGGCTTTTCAACAAGGTGTACCTAGACTGCGGTTTCACACTTGTCGCCTCTATAACCAACCAGTCGCTTGCGCTGTTGGGGTTAAAACCAACCAACACCGTCTATGCGTTGATTAAGGCCACGGCTGTGCATCTGTTCCGCAAAGGGTAAGCATCTCCCGCCACCCGCTGACTCTCACACCGCTCCGAATATATAAAGCTTCGCCACCAAAAACCAGGCTCGGCTCCGCTGTTGATCCGGAAATTATCTGCCATTTCTTCAATGTTTTGAACATATCCGAGGCAACCGTCTGACCCGACTTTATCTCCACCGGACGGAGGAGGCCAGCTTCATCCAGCAGCAAATCAACTTCGTTGCCGCTGCTGTCCCGCCAGAAGTAGAGATTTGAAACGTCCCCTCGATTCCAGCGTTCCCGTAGATATTCAGCTACAATCATGGTTTCAAACAGCGCCCCCCGAACCGCATGGGTGGCAAGCTGTTCCGGAGTCTGGATGCCCATCAGAAATGCCGCCAGACCTGAGTCATGAAAATAAAGTTTGGGGGTTTTTACCAGGCGCTTGCCAAAATTGGCAAAATGAGGCGTTAGCCGAAAGACAATGTAACTGGCCTCCAGAATGCTCAACCATGCGGTGGCGGTGCTTTGCGATATGCCGCAGTCTGTTGCCAGCGATGACAGGTTCAGCAATTGACCGGTTCGCGCCGCACAGAGACGTAGAAAGCGTTGAAAGGTGATCAGGTCACGCACCGAAGTCAGATTACGCACATCCCGCTCAAGATAGGTTGCCACATAAGCCTGTTTATCATATTGTTTCCTGACTTTGGTCGGTTTTCTTGCAATTTAATTATTTAATCGCTGATTTGCAAGAAATAACTGGGGTATGCAAAAAAAGAAGAACTTTCATATTAATCCTTCAACGCCTCCGAAAATCATTGTCCAATTTTATCGTTCCCACGCTCCAGCGTGGGAACGAAGCCTGTGACGCTCCAGCGTCGTGTCTTGTATCACTCGCCAGCGATGAAGCACTATCAAGCTATTGGGCGAGTTACACCTCATCGGTTTGGCGCTGTAAATACCAAGTACCAGAAGGCTGAAAAACACGATCTGGCGTGCCAGTGCAACGGGACGCCAGAGCGTCCGGGGATGCGTTCCCACGCTGGAGCGTGGGAACGATTAAAACGCGGGGTAAAATCAAAAACTTGGGGTTTTAAAGCATTTCACCCTTTTGGTCGCACACCCGGTCGAATTCCTCGTCCTTTTTTATTGAGCGCTATTATGAGTTGTGTTATCGTGTCGTGCTATTTTTCACACATTTAACACCCTGGAGATATTCTAAATGTTCAGTTCCATTATAAAGAAGTTTATTGGCAGCAAGAACGAACGCGAACTTAAAAAAATGTGGCCGATTGTGGCAAAGATCAATTCTCTTGAAGCTTCCATCTCTACCTTTTCAGATGAGCAACTGACCGCTAAAACCGCCGAATTCAAAGAGCGTTACGCAAAGGGGGAATCGCTCGATTCACTGCTTCCGGAAGCATTTGCCGTCTGCCGTGAGGGGGGCAAACGTCTCCTCGGGATGCGTCACTTTGACGTCCAGTTGATAGGCGGTATGGTGCTCCATTCCGGGAAAATAGCTGAGATGAAAACCGGTGAAGGAAAGACCCTTGTTGCCACCCTCCCCGCCTACCTCAACGCCATTTCCGGTAAAGGGGTTCATGTTGTCACGGTTAATGATTATCTCGCAAAGCGCGACTCCGAATGGATGGGGCGTCTATACAATTTCCTCGGCTTGACGGTAGGTATCATCGTCCATGGCATCGACGATGACCAGCGCCGGGTTAACTACGCCGCAGATATCACATATGGCACAAACAACGAGTTCGGCTTCGATTATCTGCGCGATAACATGAAGTTTTCACTGGATGATTACGTTCAGCGCGGCTTTAACTACGCCATTGTGGATGAGGTTGACTCCATCTTGATTGACGAAGCCCGTACTCCGCTGATTATTTCCGGTCCAACAGAGGATTCAACGGACAAATATTACATCATTAACGCAATCATTCCCAGGCTGGTAAAGGGTGAAGTGATTGAAGTCGAAGCGAACACACTTTCCGGCAAGCGAAAACAGTATACTGGCGACTTTACCATCGATGAAAAGGCAAAAAGTGCGTCGTTAACCGAGCAGGGAGTTCTGAAAGTTGAGAAACTGCTCAAGGTAGATAATCTTTATGATCCCCGCAACATAGAAACTCTTCATCATGTCAACCAGGCGCTGCGTGCCCACGCCATGTACAAACGTGATGTCGATTACGTTCTGAAAGATGGCGAAGTAATGATTGTTGATGAGTTTACCGGTCGTCTCATGCCGGGTCGTCGCTGGTCTGACGGTCTGCATCAGGCGATTGAGGCCAAAGAGGGTGTCAAAATTGAGAACGAAAACCAGACACTGGCAACTATCACGTTCCAGAACTATTTCCGCATGTACAAAAAACTGTCAGGAATGACCGGTACTGCAGATACTGAAGCGGAGGAATTCCATAAAATATACAAGCTGGACGTATCTGTTATCCCGACCAACAGACCGCTTATCCGCCCGGATGCCCCGGATGTCATTTATAAGACTGAGATGGAAAAATTCAAAGCGGTCATCGAGGATATCAAAGATCATTATGCCGCCGGTCAACCCTGCCTTGTCGGTACCATTTCAATTGAAAAGTCGGAAGTACTTTCAGAACTCTTGAAGCTCCAGGGTGTTCCACACAGCGTCCTCAATGCCAAACAGCATGAACGTGAGGCTGAAATCGTAGCTCAGGCCGGTCGCAAGGGTGCCATCATGATTGCCACCAATATGGCTGGTCGAGGCACGGACATTGTGCTGGGAGGCAATCCAGATGCCCTGGCCAAGCAGTGGCGGCGAGCCAATCCGGAATCTACCGACGAGGAGTATGAAGCGGTGGTGGCAAGATACAAAGCCGAATGTCTCACCGAACATGAAGAGGTTATTGCTCTAGGCGGTCTTCACATCCTGGGGACGGAACGGCACGAATCGCGCCGGATTGACAATCAGCTTCGAGGTCGTTCCGGTCGTCAGGGCGATCCAGGCTCTTCAAAGTTCTACCTGTCACTGGAAGATGATCTGCTGCGTATTTTCGGCTCGGAGCGTGTCTCCAAAATTATGGATCTCCTCAAAATTGAAGAGGGTGAGGCTATTACTCACAGCATGATCTCCCGGTCGATTGAAAATGCCCAGAAGAAAGTGGAGGCGCATAACTTTGATATTCGCAAGCATCTCATTGAATATGATGATGTCATGAATAAACAGCGCGAGGTTATTTACACCCAGCGACGTGAAATTCTGGCCGGTCAGGATATTCGTGAGAGTTTTCTGGAAATGCTCGATGAGACGGTTGAGGACATCGCCGCCGCCTATGCCATTGAGAAGGTTTCACCTCACGAATGGGATTGGCAGGGGACAATTGAAACAGTATATAAATATTTCAATCTTCAGCTTGATCTGCCACAGGAGATGATAGGCCGCCTTACGCCGGTCAATTTCCAGAGTATGATCAACGAGCAGGCTCATGCTATCTTCAAGGCACGTCTGGAGGAGATGGGTGATGAGCTTATGGATCACCTCATCAAAGTCATGATGCTGCAGGCAATTGACACCCACTGGAAGGATCACCTCCTGAATATTGACCACCTGAAGGAGGGGATCGGCCTGCGCGGCTATGGACAGAAAGACCCGAAGCAGGAGTACAAAAAAGAGGCGTACAACCTTTTTATGGAATTGATGCTGCGCATTCGTGAAGAAGTTATTGAACGTGTGTATTGGGTGCAGATTACTCGTGATGGCGAAGAGATAGAAGAGATCGAAGAAGAGCTGCAGAGCAAGAAGCTGATTTTCAATCTGGGCGACAGTGAAGATCGTCACCAGGAGCCGGCAAAAAGCCTGAAAGTTGCTGGACGTAATGACGCCTGCCCCTGCGGCAGCGGCAAAAAGTACAAAAAATGCTGCGGGAAGTGATGTAACTCTTCCACGGTAGACATTTACCCCAACCCGGATGAGCCGGAACCAAAATTTTGTGTGAAGTTTCTGAATTCAACCAAAAAAAGGTGAATATTTATGACGGTACGTGGTTTCTCGTTCTCTACGGTTGAAGCGGCGATAAAAAAACCGGGGCGTAAAGATCTCGGCCTCATTTTTTCAACGGTTCCTGCGACAGCATCCGCCGTTTTTACGACAAGTTCCGTCAAGGCCGCGCCGGTGCTTGTTTCCCGCGAGCATATCGCCAATGGCACTGCTCAGGCATTGATTGTAAACAGCGGCAATGCCAACGCCTGCACAGGCGAGCCCGGAATTGCCGTTGCCCAGGAAACTGCGCGTCTGGTGGCACTTGCTCTCGGCATAGAGAGTACGGCAGTACAGGTCTGCTCAACAGGGGTAATCGGCGTTCAGATGCCGTTCGAGAGAATTCAGGCGTCTATTCCCAAACTGGTTGAAGGTTTATCGACCGGAGCCCTTGCCGATGTTGCTGACGCCATCATGACGACCGATACCTTCGCCAAGATGGAAACCATGCGCGGCGAAGCCGGCGGTGTTGACTACTCTGTTGCAGGCATCGCCAAAGGGGCCGGCATGATCATGCCCAACATGGCCACAATGCTCTCCTTCATCATCACCGATGCTGCAGTGGAGCAAAATTTTCTGCAGCAGACCTTCCGCCGGGCTGTGGATGCATCTTTCAACGCCATCACCGTTGATGGAGACATGTCTACTAACGATACCTGCCTCATTATGGCGAACGGCATGGCAGGCAATCCGATCATCGGAGAAGGATCTGCGGAAGGATACGCTTTTTCCGTGACTTTAAATGCCGTTTTACTTTCATTGGCAAAACAGATTGTCAAAGATGGCGAAGGTGCGACTAAATTCGTTGAAATCCGTGTCACCGGAGCCTCAAATGATGCCGATGCGAAGCGAGCAGCTCTTGCTATTGGCAATTCCAGCCTGGTTAAAACTGCTTTTTTTGGCCAGGATGCCAACTGGGGGCGCATTTTTGCTGCCGTCGGCTATTCCGGCGCAGAAGTCGATCAAACACGACTGTCATTAAGTTTTGACGATGTCTGCATGGCCAGGAACGGCATCTTTGCTGGCGACGATGCCGAAGCACGGGGTACCGCTGTTCTCAGGCAGAAGGAATTTACCGTTTCGGTTGATTTAGGTATTGGAAGTGGTACAGCCACAATCTATACTTCTGATCTGACACATGAATACGTCAGCATTAACGCCGACTATCGCTCCTGAATCTACCCTCAAACCGACTCGTGATTTTGTTCAGAATAATTCTTGCAACGCTGCTCATCTCATTTTCTACGAACCTCTTCGCTTCCGATGATCTGATGGATGCCGGTCGAGCTGCATCCATCGATGTTGTGTTGGAAAGCGCCATCCGACGTGGCTTGATTTCCGGAGGGGTCGTCGTTATCGGCAACCATTCCGGCCAACAGTACGGCACCTCGCAAGGCTTGCTCTTTCCTGGTGCGAGCGGATCTCTGCTTTCAGATCGGACTCTCTTTGATACCGCATCGCTCACGAAAGTAGTTGCTACAGCGCCTGCAATCATGAAACTCCTCGAACAGGGGAAGCTCAATCTGCTTGATCCACTGACCCGCTGGTTTCCTGAATTTGAGGGAACTGACCGTGAAGAGATAACAATCCTCAACATGTTGACGCACACGTCCGGGATAGACGATGTTGACATCGCAGAAAACGATCCAATGCGGAGTCTTATAGAAAAGATTATAATGCAAAACAGTGGTGCCCTGCCCGGAAACCGTTTTCGCTACGCTGACGCCAATTACATTCTGCTAGGAGAGTTAGTCAAGCGGATCACTCAAAGCGCCCTGGACAGATTTTGTACTGAGCAGATTTACGCCCCGCTCGGGATGGCTGAAACTACTTTCCTCCCTCTGACAGACTTTGCTGCCGTCGCACCTACAGCCGGCTTTAACAAAGTCCTTAAATCCGGCGTTGTCCAGGATTTAAACGCCAGGCGTCTGGGTGGTGTGGCAGGGCACGCTGGCCTGTTCAGCACAGCCAGCGACTTGAGCAGATTTGCAACAATGATTCTTAACCATGGAAAATACAATGGCAGACAGGTTTTTACCGAACGTGTAATAACACAGATGACATCTCCATATTTTTATTCCGGCGGAAAGGTCATCAGGGGGCTCGGGTGGGATATCAACTCTCCGTTTTCTTCACCGCGCGGGAGCTATTTTTCTGCAATGTCTTTCGGGCACACCGGATACAGCGGGTCGTCAATCTGGATTGACCCTGAACAGGATTTATTTGTAATAGTATTAACAGTACGCCTTGATTACACAAATATCAGACAGTTCAATCAATTACGGAGTGACATTTCGACTCTTGCTGTCTCGATATTTTCCACTTCCCATTTAGTTGCCGAGATAATAGACGACGGTAAAATACCTTGAAACGCTAATACCTTGACACGTTATTGCACCTGTGTTAGTTCTCAAAAGCATCAAAATCTTGTGCGCCCACTCAACACAGGGAGGGATAGATGAGCATTAAACTGCTGGTCGCCGATGATAGTATAACCATTCAAAAAGTAATCGGAATCATATTTGGTGGTGGAGAGTACTCCTTAACAATCGTAGATAATGGAAAATCTGCAGTTGATAAGGCTCGTGAAATCAACCCGGATATATTACTTATTGATGTCCTGATGCCTGGAATGAGCGGATACGAAGTTTCTGAAGCGGTACGTTCAATACCGGCACTCGCCGACAAACCTATTTTACTTCTGACCGGCTCTTTTGAACCGTTTGACGAAGAAAAAGCAAAAAAATGCGGCGCAGACGATTTTATTGCAAAACCATTTGAATCTCAGCAAATTATCTCAAAAGTTAAAGAACTTCTGGAGCTGGGTAAATCTCGGGAGTTTTCTGCAGAAACTTTTCAGCCACCAACCTCCGCATATTTTTTCGAGGAACAGCTTCCTGAAGAGACCTCTTACGCCCCGAAGACCATGCCATCCCCGTTTATCGAACAACAACCTGCAGCACCGATAAATATATGGAGCGCCTTTACTGCGGAAGCAGAACCTGAAAAGGTGACTGAAGCAACTGCAGCTTTTTCTGGTTCATCTGCTGAGCCATTTGAACCTGACGTTTTTGCAATAGTTGATGAAGAAAACGATGCGGAGGTTGTTACCGCTTCGGTTACGGCAGACGCGTCTCCGCAACTTACCGACTCTCAATGGTTTCCGGTTGAAGAGTGTGCGTTCGAATTTGAGGAAGAGACCATTGTAACCCCACCTTTACTGGATTTCTCTGATCGAATTCTGCCTTCTGATGCAAACGAGCCTGCTGAAGCAAACGAATTTGGGGATATATCTTTTGAAAGCGAGCCAGCGCTTCCAGTAGAGCCTTTTTTTGCCGATTTTCCAGAATCCTCACAGCCTACGGAAGCCGATGCTGCAGATTTTCCTCCGTTATTCGATTTGGCAGCCACAGCTGATATTACTCCGGTTGAATCCGTGCCTACCACTGCCACACCTGTTCTACTTTCTGAGGAGCAGCTCAAAGCGGCTATAATGTCCGCATCAAAAGAGGTTATAGAGCGAATTGTCTGGGAAGTTGTTCCAGATCTTGCCGAAGCGCTCATCCTCGAGGCCATCAGGAAAATCAGACAAGGGGCCTGATTTTCTCTTGTAATCATAACAATCACGAGGGGATGGCAACATCCCCTTTTTTTTGATAAGGGGAGAGATGATGATAAAAAAAGCCATAGCCAAAATAGTTGAACATAAAAATTTGAGCGAAGGCGAGATGATCGAGGTTATGAACCAGATCATGTCAGGCGAATGCACTCCGGCTCAGATTGCCGCGTTCATCACTTCGCTCCGTATGAAAGGTGAAACAGTCGAGGAAATCACCGGCGCTGCCCGCGTCATGAGGGAGCGCGCCACACCCATCCGCGTCGGGAAGGGCGTGCTTGATATCGACCGTGATGACATCAACATAGACCGGGAGACTATTCTTGACGTAGTTGGTACAGGCGGTGACGGCACGAATACTTTCAACGTTTCTACTACCGTCTCCTTCGTCGTCTCCGCCTGCGGCGTCAAGGTAGCCAAACATGGCAACCGCTCCGTTTCTTCAGCCTGCGGCAGCGCCGACGTCCTGGAAAAACTGGGTATTAACCTTGATGTCACACCGGAAACCGTCGAAAACTGTATCAAACAGATCGGCATCGGCTTTCTCTTCGCCCCCGCCTTGCACACTGCCATGAAGCACGCCATCGGACCTCGTCGTGAGATCGGCATCCGGACTATTTTCAATATCCTGGGGCCCTTGACCAACCCGGCTGGAGCCGACTGTCAGGTTATGGGGGTCTATCGCGCT
>CAIMXI010000343.1 GCA_903845365.1 uncultured Geobacteraceae bacterium | reverse complement strand
CATGATTTACAATTGTCCGAATTTGGTGGCCGGCGTGAAAACAGTCGCGTTAGGGAATGGTGCAGGAGCAGGGCTTGGCTATGGAGGTGGTTATGGTGCCGCTGGCTATGGCGCCTGTGGTACAGGTGGCGGTTTGGGAATGCACGCACTTGCCGGCGGATGCAAAGCTGCCTGCGGTTCATTTCTGGGCGTCGGATTTTTGCCGCTGGCACTGGTTGCTTCAGTTGGCTACCTTGGCTACAAAGTCTATACAATGTCAAAAGCACAAGAGAACTCCAGTTCGGTGTAAATGTATATTAAACGTCGGTTAGCGGCAAACTCCGTATAAAAAATGTAGTTGCTGCCATCGCAGCAGTTCTTTTCCGGCGGTTCTGTTCCTTGATCAGAACCGCCTTTCTGTATCGGTCAAAAGGTGCGGCATAACTGATGAAACGGCTTACCCTGATTGCAAACCCCATTTTTCTGTTGATGGCTATTGGCTCATTTATTTACGTCTACTTCTTTTACCTTGCTGAGGATCCAGTACGGAACAGGGAAACTGCTGAGGCAGAAGCTGAATTTGCTCGACCGGTTGTTTTGCAAGCCGCCAACAATGCCACGATTCCGGTTGCCGGAATTATCATGAAACAGGAGAGCCCGTTCAATTTCGGCAACGATCCGGGTCAGATGAATGTCCTGAATGGTGGCCGATTTTTCGAGCAGCAAAACCGTCAGAATCCGGTGCCGCTCCAGCAGGTTCAGTACCCGTACGGCTTTGCTGATAAGAATATCGTACCGGTAGCCGGTGGCACTCTAGGTAAAACCTGGATTGAAGCACACTGGATTGGTCTGGAGGTTGGCCCGCTCACTGCTGCTGTGGCGAAAGCCAGCAATATCCCGCCGGATATTAGCGGCGTACTGGTTGACGAAGTAACTCTGATCTCTGCGGATGCCGGGCTGCTGGCAGGCGATGTCATCACCGCGATCAACGGCACCGGTATCAATGACCTCAAATCATTTAAAAACGCCACCCGTCTGGTAGCTCAGGCTCATCAGGCCGAAGTGACTATTTTCCGGCGGGGCGGCTACAGGAAAATCGCCGTCAGCACCCCCGATGATCTTGGTCTTGCCCAGGTCGAGGGCGCCCCGATGATACTGGCGACCGACCGGGCGCCGCACGGCTATTACGGCCCTTGTGACACATGTCATGCCATTGCTCCCGGCGGCACCAACCTCAACCAGATGGCTAGGGATATGGGTGATGTTCTGACAAAAACGGCGCCAAACATAAAAAAGGGTACTCCTCCGCCACATGGCAATAGAGGTACCTGCTCTAAATGTCACGTACTACTCTAAGTCAGCTTGGGATCTGTCTGAATATGGAGGAATTATGCCTATACCACTTATCCTGTTAGGTGCAGCTGCGCTTGCAGGAGGGTTTGGTGTGAAAAAAGGTGTTGATGCCAAATCTATTTTCAAACGTTTAAAAACGGAAAACCTGCAGGCTCATAAACGTCATGACTCAGCTTCAAAAAAGCTGGAAGAAACCATGAGTAAGGCTCAGATAGCGTTTGATGTGCTCGGTAATCAAAAAATAGAAATTTACAAGAACAGCCTTATTCCTTTTGTGGAAGCTTTTTCAATGATCAAAAATGTTGATTTCAAAGACGGCAGAATTTTTGAAGAGGCCTCTCTCACCGTCACTCATGCCGATATGCTGGCACTTTTGGATGTAAGCTTGACAATGAAAGACGTTATTACGACCGGAGTTGGATGCTTTGGAGGGAGTGGCTTGACGGCGCTGGCTGCTTATGGGGTGAGTGGGTTGCTTGAGACCGCTGCTGCCGGATCGGCAGTCGGTTCTGCTGCCGGTGCGGCAACAACTAACTCGGTAATAGCCTCCATAGGTGGAGGAGGAATGGCCGCCGGTGCGTGTGCCGGTGCTGGATCAATAGCCGGTGCCGGATCGATGGCGGGTGCAGGTTGCATGGCAGGAGCGGCAGGTGGCATGGCAGGTGTTGCAGGTGGCGGTGCAGGCGCTATGGCAGGTGCTGCCGGAGGCATGGGTATGGGCGGTGGTGCCGGAGCAATGGCCGGCGCCGGAGGCATGGGTATGGGTGCTGGAGCCGGAGCAATGGCAGGAACCGCTGGAGGAATGGGAATGTGCGGCGGAGCCGGCGCTTTAGCTGGCGCCGGGGGAACGGCTGGTGGCGTGAGTAGCGGTGTCGTCACCAGCGTTGCAGGGGGAGTTGCAGGCGGAACGGTTGGTGCGGTTACCGGGGGAGTAACCGGTGGCACTGTTGCCGGCATGGTCGCTCTCGGCGGGATGATCGCCGGTCCTTTTCTGGCTGTTGGCGGAATGGTACTGGCATCTAAAGCAAAAAAGGCTGAAGCGGATGCTGCGACGAACACCCAAATGGTAAACGCCGCAATTGAACTGATGAAGATCAAGCAGCTTGCAACTGAAGCCGCCTTTTATCGCGTTTATACCATACTTTCCGTTCTTGGCAGACTTGATGAACGCTTTACTCCACTACTTGCGGAAATCCAGGGGCTTGTTGTCATCTCAAATGATTACGGTTCATATAACGACAAGGATAAAATAAATGTGATGATGGCAGCCATGCTGGCAAAGACAATCAAGAACGTCATGGAGACATCGATACTTGATGAGAGCGGTATGATCACGTCAGCATCCGAACAGATAATTGCAGAATCTGAACGTGTCATGCAGGCAATTGCGCTATGAAAGCCGCTGATATACCACATTATTACATGGATACATATGAAGGTGTCACGTTCCAGGCACTTGAAGCCCTTGGTAAAAGCGGAGCGAAAAAAGCGTGGCGCATGATCAGAGGAGAGGATCAGAGCGGATCCCTCTTCGCGGAAGTGCTTATCGATTCAGCCAAGAGTGTGGCCAACGGCTATGTGATCAGCAGTATAGGCAATAATGTCGGAGTGGCCGCAGAAGCAGCGGGATTAGGCGGGATTACCAGGATTAATGCCCATTTGGCCATTGCTGCTGCGATTATGCAGAGCAGCAAATCATTGCTCGCGTATCTTGATAACAGGATAGACGCCGAACAGATGCTTGACGAAATCAATCAGGCTGCTGTGAACGGAACGGCATCATTCTACTACGGAGCCGTGGGGCAGACCGTGATTCCAATACCGATTGCCGGTGCTCTGATCGGTTCGATAGTCGGTTACTTCGTTGGTAATATTCTGTATCAAGCCAGCCTGTTAAGCCTCGGTGAACCGGCAAATGTCAAGCAGGCGCTGAGACGCCGCCAACGTGTAGAAGACATAGCTATTCATGCAATTCCGCTCATTCAGCAGCAACGTGAGGAGTTGCTACGGATTATCAAGGAGAACTGTATCGGGCAGGTCGCTCTGTTTGATACGGTGTTTAACGCGATGGATGCCGCGTTTGCAGAGTCGGATCCGGATCTGTATATTAGTCAGCTTGAGACCTTATGCTCTACTCTGCATGCGGCACTTCCATTCAAGACCTTCATAGAGTTTGACCTGTTCATGCATGACAGCACAAAGGTATTTGAGCTGTAGTTGGCACACCACAATATACAAGTGCGTGCCGTTACACCTCGATCTGATCATAAGCAAGGAGCCTGATTTTATGGAACACGAATTGATTTTAAAATTTACCGGGATGGCCTCATTGCTGTTGTTTATTCTGGCTAATGCCTACTATCCGGCACGACTGGTCGCCAATCAGTTTCGCCCCTGGTCGGGAGAAGTTACTCGTTTTTTCAGAAGATATCTTGATATCCATATGTGGCTGAATGTCATGGCCTTTGTACTCATGGACATCAATGTGAATTTTACCGACGGCCGCAATATGTTCCTCTATGCAAGTCTACTTGTAACCGTCTGGCTGACCCTTGTCGGAATACTGAAGTACTCAAAAAAAATATCCCGCGACTACAGTAAGCAGATGAGTCTTCTGCGCGCCCAACAGACGATTTTTTTCACCTGGGTGGCATTGGTTACATGGGGCATATTGTAGAGACATGCCTGACATTCAGATCAGATAGATAAATGGAGCCCGCATGTTAAGCATCGTATTTGGACTGATCGCACTGAGCCTCGGGTTTTGGGCCATGGTGAAATACTGGTGGTATATGGTTGATGTGCTGGTAGCCATGCTACCGATACTGCTCATCTTTGGTGGAGCTATCGCGCTGTT
>CAIMXI010000342.1 GCA_903845365.1 uncultured Geobacteraceae bacterium | reverse complement strand
GGAGTTTTCTTGGGTTTGACCGAAACTTCCAACCCAGTTTTTGGATTCCGTCCAGAGTAGCCTTCATACTCTCGGATTTCAAAACTACCGAATCCCCGGATTTCAATTCTGTCACCGGCAATAAGCGTATCAGTCATACTGTCAAATATTTCATGGACAACCGCTTCAGCTGCAGTGATGCTTTTACATGTATTCTGCGCCAACTGTTCAATCAATTCAGATCTCGTCATTTCGTTTTCTCCGCAAGTGTAATTACCCGTTCCGACCACGCGATAGCCCAGTGGTAACGTTCCAATTCATGTGATGTTGGGAGCCTACCACTGGTCATGGCTAATGATGCTTCATGCAATTCTTTCAAAGCTGCCAATAGATCATCTTCAATCACAGACACAGTTTCCCACCTCCAAGAGCACAAGCTGCCGAATTTATTACCACAATCAATCAATTACAGTCCACGACAATATTGGGGGAGAATAGCACGATCCGAGGTTAGGGAATTTATAGGCCTGACAATGACGCCTGTCCGCTGTGAAGCGATTAATACACCTCGGCACTTCTATGCTAATCTGCAACTAGCCGAAAATACGGCAACTCTTATTGTTACCACGATAAATTGTATTGGAACCATCGCCCCAGCGACTGCATTTGCGGCTACCGGATTGAGTGAAAATAACAGTGGATTTTTTTCTGGGTATTTTTAGGATTCAAATTGTCATCTGTAACGGTTAAAGATGTGAAATGCTTGGTTCACTTTTTAAGGCTACCGCACCTTTTATCATTTCAAAGCTGTTGATAAATTAAGCCCATCAACAGTTTTTCCATTCAGGTCTATCACCCGCATGGATGATATCTTAAATGATTCGGCACTAAGCATTACTCCTTTGGCAACATCCATGCTTAGCTGCATTACTTCCCCACCTTTAATTCTAGCCGGGCTGATCATTGCGATTCTCAAAGTACGATTGCTAAATTTTCCCATCAAATAGGGCTGTGTTGATAACGGCGATGAGATGAGTACACCGCTTATAAGCATCCCGTTTTCCTGAGTCTTGACAGAAACCCCCGGTGGCATTTCGATGGACACATCAATTGCACCAATGACGGTTTCCGGTGTGGTGCCTTGAATGGTTAGAGCCAGTGTTCTCGAAGTCACAGTATCAGTTGCACTCTTATCGGATGAGGACGTATCAACAGTCCCTCGAGTGGCGCATGCCGTAAATGTGGAGAGCAGCGCAAGCCACAAAGTAGTACGAATTATTTTAATAATGATATTTTTTCTCATGATTACCTTCCCTTATAAAGTTATGTATACATTGAGGCTACAACCCCAAAAAGCTGTTTATCACCTTCTGCACCTCCGCAATAGATACGCTATTACTGCTGTCCAGATCAACACAGACATCCACGCTCTTGAGACCCAGGAACATATTGATAGCGCTTTGTACTTCGGCAATGGTAACTGTGCCGCTGTTGTCGCAGTCGCCGGGTTTGCTTGACACTGCTGAGCTGAGGCCGATGTCATTAGAAAGAACAACTCCTGCCGTAGCAGCTAGGTTGTTGAGGTTCTTGGTCTGGTAGCCGGTTGCTGTGATTGTCAGGTTGATTGTTCCTGTTGGTACGGTCATTAGGTAAGAACCGTTAGACAGGGTGCTGGTTGTTGCTGTTCCGGTGTTAATTTTGGCTCCAGCAATAGGGATTCCGCTGGTGCTGTTGCGAACGTAGCCTTTGAGGAGTGCAGGCAAGCCGTTGGTGGATGTTATGGTGAAGCTGCGGGTGTTGGATTCGGTAGTTGCTCCGTAGCTGTCGATAGCGATGATCTTCCAGTAGCAGTAACTGTCGCCGTTGCTACAGTAATAGCCACCGGTGGCAGATGCAGGGTCTTTGAGGGTGTCTTTCGGCATGTAGGTGGCGTTCTGTGGAATGTTTTCCTCCCGATAGACGATGGTGTTGAAGTTCTGGTCTGTTGCCACCAACAGGGTATAGGTTAGGCCGTCGGTATCGGTTGACTCCTGCCAGGAGAGCGGGAACATTGGGGGAGGTGTTCCCTTGTTATCAGGGGAGATCAGGCTGAATGCAGTCGGAGCGGTGTTGCTTGCGGTCTGCTTGTAGACCTTTGCTGTGACAGTAGGTGAGATGTCGTCTGTCTGGCTGTCTTTGGTGTAGTAGTAGATGTCGTAAGTGCCGACGGTGTCGAATTTGCTGTAGTCGCCTATCCAACCACTGCCGTCATATATCAACGGAATCATGTCCAGGGTTGGAATAACCTGACCACTTCCGCCACCTGTGGTTAAACTGCCAGGTCTTCTGATTTCAGCCCAGGCTCTGGCAACACGGGCATTAGTGTTGGCTTTAAGCCAGAGTTGTTTGCTCGATGTTGATGGTGACAGGGAAGCAGCTGGCGCTACGGAGGCAATGTCTGCTGGATTGCTCAGAGCGTTGACTCTAATCCCTTCGCCCAAGGTAAGTGAGGCTGTCACCATGCCGTCAGTACTACCGAGTAGATAGCTTGGTTTGGTGTCGCCGTTGTCATCCAGCAGCGGGTGTTGGGCCAGCATGTCGTAGCTGCCATAATGAAGGCTGGATGGTGGCCTGATACGGGGATCGCGAATACTGACTGAACCTGCGGCTTTGGTGAAGGCGTCTTTGAATGTGTCACCTCTACCGAGAAAGGCAAAGAGGGTGTCAACGAAATATTCACCGCCATAGAGTGCACCACTGTTTATACCGAAGACGTTGACTCCAGCCAGTGATTCTTCATCGGATGCGGCGCTGGTTATGATTATCCGACCCGGTTTAGAGAGTTTGGGTATAAAGGTGCCGGAGTAGCAGGAGCCGATGATGATAAAACGATTGAAGTTGGCAAGACTACTGGAAGCAACAACTGCCGGGTCGGCTTCCAAGGTATCCAGGTAGGCTTTCATGTCATCGGAGGTAAGTCTGGCGCTGTCTAGGACAAAACCATCAGAGGTGCCGTGGTCGATCATTATGATATAGAGTGGCGCCGGAGCAGCGGCTATTTTGTCTCTGGCCCACACTGTTATAGCGTCTTTGATCTGCTGCTTGGTAACAGAAGCGGATGCAGTGCTTTTGAGGTAGTTTATGTTGGTATCGAGGAAACCACGCTTCTTGAGGGTTGCGATGATAGTGTCAGTAGTGGCTGTGTGCTGGTCGAGCAGGGAATTGTCGGTGGCCTTACCGGTAATGACAATGGCATAGCCTGACTGGATGTTGACGTAGAGCGGCGCTGGTACTGTTGAATATGCAGCAAGCGTGCTGCTTCCGTCAAAACGCGCCTGGGTAATGTATACACCTGGGGTGGTGAACTGGCTCAGTGTGCCGCTAGTGTATGAGCCGGTGCTGGTTGTGGTCATTGGGATGATGATCGGAGCTGGTGTCGGGTTGGCTGCTGTGGATGGTGGCGACACGATCATGTTTACGGTCAATCCGGCAAGTGAGCTACCATCGTCAGGGAGGCGCATTATTTTGCCGGAGGATATGGTGGAATCGCCGCTTTTGAGTATAGCCGGAGTGAAATCAATGGAGAGTGCGGTCCCCGCTTTGCTGGAAGCAGTGAGTATCTTGAAGTTAGACTTGACCGGCGCAGTTTGGTTGGTGCCGTCGGAGGCTCTGGCAAAGACTGTATAGGTGATGCCATCCACCCATGTAACAGTGCCGGTGTCTAGTGTCCATGTACTGGTTCCAGTTGCGGCAATCCAGGCAGGAGTGGTACTGAAGCTTCCGTTGCTCTGTAGATAGTAGATGCCGTCGGTTATCTGAACTTCTACCTTAGCAAGTTCGGCGCCTGTTGCTGTGCCGGTTATGTTCTTGAGGGTAGCGGTTTTGCTGCCAGTGGAAGGGGTGGCTATGGTTACGGTAAGTGGCACAGAAGGCAACACTGTAAGTGTAACACCACGGGTTGCGTCGGGAGGTACTCCGTTTGTGGCGGTGAACATGAGGTTGTAGGTTCCGGTGGTACCTGTTGCTGGTGTGCCGCTGAGGATGCCGGTGGTTGAGTCAAAGGTGATGCCGATTGGCAAGGTGCCTGACATGCTTATGGTTGGCTTGGGTGCGCCGTCGGTGGCTACAGTGTATGTGCTGGTCGTGCCGGAGATAAAGGTGGAGGTTGTGGAGGAGGTTATGGCAGGGGCATTGGATGAGGTGAGTTTGAAGATGCCGCTACCTCCTGTCCCTGCGTATACCGTTTGGGAACTGATTGGGTCGATGGTTATGGTTCCAATTGTATTGCCGATTAGACCGCTGCTAACTAGGCTCCAGCTCAGACCGCCGTTGATTGACTTGAATATACCGCCGGTACCATCATTATAATGGGCACCGGCATACACTGTCAGCGGGTTGATCGGATCAATGGCTAAAGAGTATATGCTACTGCCGTTTAGGCCTGTGTTGGAAGTATTCCATGTTGTCCCACCGTCGGTTGATTTGAATACACTGCCAACTGACCCGACATAAAGCGTCTGTGGTACGAAAGGATCAATGGCAAGGGCATTGACATAAGTCATTCCACTGCTGGCTGCTGTCCATGAAGCGCCGCCGTTTGTTGACTTGAAAACGCCGCAACCCGCACTGACATACAGCGTTTGGGGAGTGATGGGATCAATAGTCAAGAAATAAACAGAAATAAAAATTGAATCAGAACAATTAAGCCCATTATTGACATCGCTCCAGTTTGCGCCTCCATCAGTTGACTTGTATATGCCATGAAAAATTCCTCCAACATAAAGCGTTTGTGGGTTGGAAGGGTCAATTGCCAACAGATTAAGGAAACCACTTAAATATTTAGTTGATGCAGCACTCCAATTCGTCCCTCCATCAGTTGACTTGTAAATGCCGCCGTCTGTTCCAGCATATAATACTGAATTTAATGGATTTATTACCATGGAGCGTATTCTTAGGTTAGGTAATCCGGTATTTGCAGTGTTCCAACTGACACCACCATCAGTTGTTTTAAAGACGCCACCGCCCCAAGTTCCAGTATAAAAAGTTTGAGTGTTTTTAGGATCGATCACAATGGTGTTAATTCCTAAGTTTTTCAGACCGTTGCTTGCTAATTTCCAGGTTGTCCCACCATCGGTAGATTTAAATATGCCAGGACTAGCGTTATTTGTGTCATAACTCCCAGTGTAGACCACTTGTGGATTAGTCGGATCGATGACTAGAGAGTTGATTGTTTTTGAAGGTAGTCCAGAGATATTGCTCCAACTTGAACCACCGTTGATTGATTTAGCGAAACCAGTATCATTGTCGGTATAGGCATATAGAATTTGAGGATTGGAAGCAGCTATATACAGACTTGCAACATGACCTGCAACGCCAACGTCGGCAGGAAGCCAGCTTGACCCGCCATTGGTGGATTTGAATATATTACCACCTGACCCGACATAAAGCGTCTGTGGTGTAACGGGATCTATGGCAATGTATGAAATATTAGTACCAATTATCCCGTTGCCGAATGCACTCCAGCTTGCACCGCCATTAGTGGATTTAAAGGCACTGTAGGTTGTCGTGGTGTATGTCACGGCATAAAGGGTCTGAGGGCTCGTTGGATCAATAACAAGAGAGTGAAAATATTTGTCAGATAGGGTGTTGGTGGCATTCCAGCTTGCTCCGCCGTCAATTGATTTGAAAATACCGTTACCTGTAGCAACATAGAGAGTTTGTGGTTTGACTGGATCTATCACAAAAGTTCGACCGTAAATGCTCGAAGTTATAGCATTGCTGATTACATTCCAATTTGTCCCACTGTTGGTAGACTTCTTGATGCTGGAGGATCCCACGATGTAGAGCGTATTATGGTCTGTAGGATCAAATACCAGCCTATCATCATAATAGAATCCGGTGGCAAAAATATTCCAGCTCGCCCCGCCATTAATTGATTTGAAAATGCCACTATTTGTCATTGCATAGAGGATTTGGTAATCGTGCGGATCAATGGTAACGGATGCATTCCCCCCATACGGCCCAATGGATTGCCAGGTGGTTTCGGCAAGGCAATTGGGAATGAAGAATGTCGAGTGGAGAATTATGACGGCGAAAAGGATAATGAGCAGTCGGTGCATGTGTAGAAACCTCCGAGGAAACTGATAAGAATTTGCTTATTCAGCGGAGTGAAAATACCACCCAAAATGAACCACCGTCAACACTATTGCTCCAACTTAATAACAACTGCTACCCCCACTATACCAGCACTGCAACTCCCTACCATTCCCTACCAAACCCATAAATACCCATGTAATAAGGCTTTGCACAATTAGTGAGTTGGTAGCAAGTAAAAAAACAGTAGCACTCTCAATACAACAATCTCAATAAAATCAGCGTATCTTGGGAGTAGTAGGGAGTGGTAGGGTTTACGGTTAACAGGTAGCACATTTACTTGGTGGCAGTTACAACTGGCATCATGAATACTGTAACATCAATCCAGAAATGGACGTCATTACTGTACTAAGACACTATTAATAATGTGCTAATCCATCAGAAGTACTGTACTAATAATCAATTTTCTGTAATGTAGATATTGTTCAGATTGTCTGTAGTAAATGTTGTAAATAATGTAACTCCCATTACTCATCCGTAAAGTCACCTAACTTACCGATTTATAAGAGTTTATTTTGTAAAAATCAGACAGTAAATCCACATAACTGGTAAAACTGATCCAGAAATATTACCACTTAACAGCCAAGTCAACTTCAATAATACTTTCCATTAACACAGTTTCCAGTACCACCTGTATCAGCAGAATAACTCCTACAAAAAGCAACTTACAATTTAACACAAACTAATTTAAGACACTATTAATGGACAATGCACCTTACTATTCGCCAGTAAAGTTATCCTGCTACATGGCTAATTTGGAAGCCTCACATGTATTAATGCGCAGGCGACCAGTACCGATGTTCGATTAGTAATGCGCCTGCGATGAGTAAGAGGATAGTGATCCAGATCATGGTGATTCT
Organism: uncultured Geobacteraceae bacterium; assembly: GCA_903845365.1. GTDB lineage: Bacteria > Desulfobacterota > Desulfuromonadia > Geobacterales > Pseudopelobacteraceae > JACRCG01. The sequence continues at coordinate 9,735 of CAIMXI010000342.1, read as the reverse complement.
CCTTTCTGTGAGTGGTGTTGGTGGTTTGGAATTGTGTGTGATTGTGGCGGTGTTGAGGGTGATCATCCAGACGTTCTAATACGATAGGGAGTGACAATATAGCTGGAATAATCTGCAAACCTTACAACCCCAGTCAGTTAAAATATGTGCATAAGAGCATTTCGTTGTAAGCAGATAAGCTGCTGATATTAGCGATTTTATTCTTCATTTACTCCATATTTAAAGTAGCATTTTTAATTGGTGTTTAGGGTAAATTCCCCGTCCCTTGGGGCGATTCAAACATCAACTAAAGTTGCAGATACCCGTCCACTTGCGGTGGGGTGATTCATTCTTCGGAACATTACTTAAGCGCACCCATCCAATAAAAAGCGACAAAAGTTGTAAAAAGCAACTTTTGTCGGACCTTCAATATCTCCTCTAATATCAGGTTGTTACATCCAATTTCCTGCTATTTGTCAACTAACGTCGCTTCTCCACCTTGTGGCTTCTCCATTTATCAAATGCAACACACTGTAATTTAAAGTTATTTTATTAATTTTTAGTTGGCACGTTAAATGTAATTGTATGAGCCAAAAGAAGCATTCTGTCGGCATAAGTTAACAAGCCCTTGCCCGCTCTGCGGATGTGGAAAATCCAAATAATTGGAGAAAAGCGATGGCAAGAATTCTGCTAATCGATGATGAGCGGCACATTCGCACTCTCGTAAAAGCATTTCTCGTTCAGGTTGGCCATGAGGTGGATTTGGCGGAAAACGGCATGGAAGGATTGAAGCTTATAGAACGCAACCGGTATGAAAGGCATTTAGAAGTGAAGCTTGAAATTCGTCACAACCCGGAGCAGTTTGGATAAACCTATTACCAAGAAATGTACTGTGCGATGCCGAAAACGATCGATGGGTAAAGGAGACTGATAATGAAAATATTGGCAAAAGTTTTAAAATCCTGTGTGGTTAAGCTGCTCAAGGAAAATCCTTTATGTCTTGAGCATCTGTTTATAACTGACGGGGAAATTCCACCATGCTGCCAATGCATATCTGTCAATAGCCTTTCCTGCTGCCATGTATCGCACCAAGTGAAGGACTCGTTAGAGTCAATCAAAAGCAAGGCTTACCGGTTTGGTTATATGTTTTGCGCCCGGGTGGTGTTGAAGGGACCCAGATGTAAAGTGGTATTTTTCAGGCAGGAACCGGACGCAAAAGAGTTGGAAGTGCTCTATGGCAACAGACTCATCACCATACTCTTGGCCTGATATAAACTGGAAAAAGGTAACTGAAAGGTTAGACCGGGTAGCCTGTTCTGCGGATATTGCAACCTACCATGGAAGGAAGTTACAACCATGCAACACTATTTACTGTACGCTCTGTTATTGCCCTTTTGGGTTTTATGCGCTCAGTTTGCTTTTCATGCTACTAGCTTGAAAGGGGTCGAAAAGCAGAAGGAATGTAGGACAATAGGTATTGTCTGTACGACAATCGGCATTGTTAGCCTAGTGACTCGTGATATATTGTTTGTGATGTCAGGCCTTGCCCTTATCATGATTGGCTTACGTATGATGGCAATTAGTCTTGATCGCATTGACAAAAAGACGTTTATAGATGTTCCTCCTCAATAATGATGTATCGTAACATCTCAAATAGAACGTATAAAAGTTTCATACAGTTCAAACCACCATATACAAAACTCCAACTACCTGTATTTACTATACTTGTTTCCAAGCACCAGCCAATTCGTACCATTTCCGGATACAGTAACCAATCCGATCAATAACCCCATCCATCACATACAACATTTCCACAAAAGTAATTATCTTACATTATCAGCAAGTTATAGCTTTGGCAGAATTATTTCCAATACTTGGCACCAGCTATGCATTAACAAATACAAAAGCAATCAAATTCAAAACACAAAAAATAGGAGGATGTCATGAGAGCACTTATCACCACCATCATTGGAACCATCGCCCCAGCGACGGCATTCGCAGCAGCAAACGGATTGAGTGAAGATAACAGTGGGATTTTTGTCTGGGTATTTTTAGGATTCTGCGCCCTGATAGTAGTAGCCCAGGTAATACCGGCAGTATTGCTGATGACTGGAATGGTAAAGGGAGCAGTATCAGCAGTAAGAAACGAAAAAGTGGCAGTGGTTGCATCTAATAAAAGCTGAGTCAGTAAAGGGGGAATACATGGAAATAGTAATAACGTAGAAGGCCACTTTCGGGTGGCTTTTTGCATCTGTGCGATGTTTTTCTTTGTATCCGCTATGAATCCGATGGTGACCTTGAGTGACTGTGCCGGGAGACTGAACAGTCTGGGTCATAGCTCAATTGACTGACAAATCAAGTGATGCTAAAAAGGGGCGGCAACGGTATAAATAGTTTCAGGCATGAGGGGACAAAATGATCCATAAAGACAGAGTGCTGGTTGTCGATGACGAACCGATAAATATCAGGATTATGGCTGCTACTCTTGAAAAGGCCGGGTATGAGGTTTTCAGGGCATCTGACTGTGACACCGCCTTGCGGATGATCCGTGAAGCAAATCCGCACATACTCCTCCTTGATGTGATGATGCCGGTCATGGGCGGGATTGAGTTGACAAAACTGCTGCGAAATGACCCTGAAACCAATGCAATCCCGATAATACTTGTCACTTCTCTTGGGAGAACTGAAGACAAGGTTCAAGGGCTAAATGCAGGCGCCGATGATTTTCTTACCAAACCGGTGATAGCAGCGGAATTGCTTGCACGGGTACGCTCTCTCCTGAAGCTCAAGCGCCTAAATGAAGATGCGCTATCAAGATATGAACCAGCTTCGTATGATATTTCCGGGGCTGATAACAGCCGCAGAGGAAAGAGTATAGTCCTCATTGTGGAGGATGATAAAATTGCCGCCAAAATCTGTGGAACAATCCTTGGTGCGGGCGGATATGAAGTAATTATTGCGGCATCTATTTTGGAGGCAGAGACTGTGCTTGACTGCACCGTTCCTGATCTAATCCTGCTTGACTTGATTCTCCCTGACGGTTCGGGAATCGATCTTTTGGCGAGCTTGCGGACAAAGTCTGAGTTTGAAAATATTCCGGTCATCATTGTTTCTTCCATCACCGATCTTGAAACGAGGGTCAAAGGGATAGAAACCGGCGCTGACGACTATCTTGTCAAACCGGTAAATTCACTTGAACTGATGGCGAGGGTTAAGTCAAACCTTCATAAATATGAGATAAACCAGCGACTGAAGAGAAATGCCGACAAACTTTTTGTTCTCTCCATAACCGACCCACTTACCGGGCTGTATAACCGCCAGTACCTAGATACAGTGCTTGAACGTGAGATAGCAGCATCAAGACGGAACGGCTCAGTTTTTTCACTATTGCTGTTTGATATCGACCACTTCAAGGAGATCAACGACACTCTTGGACATGTCGTAGGCGACAGCGTATTACGTGAGTTGGGTCGGATATTGAAGAATGACGTCAGAATGAATGATGTTGCGGCACGATACGGCGGAGATGAATTTGTTGTGATGCTGCTGAATACTTCAATAGATACCGCTATGACAGTTGCAGAGAAGCTCCGCTTGATTGTCGAAAACAGTGTCTTTGCGTCAGTAGTAACCATCAGCATTGGTGTAGCCCAAGTCCTTCCTGAGGACAGCGGTATGGAAAGCATTATTAAAAGAGCCGATGAGGCGCTTTATGTTGCTAAAAGAAAAGGGCGTAACAGAGTGGAGATTTCATGATAGTTCATTCCATTAAGGCCTGAATTTCTCACCAAGCTCAATAAACCCTTCAATATCCTGTATCCAATACAGCTTTTTCGCCACCCGCAATAGACCAGCATCATCAATACTATATAGCACTATTTCAGGAATTATTATCAAAACAGAAATACATCAATCGGAGAGCTTTTGTCTCTTATGACATTGGTGATTTGTACTGAATTGTTCCGGGATGCGCAAAAAACAGCATGGATGCGAACAAGGTGGTAATTCATTCCACTCGAAATGAACTGCAGACGACGAGGCCATGGCATGCGATTTTAAGGTTTGTCCGACACCGCTAGGGCATTGCCCCGTACCGATAGTGCCTCGGTTTGGGTTAGTGCTGCGCCTGCGATAAGTGTGAGAATGGTGATCCAGATAATGGTGATTCTCCTTTCCTGAAACAAAAATAGCCCCGAAGGGCTTTGATGAATTGCGTATGATGGGTGCTGTTTTGCGGCTTGCGGGTGATTCCTGATACTTGATGAAACGGAGCAAATGGCGCTTGACATCTATTGGTGATGTACCAAAACATTATATTGACGGAGATGCTGTAATTATGTTCTATTTCCGATATTAAAAGCTGCTATGTTATCAGAGGAGACAAATTGACCTTGGAAACATCTCTGAACCTGGGCGGAAGCACTTTTCTATTTCGATATAGCGTCAGATTTCCTGATCCTGGCGGTATTTAAGCCCGAATAGTGGTAATTAAATTTGGCATATTTTTGCTGACTATCCAGACACGAGCTAAGATTGTCCAACCTTTACACGATGGAGTTGGCCTATGAACTACTCACTCAAAGAACTTCTTGATGTCCCTAGACTCCGAGAACAGTTGGATGCGCTGGACGAACTGCACAGTATGCCCTCGGCAATCATCGACACGGAAGGCAATGTCCTTACCGCGACAGCGTGGCAGGAGATCTGCACCAGGTTCCACAGGGTGAACTCAGATACCGAAAAAATGTGCATTGAAAGCGACCGGCACATTGAAGCCCGGCTTGGAGAAAGACAGCCGCACGTTCTCTATAAATGTCCGATGGGACTTGTTGACTCTGCGATGCCGATAATCATCGAGGGCAAGCATCTCGGCAATGTATTCACCGGGCAGCTCTTTATGGAAGCACCAGACGAAGCATATTTCATCAATCAGGCCCACACATACGGATTCGATGAAGTCGAATATCTTGACGCGATGAGAAGAGTCCCCTTTTTCACAGAAGAGAAACTCCACAAAAATCTGAACTTCATTCATGGCCTTGCGCAAATGCTGGCTGAACAGGGTTTGCAGAATAAACGATTACAGGAGAGTCAAGATAAGCACTCAACAATTCTGCTCACATCGACAAGCGGATTCCTGCTGGCCGATATGCAGGGGCAAATTATGGAAGTCAATGCCGCCTATTGTCAGATGAGTGGTTTTAGCGAACAGGAGTTGCTTACCATGCGTATCCCCGATCTCGAGGCATTGGAGAGACCGGAAGATACAGCCAACCGGATACGAAAGATCATGGAGACCGGTCAGGATCATTTCGAGTCCATACATCGTCGCAAGGATGGCAGCGAATTTGTCGTTGAAGTCAGCACTCAGTATCAGCCCTTTGATGGTGGACAGTGCGTGGCTTTTCTACGGGACATCACAGAGATTAAACATGGCGAATCTCTCCTGCATGCCCGCATCAGCCTGAGTGAATATGCACTCACCCATTCTCTGAAGGATCTTCTGACCAAAACTCTGGATGACGTTGAAACTCTCACCAAAAGTATGATCGGGTTCTTCCACTTCCTTGATACAGATCAGCAAACGTTGATTTTGCAAGCCTGGTCTTCCAATACCCTGTCCACCATGTGCAACGCCGAAGTGGGTGGCGAGCATTACTCCATCGACAAGGCCGGAGTATGGGTCGACTGTGTACGAATGCGGAAACCGGTAATTCATAACGACTATGCAACTCTTCCACACCGCAAGGGTATGCCTCAGGGGCATGCAACAGTGGTGCGTGAACTTGTTGTGCCGATCTTCCGTGGTGATTTGATCGTCGGCATTATCGGAGTCGGCAACAAACCTCATGATTATACTGAAAAAGACATCGAAACAGTGATGACGCTGGGAAACCTTGTATGGGATATCGTAGTCGGAAAGCTTGCCGAGAACGCGCTGCGTGACAGCGAAGCTGCATTGAGAGAGAGTGAACTGAAGTATCGTTCTCTCGCCGATTCCGGTCAACTGCTCATCTGGACCTCGGATACCGATAAACTCTGCGACTATTTCAACAAGGTCTGGCTTGATTTCACCGGCAGAATATTTGCACAGGAGTATGGCAACGGGTGGATGGAAGGTGTCCATCCTGACGACCTGCAATCATGTCTCGACATCTACGTTTCTGCGTTTGACAAGCGTGAAGCGTTCAGCATGGAGTACCGCCTTCGCCGCCATGATGGAGAATACCGCTGGCTTCAGGATGATGGCTGCCCCCGCTATAGCAGTAATGGTGATTTTATTGGCTATATCGGCTATTGCCTGGACATAACCGAGCGTAAGCAGGCAGAAGATAAACGACTTGAGGTGGAGGAAAAATTCAGAAGAAATCTGGTTCTCCTGCAAAGCGTTATTAACCACTTTCCTGGTGTTGTCTTCTGGAAGGATACCGAATCAATATATCTTGGCTGCAACAAAAACTTTTCTGATGCTGCCGGACTGACCAGTCCTGATGAGATAGTCGGTAAATCGGATTTTGATTTACCATGGGCAGAAACAGAAGCAACCGATTATCGTGAGATCGATCGCCGGGTCATGGACAGTTGTGCAGCCGAACTGCACATTATTGAAACGCAACATCAGGCTGATGGCAAGGTTACGTGGTTTGATACCAGCAAGGTGCCGATTATTGACAAAGAGGGCGCAGTAATGGGTATTCTTGGCGCATCATTTGACATTTCTGAAATTAAAAGGGTCGAAGAAGAACGTATGCAGCTCGAACTGCAATTTCAGCAGACCCAAAAACTGGAAAGTCTTGGCGTACTCTCGAGCGGCATCGCACACGACTTCAACAACATCCTTGCGATCATCATTGGGTATTGTGGTCTGACAAAGTTGAACTATCAGACGGCAGAGAAGAATATCCCCATAATAGAAACAGCCGCTGAACGAGCAGCCGGTCTTTGCCGTCAGATGATGGCATACGCCGGGAAAGCCCAACTCACCATGACCAGGATCAATATAGTGAGGAAGGTGGAGGAAATGGTCGGCATGCTGAAAGCGACCCTGCCACAAAATACAGTTATCAAAACCGATCTTTCAGCCGAAATTCCCCTTATAGAGGGTGATGCCAGCCAACTCAGGCAGGTAATCATGAATCTGATTATCAATTCGTCAGAAGCTATCGGTACAGAGCAAGGCGTAGTCGATGTATCGCTCGCCATGGTTAAGATTATGGCTGGTAAGGCTTATAAAGACTACCACGGCAAACAGATCCCCCCTGGTGAATACGTCTGCCTCGAAGTAACCGACAACGGCTGCGGCATGGATGAAGAAACCAAATGGCGAATCTTCGAGCCGTTCTACACTACTAAATTCGCCGGGCGCGGACTAGGTATGTCGGCGGTACTCGGCATCATCAAATCACATGGCGAGCGCTGCAGCTCTTCAGCGAACCGGGTGAGGGCACAACCTTCAAGGTATATCTCCCCGCCCCTAAAAGTGAGGCTGCAGGAGATGAAGATCAAGCAGCATCCGCACCTGTCGCGCCATGGCGGGGAAGTGGCACTATACTGCTTGCAGAGGATGAAGACCTGATTCGGGATATTGCGAAAGAACTGCTTGAAATGTTAGGATTCACCGTTCTGGAAGCTGTGAATGGCAGGGAAGCCTTGGAGATTTACCAGAAGAACGTCGCTGAGATAGCCCTTGTTTTTACTGATATGGGTATGCCGGTAATGGACGGCTATGAGTTGTTTCACAGGTTGAAAAGTCTTAACCCCGAACTGCCGATAATCGTCAGCAGCGGATATGGTGATGCAGAAGTCAGTGCGCGGATAGGGAGTGACAATATTGCAGGGATAATCAGCAAACCTTACAACCACGATAAGTTGCGGGAAGTGCTGAAGATGGTTGTGGAAACCCGTCACTAGCGCAGCTTGGTAGCGCACCTGCTCTCGCTCTGTTTTTTAGCCATCTCTGCGATCTCTATAAAACCTGATCGCTTAGAGGGACGCAAAGTTGAACAGCACCGTATTCTTAGGATTCTGCGCCCTGATAGTAGTAGCCCAGGTAATACCGGCAGTATTGCTGATGACTGGAATGGTTAAAGGTGCAGTATCGGCAGCTAAAGGTGAAATGGTATCGGTAGCTACTAAAAGCTGATAAAGGGGGAAATATGAAAATGGAAGTGTAGAAGGCCATCTCTCGGGATGGCCTTTATACGTTTGTCCCATTGATTTTGAACTGTATCTGTGAGATATGATAGGAAAATTACTCAAGGTGGTACTGGCATGGCTCCCAAGCAGATATATCAGCTAAAGATAACTCTACAAGAAATAGAACCACCTATCTGGAGAAGAATACTGGTTCCAAGTACCTACGACTTCTGGCAATTACACTGTGCCATTCAAGATGCATTTGGATGGACCGACTCTCACCTGCACCAGTTCACCTATACTGATTCATATACTGACCACAAAGTAAATAAACCAATTGTATTTGGTATTCCATATGAAGCGGAATTTGAAGGCGAGGTTGTACCTTTTGCTGGATGGCAGCACAATATAGAAAGGTACATTACCAGCGACATCGGTAATATTCTCTATATCTATGATTTTGGTGATATGTGGCAGCATACAATAGAGCTGGAAGAAATATTGCCGTATGAGAAGGGTATTAAATATCCCAGGTGCATAGGTGGCGCACGAAACGGCCCACCTGAAGACTGCGGTGGTCCTACTGGGTATGAAAACATGCTGGAAGTATTGTTTGACCCTACAGACCCAGATCATGAGGATACAGCAGAATGGGCAGACTCCATGAAAGGGAATACGTTTTGTCCTGAAACTTTTGATCCATCCAAAGTGAAATTTACTAGCTCAGGTGCGAGATTGAAGAGGTTACTTGAGCACTGACTACAACCAAATAGATGAATACCAACAAGGGTACGCGGCAAGATGTAAAAGTCCCTGTGTATTACATGAAAAGGGAGGGTGCAAAAGCGACCGTTGTTTTGTTACCAGGTGGTGCTGGAGGGATCGGAATGAGGGATGGACTTCCAACTTCTAATAATTTTCTTGTCAGAAGCCGAGATTATTTTGCAGTCAACGGATTCAACGTTGCAGTGGTAGCCAAGCCCAGCGACATGCAGGGACTGGATTATGCCGCAAGGATATTGGTTATCCAGCCAAACGGACTGTTGTAGCGTGCGTGTCAAATACCGGCTTTGTGGAAGTGGAAACTAATCGCTGTTCCGTGCCGTCACGCTATTCGGGCAAGAGTGTGACGGTTGCACTCTAGGTCAAAGTGCCTCTCTGGTGTGATTCTCTGGTAAGCTTTACTTTGTAGTAGTTGTCACTCCCCTGCTGTACAATTGCCGGTTCTGACTTGGTCATTCTGGTGGCTGGTATGGGTGTTCAAATGGTTCGACTTTATCACTGCTATTTGCTAGAGCTGCTGAGTCTTTAGGGATTACCGCGATTGGAATAGTCACCAAGCCCTTCACGTTAGAGGGTATTCAAAGGTAGGCTAAAGCGGAAATCAGAATCAGGAAGCTTGGTGAGTTGCTCAACTGTCTGATTGTATGACCGAATGATCAAATATGCACTTCAATTGACAATATCGGTTTTGATGCTTTTATACTCGATGTTCAAGTTTTTATTTGTTGACAATCACTGATGTTGTTCTCCAACCAATTTCAAGCAAGTATCGCATGGCGAGCCAGTGAAGGTGTTGCATCCATACGACCGAGATCACGACCGCTCATATGCTTTTTG
>CAIMXI010000341.1 GCA_903845365.1 uncultured Geobacteraceae bacterium | reverse complement strand
GTTTCGCGATATTAAAGGAGAATAGGCCGCTTTACAGACAAATTGTCCCAGACAGGTTTGGGGAAAGTTTCAACGGGCACTCGGGAGGTACGCAGGACAAACTGGCTTGGCCTTCATGGCAGAGCTAAGGACGTTACACCTGTCACTAATGACTTTTTGTCAACGCTGTTGTCTGTGAAGGTAGCCAGCTGATAGCCGCTTGAAGGCGAAACTGTGCAGGTGGACGTGACACCGTAGTATGCCGGAGTTATGCAACTGACGGTACCGTTGCTTCCGGTCACAGTGGCGGCTATCAAGTATGTCTGGATAGTTGCACTGCAGTTTGCTGTAGTACCAATTCCAATGCCAGCGCAATTCCAACTCCAAGGACCAGTTCCAGATACGGTTGTGGCAGAGCCAGCATTACAGAGGTTGCTTACTGGTGCAATAGTGAAAGCGCCTCCATTGCTTGAACCACAACTACCATTAATCACCACAGGTGAAAATACGGCTATAACTTGATGGTCACTGGTGACTCCCGAACCAAACAATCCTCCACCAATAGTGTACGCCCCGCTTGAAACTCCAGAAATTACAGATGTACCATTATCAGTAAGTGAAGAAAGTATGTAACCATTGGCTGGTGCTATGGAACAGGATGACGGACTTCCAGCGTTTACTGGAGAAGTGCACGAAATTGTACCATTGCCACCATTTACTGAACCGGTGATATTGAATTGTGCCAATGTCCCGGATAATTTGCCACTTATTGTGCATGAGGATGCAAGCGAACCTGTCACGTAATCATTGCCGGAATAAGACCCTCCACACCCGGTGCCGGACGAAAACGAGGAGCCTGACGGAGGGACGATACGGCACGCTGCAAGAGGTGCTGAAGAACCTGACAATCCCAGTGATAACTGGCACGTATAACTACTGTTTGTAGTGGAACAAATCTGAGAACTGGCCAGGCCTACCGGAACATTGCACGACAGTGTGGCGTTGCCGTCGTATATTGGGTAGTCAGTGCCGGAGCTGAAAATAATGTTTCTTTGCACAGCCTGGCTGTTTCCTGCCTGATCCGTTGCGGTTAGGGTAATGGAATACTGTTTTTCGGTGGTAAATGTCAGTTGCTGTTCAAACGTACCATTCACTACTGTTGGATTATATGTCTGTCCTTCAAACGCCAGTGATAAAGTTACTTGCGTGGCCGGGTCGCTGACTGTCCCTTTCAATAAATATGTGGAAGTAGTAACCCTGATATCCTGAGACGGGTCAGTAATCGCAAGCAAGGGAGCCAATGAATCCGATGTAATAGTGCGTTTCATCTGGCTTACATTACCGGCCAGATCAGTAGCCGTGACAGTGATTGTGTTGATGCCGTTCATCAAGTTGATAGTCGCGCTAAAGGCATTTCCATTCATTGTTGCCTGTTGGGTATCTCAAAGTCCTTCAGGATGAACCTCTCAAGGAAATCTCCGCCATCCTGAAAAGTAACGACATCGGGCAATACTCGCTGAAGGTTGAGGGTGGCGATGCCAATGAACTTGCCGTCAAGGAAGTTAAGCAGTTCATTGACCTGTCAACGACCAATAATCAGAAGGTATTACTGCACGAACTGGTAGAACGGTTTGCCCGTAGACCTTATGGCTGGGGAGAATGGGAAATTGTCCTGCTCGTGACCCGCCTCTTCATGGCTGGCGACCTCAATCTTATGACGGATGGCTCTGCCCTGACCCCTAAAGATGCGGTTGACCCACTCAGCAAACAGGTGAAGTGGAAACAGGTCACAATCCTGAAACGGAAAGCTGTCGGCGAAGAAGAGTTGAAGAAAGCTCGTGCTATCGGCAAAGAAATTTTCCACACAATTGGACCAGATAGCGAAGACCAGCTTAATCAGTTCCTACGCGGTAAAATCACCACATGGCAGGATAGCCTTATTTCCTTCAAACCACTTGCCCAAGGCGGAAAATATCCTGGCATCACCGAAATAACCAACGGTCAGAAGGTTCTCCAGAAGCTCCTTGCAATTCACGATAGCTTTGAGTTCTTCGATGCCTTCAACAAGGCAAAGGATGACCTGATTGACCTGACCGAAGATATGCAGGAATTGAACGGCTTTTACACCACGCAAAAGCCGACTTGGGACAAGCTTCAATCCTGTATGGACGGCATATTCAAGGCTAACCGACAGGAACTGGAAAAGGATGCCGAGGCGAAAAAGTCATTGCAACAGATGGATGACATTCTCAAAGCTCCCCGTCCCTACAGGCTGATAAAGGATGTTGAAGGCTTGATTGGCGTCGTTTCTGCTGTTAATTCCAAGTGCGTTGATAAAGAGCGTGAATTTCTTCTGGTCAAGTTGGAGGCAAAGATTTCTGTCGTTGCCGAGAACCTTGAAGCATATAAGGCACCTGCTGACGTTCGCAATCAATCGCTGAAGCCACTGCAAGACATCAAAAAGAAGGTTCAGGAAGAGCAATCCATTCCCAATATGCACTACCAGCTCAACAATGCTGATTCCGCCGTAGAAACTGCCATTGAAGATTTAGAGAAAAAAGCTGTTGAACCCACGCCACTTATCGATGGAGTCATTCTAACGCCTGTAAAGAAGGTCATCAACATTACCGCTTCCGCTTTTGCTCCGAAAACATTTCTGGAAACCGAAGCAGACGTAAACACTTATCTGGATGCCTTGCGTAAAGAGTTAATGGGGGCAATTCAGGAGAATAGGCGGGTCAAGGTTAAGTGAAATAATTTACCTATAGAAAATTATATATGATATATTTTCCACAGAAAGTAATAACTATAGAGAGGAGATGTTTGTATGCCACGCACAGCACAAGCACAACTGGCACAGAACAAACAACTGGTATTAACCAAGGCGGTTGTTAACACTGCTAATTATCTTGACCTTCCCAAGGGCAAGCTTGCCCATATTCTGGGGGTCAGTTCAGCCACGGTTACACGCCTCTATGTCAATTCATATCAGCTTTCACCTGACAAAAAGGAATGGGACTTTGCCGTTTTGCTTGTAAGATTATTCCGCTCCCTGGATTCAATTGTCGGGGGAACTGCTGACGACGCTAAAAAATGGCTCGGCAGTGAGAACAAGGCGTTTGCTGGCAAAAAACCAGTAGAACTAATTGAATCCACGGAGGGGCTTGTACGTGTCGTTAACTATCTGGACGCCTGCCGAGCTGTCGTCTAAAGCACAGAACCTCTCTTTTAAGGTGTGGCGTATGGTGGAGGCTCAACACTTGGTATCAACATCCAAGATTGTGGATACCATGGTAGAGCAGGCACTGTTGGAGGATATTCTGGAGGAGAGCAAACCGCCTATTCCCAAAGAAGCTTCCGACCTTCACTTTCTGCTTTTCAGTCCTTTTCGCTATGAACCCCGCCAGCCTATCGGTTCACGTTTTCGGGCTGTCCATGAACCAGGAGTGTTCTACGCTGCCGAGACAGTTCGGACGGCTGCCGCCGAAGTTGGATACTGGCGATGGCGTTTTCTTCAGGATACTTCTGGAATGGAGCGTCTTCAGCCGTGTGCCTTTACCGCTTTCAAAGTGCCAATCAAGACAAGCTGTATAGACTTACGGGAACCACCCTTTTCCGATAATTCCTTTCACTGGCAACATCCAACTGATTATTCCGCTACACAAGCTTTGGGGCGAGTAGCACGGGATGCCAGTATCGGAGCAATAATGTATCAATCCGTGCGTGACCCGCAAAAACATTTCTGCTCGGCAATATTAACCCCGCTGGCTTTTGCCTCTAAGAAACCTGATAACGCATACCAGACCTGGTCACTTACTATATCTACCGAAGAGGCAATATGGATGCGACAAGGTGAAGAATCATTTTCATTCAGAACGAATAACTGGGAGAACTCGTGAACAAAGCAAAACTTAAATCTTATGCCCCGTCTGCTCGTCGGGATTTCATTCAAGCGGTAAGCGACCGTGCCCACTTCTACGGACTATCGGAATCCGAGATAATTCCTGTCGAGATTAGTGGTGATGTTGCCCTTATCGGTGGACGCCCATTCCCCCGCACTGTTGCCACCCAGCGAAAGAAGCTTGAAGAACGGGTCAAACGGGAAGGCTTCCAGCAGGTAATGGAGGCTGTCGCCTACACCTGGTTCAATCGTTTCCTTGCCCTACGCTTTATGGAACTGCACGATTATCTGGAACACGGATTCCGTGTTCTCAGTAACAGTGGCACAAGCACCGTTCCAGAAATTCTTGACCATGCTTCCGAACTGGATATGCCTGGACTGAACAAGCAGAAGGTGATTGACCTGAAACTGGATGGCAGTAAGGATGCTGAACTGTATCGGTTGTTGTTGGTTGCCCAGTGCAATGCGTTGCATTCCGTAATGCCATTCCTGTTTGAAAAAATAGAAGACGAAACGGAACTGCTCCTCCCTGATAACCTGCTTCATTCCGATTCGCTTAAAGCCTTTTTTATAACAAAAGTGGCGACCAACATGGAAGCCATAGAGAAAAATATTTATTTGGGGTTTTACCACACTGACCTTTGCGATGTCTGAGGAAAGGGGGTCGTCAGCTCATGCTGACGCGGGGGGAAACGTAGTTATCCCCCAAATACTCGAAATCTGCAGTGGCTCAGTATATAGCGGAACTTAAATATAGTTCCGCGATCAGTTCGTGGGTGATTTTTCCCACGCAAACTTCTTAGGGGTTTTTCTAAAAAATAATAAAAACTGAAAAAAACAATGATATGAGTAATATCAGCATATTAAATATAGACTCTGGCTTTAAAAAATGCCCGTGGTGGCTATAAAAGCTCTCTGGCTATATGGTTGTATCAGTCTATGATTAAAAACAGCCAAAAGCCACTATATAGTTTTTCGCCAAAACGTCAGTAGAGACGTTTTGGCTCAGATACAGAAAGACCGCAACGCCTCCAAAAGCTAATCACGGTCTCTCCGCATTATCCACTCATCCTATAAAAGCCATTATCGCTCTAAATTAAAAAAGATGCAAGATAAAAATTAATAAAATATAAATTTTGGTATTTCCAGCTTTTCAATCTATCTCTCGATAATATTTACACCTTTTTTAATCAAGAATAGTTACTACCAGATTAAATTGTGAATTAGTCCTTAATGTCTTAATTTTTCCAGCCTCCACCAGTCTATCAATAACCGCCCTTACTTCTTTCACAGAAATATTAAAGGTCACGCCCAAATCCGTTTCATTCACAAAAGCGAAATTGCAATGTTTTAAAACTTGGTTCCGTATAAAATTATAAATCTTTTCTTGCATTATTTTCCTCCATGTCGTCAGTTCTGACTATCCCGCTTGAAATAATCACGGAAAATCTGCCAGCGGTTCCGTGAAAATGTAGTAAACGTGGCACTTTATAAATGTTGCGACAACAGTCCGCCGACTTCAGTTTTTTCCGAGGTCGGCGGCTTTGTTTTCTTCAGGCTTCTATCAGATCTTTCATGCGGTAACTTTTC
>CAIMXI010000340.1 GCA_903845365.1 uncultured Geobacteraceae bacterium | reverse complement strand
GTGATATTTCTCATCAATGCCGATGCCGTTGTCCTTAACAAAGAATACCTTGACATCATTATCTTCCCGCATACCAAGCTGTATAAATGGTGCTGGCTGATCACCCATATAATTAATGGCGTTTTCGAGCAAGTTCTGCAGTACCTCAGCCATGCGCCGCTTATCACATAAAACCTCCGGCAGGTTGGGTTGTACTGCAACATTAAGATTGCGATGCTCCAAAGACCCGGCAAGTTGTGCAAGCACATCCGTCACCAGCAGATTCATATCCACCGTTTCCGGTTCTTTAATAATTCGGCCGATCGTTGAGAGCTCCAGCAGATCATGAAGCAGGTCGTTCATCTTGTCGGCAGCGGCGCTGACCCGCTTCAGGTCGCTGGCCATCCGCTCGTAATTACCCTTTGCAAGATCCTTTTCGAGAGACCCGGTAAAGCCCTTGATGGTGATAATTGGACTTTTTAGGTCGTGAGAAACGGTGTAGGTAAAACGCTCCAGTTCGGCGTTTTTTTGCTGCAGCTCTTGTTCATACTGTTTACGTTCGGTTATGTCGAGTATGGATCCTTCAAGGATTCCCTGTTCCCGATAGAGCACCAGAGACGTAATACAATTCCTTATCTCACCCTGCCTGTTCAGCATTTTATATTCAAAATCTGATACACGCCCTTCCGCAAGAAGCCTCCGAGCCATCTGTTCGCGTTCTTTAGGGTCCACCCATAGCATCTCCGAAGGTTTGCCAATAGTTTCCTCCCGACTCTTTCCCAACATATCAAGAAACTTTTGGTTCACATCCAAAACTTCTGATCCGTCAAGCCTTGTTCTAAATATTGCAACTTCGGAGTTATTAAAAAGGTTTCGATACTTTTCTTCACTCTTACGCAGAATATTCTCCGCCTGCTTATGTTCGGTGATGTCGGAGTTTATGCCGATCATACGCTCGGCTGTGCCGTCTGCGCCCTGTATTACCAGTGCGCTTGCTTTGAGATGCTTCACGGTACCATCAGGATGGAGAACGCGGAAGACGGTGTCAAACTCCTTCTCTCCTTTCAGTGCCGCCTGGCATTCAGCAATTGCCGTCTCCCTGTCATCAGGATGCAGCCCGTTCATCCATATTTCTATGGTATTTGAGGATGTTTTCTGCATAATCCCGTACAATTCGAACATCCGGGTATCCCACTCCATTGTATTCAGCCGGACATTCCAGTCCCACACCCCGAGGCGTGCCGACGAGACAGCCAACTTGAAACGCTGAGCCAGTTCTTCTTTTTCCTCTTCCGCTCGCTTGTGGTCGGCAATCTCTATTAAAAGGTGCTCTGTTTTGGCTTTCACTTCCCGCTTCAGCATAACATTCCAGACAACGAAACCAAGCAGAATTACTACAGCCACAGCTCCGATTATTACGGCTGTTTTCAGGTTCAGATGCGGGTCTTTCAGCGCTCCGAACCATTTTTTGTAGATTGTGTCATACTCACCGGAGCTTTTGATAATATTCAGCCCTTGATTCAAGCGTTCCAGCAGTGCCTGATTGCCATTCTTTACAGCAAAGCTGAAAGGACGAGTATAGCTGACAATGAGCTGAGGTGATGTCTCTATCTCTGAAAGGGTCAGCTTTTTAGCCGTAATGATGCCGACCAGTTTTGGCATGATGGCGGCATCACCCTTGCCGGCGGCAAGCTGCTTCAATGCCTCCGGCAACGAATCGACCAGAGC
Source organism: uncultured Geobacteraceae bacterium (assembly GCA_903845365.1). GTDB lineage: Bacteria > Desulfobacterota > Desulfuromonadia > Geobacterales > Pseudopelobacteraceae > JACRCG01. The sequence continues at coordinate 91 of CAIMXI010000340.1, read as the reverse complement.
GATTTTCATGGTTTCGGACAGGCCGCTTGAAAGAAGATAGCTGTGGGCTATGTCACTGTTCATCACAATGACAGTTTTTCCGGACAGATCT
>CAIMXI010000339.1 GCA_903845365.1 uncultured Geobacteraceae bacterium | reverse complement strand
ATATTTTCAGATAGGTGACTTAACAGCAACCGATTCTGTCGAGTTTTCTTCTTATTGTCAGGGCTGCGGTTCTGTAATTGACAGCAACCATCTGCAGGCTCTTCTTCTTGACTGGATCCACAACCGTCAAGCTGGGGGTGCGCAATGACACTCGCAATTGCAGCACAAACCACTAATGAATCTGCCACTGAGCCCCGTCAAGCTCGGGATTATCAAGTAGTTCCGGTCCGATAGCAGCGGATTCCAAAACCATCTCCTGTCTTCTCACGAAAATCTTCCATGATTTTGGTTGTTTTAAGACTCCTAACGAATAATTCAGAGAATGCCATTTGATTTCCCCCTTTAGAAAAGATATAGTGTGCCTGTCATTTTTGAGCTGCAAACATCAGCTTCTCGGCAGAAAAAAGAGTATATGTCGAAGTATATGCTCATAAAGAGTGCCTGCCAATACTAATGAAAATTTGCTTATATTTAACAGTATAGACCATATCATGCTGTAAATAAAGGGATATTTTAAAATGGCAGGAGTGGATTGCTGATCATCTAGGGGGGGTTGCTTTAATTAATTTGGCCTTCGCAAGGCAGGGGTCGAGGGTTCGAATCCCTTCATCTCCACCAAATATTTGATATCATTGGGGTTTTCATTCGATTGCGCAGTTGCTACCAAAACTGCTACCATCGGAGCGATCTCAATGATATCAGACTGTTTATTTAAACGTAATGACACCTACTATTTTAGGCTCAGAATCCCTCAAGATATTCATCCATATTTTTCTCGTAAGGAAATATGGAAATCATTAAGTACAAAAAATTACTCGTCTGCAAAAACATCCATATCAAAGCTGCTCTATCACACAGAGCGGCTTTTTCTGCATGTAAGCTAAAACCGGGACAGATCTATTTTTTTGCCCTCAATTTAGAAATTTCATCATCCGTCAATCCGGTATACTTCCTGATGTTATGAATAACACCCATTTTTGCTACCGATGCGGTCAACTCATCCAGAGCCTAATCAAAAGGATAGGTAATTGCGTTCTCAGCGGGGTGACAATACCAGCCATAAGAGACCACCGTCAACACTATTTGACAAGCATCCTGTTTCTGCTATTCTCCGCTAAAAATGCGTGTTGCACGAGTTGAAGTGCCCGGCATACTCAGCCACTTCACCCAACGTGGCACCCACTGTCAGCAGACCATTTTTTGTGAAGACTATTAAAACCGCAAGGTCGGAACAGGAGCAGATTCGTTATGGAACTTCTTGAATTTGGCAATCGCTATCCGCACACTAGGAACATCCGCACGATCCTCTTTCACCCCGCATTTCCGGTCGATATCCGTCACAATGCCAAGATATTCCGGGAGAAGCTGGCGATATGGGCGAAGGGGGCACTGTCTTGAAAGCGCTGGTAACCGGCGGAGGCGGTTTTCTTGGTGGCGTGATTGTACGGATGCTGCACGAACGTGGTGACAAGGTGCGGAGTTTTTCGCGTGGCGAATATCCGGCTCTGGCCGCACTCGGTGTTGAACAGGTTAGAGGTGGCCTGGAAGATCGTGATGCTGTCACCGCTGCGGCCAAGGGGTGTGATCTGGTTTTTCATGTCGCCGCCAAAGCCGGTATCTGGGGGAGCTACCACGACTTTTACCAAGCCAACGTGGTCGGTACCGAACATGTCATAGCTGCCTGTCTGAACAACGGTATAAACAAATTGGTTTACACCAGCTCCCCCAGCGTCGTCTTCGACGGCAGTGATGTTGAAGGTTGCAACGAGTCACTACCCTATCCGGCTTTCTATGAAGCTAACTACCCGGCGACTAAGGCTCTGGCCGAGCAGTTGGTGCTGGCGGCCAATTCATCGGAACTGGCGGTAACCTCCCTCCGTCCCCACCTGATCTGGGGGCCGGGCGACAACCATCTGGTGCCGCGCATCATTGCCAAGGGGCGCGCCGGAAAATTGCGCCGGATCGGCAGCAAGCCGAACCTGGTTGATACGGTCTACGTGGACAACGCCGCCCGTGCCCATCTCCAGGTCGCAGACTTGCTTTCTCCAGGAAGCTGCGTGGCCGGCAAGTGCTATTTCATCAGCAACGACGAGCCGCTTCCGCTCTGGGAAATGGTCAACCGTATCCTTGCAGCCGCTGATATACTGCCGGTCACGCGCAGCATTCCGCCGAAACTGGCTGTCGCTGTCGGCTGCATCTGTGAAGCGTTGTGGGGAACTCTCCGGTTGAAGGGAGAGCCCCCAATGACACGCTTTGTCGCTCACGAACTAGCCACCGCCCACTGGTTTGACATCAGCGCCGCCCGTCGCGATTTTGGTTACCATCCGGAAGTATCCATAGACGAAGGCTTACTGCGCCTGCGGCACTGGCTGCTGCCTTTACGCAACAAATGATCCGTCCCCTTAAATTCCACCCGTAAGTTCATGGATAAAAATACGATCCTTCCGAGCAAGGCCTTCCGCAATAGTTACAATCTGGCGATGATGGGTAAAGAGGATTACCTGGTTTTTACTGCCCAAATCCGAAAGGGCTTGAAGCGTAGCATCTGATCGTGCGTCATCAAAATTGACAAGTAGGTCATCTGCAATGAACGGCATTGGCTGGTGCTTTTCAAGCCGCCACTCTAACGTAGCCAACCTCAGAGAGAGGTAGAGTTGATCTCGCGTGCCGGAACTCATCAACTCAACCGTTTTGCTTCGAGTCTCTTTAGTGACACCGACAAGAATCGGCCCTCCGTTATCGTCAACATCTGCCTTAAGCCCCTGGTACGCTCCACATGTCAGCTCAGAAAAATAGCGCGATGCTATTTTTAGAACCGGATCCTGATGTTCGCGGCGATAAAGATCTATTTCACGCTTCAGAATCTGTCCTGCCACCTTAAATCGCACATAACGCCCTGCCAGTCTTCTGATCCGTGCAAGCGCAGCCTCAGCCTTTTCCAGCATCTCTGCGGCTTTACCGCTGCCATCCATCAGATCAAGCTGAATGCGTCCGGCTCCTTTTTTCTCTGAAAGACTTTTTATCCGTGGCTCAATGTCATAATGGATCAATTTTTCAAGTGACTCTATACGTGTCGGCAACTCGTCAGGATCTAACTCTTCTGACTGCTGCTCGATGAGGAGAAGCGAGATACCGTCAGACAGCTCGACAAGAGTTCTCGTTGTCTGATCAAGCTCCAATTTTATTTTTGAATACTCCCTGAAAGATTTTTCCAGCACAGTGTAATCATCATCAGAGATACAACCGGTACGCTTGTTCAGAGCCTCAAAAGCTTCGATTGCCGATTGCCGGTCAAGTGTGGCGCTGCGAATCTCGTTTTCGGCTGTAGCTATATCACTCTGGATCTTTTCAAGAACGGAGAGGGCCTTTTTTGTTTCAGTCAACATGCTCTGTAATTTGACCACTGCCTGCTCAGAAGGAAGAGCGTCAAGCTCCGGAGTAACCGCCTTAACCAGCGCTTCCACATCACTGCAGAATAGCCGGGTGTGGCGGTCTATTTCATCAATGCGCAACTGAAATCCGACAGCCAAATCCCGTTTTTCCAGGCAGCTCCGCAGATTTTCCAGAGCCTCCATCGCCTCTGCCGGAGTACTCCCTTCAGCTAGCCAAAGTCCTTGAAGAGCTTCCTGCCAGAGCCTCCGCCAACTGTCCAGAGCAGCCTGACTTGCTATCACAGCCTCGTCTGCCACCTGACGTTCAACTGATAGCCTGGCGATTTCATCCTGAAGCTTCTCTCGTTCGCTACGTATACCATTCAGTTCTTCAAATATTCGCCTGCTATATTCCAGCAAAGGGCTCAACTCTTCTCCAGAAAACTGTTGTCCCTTGCCAAGTTTTAGCAATTCGTGGTTCAAAAGCCTTGAAAAAGCTGAGCGTTGCTGGAGGTACGGCTCAATCTGGGCTTCTTTTGCCAGCAGCTCTTCAACCGTACGCCGTGCGACCGTACAGCGATCCAGCCAGTCGCGCATCTCTTTAGGCGTTCCCGGGGTAATGCTATTTTCCCTCCACTGCTCATGCCATAAAGCCACAAGTCTGGTTCGTTCCGCGATTGCTTCCTGTTCTGCCTCCCGCCACTTCGCAATCTGGAACGACAATTTATCCAATAAGGCGCGATGCCCTGCATAGATATGTACCCGTTCAGCTTCTGATCTAAGTCTGTCTGAAACAGCATCTGATCGATGAACCGATTTTTCGAATGCTTCCGGTAACGCTACAGCATCACCAAGAAGAGCCACCTCAGTGGAAACATCGTCCCCGTCCAGCCATGCCCGTTTGATAAGTTGCCACCGTGTATCCCTGCTATCACGGCTAGTAGTCAGATCTTCCTCTGTTACCACCCGGCCAACGAGTTCCATAGCCCTGATATCGGACTGCACCTGATCTTGTTCACTCTCAAGTTCCCTGACTTTCAGTCTGCTTTCCTTTATCTTTCTGTCACTTTCCAGAAATGAGTCCAGAGCATGCATAACAGATTCATTCGCAGGGAGTTGCAGTGACAGGAGTTGTTCCGGTGCTCCGTGCCAGAGGCCGAGGGCGGCTATCTGTTTTTCGACAGCGGCACGCGCCGTCACACTGTCGTGTTTGAGTCCGCGAATGATCGTATCCAGATCTCCCGCCTTTGTGGCTGTGGCCAGAGCTGATGATAAAGGGATCAGGTCAGCGACAATAGCCAGGCTTCTGAGACGCAGTTCAGCCTTTGCCTGAGCGGCAACACAGTTTCTGGAGTGCTCTTCTGCCTTACTGAGGCTCTGCTCCAGCGCTTCAAAACTGTTTCCCAGCCTGGTGATACTCTGACGTTTACTCAGCACACTTTTCAGGGTATCCGCAGCCGACAGTTCACACTCCGGAGCAACTCTGCGCAGCAGGCTTTCCGCTTCAGTGCGGGCACGTATCATCTTCTCGTTGAGCCCTGGTCTGTCCTTACGAGCCTGACGCTCAACCCCCAACCGCTGGTGGAGCGAGTTAATGGTCTCCTCCTGATCAACTATTTCACGGCGGACAGTAAGTCCATGCAGATCAGATTCCAATTTCAAAAGTCGCGACCCGGCGTCATTGAGTCTGCCGTTAACCGTCTCTCTTTTTTGTCGAATAGCCTGAACCTGCTCCGGGAAATCTTCCGGCAGACGACTCACCTGCTCAAGCTCGGCAAGCCGCACCTCAAGGCTCTTTCTGATAGCCCGTTTCGGCAAAGCCTTTGCTAGACGCTTTAATCTGACCAACTCGCAATTTTGCTCGTTCAGTTGCCGGTCGCAATTTTCTAGCTCGCCAATAGTAGCGTCAAAAGCCTTACGGCACTGCTCCCATTCATTGGCCGAAAGTGAGAGGGTGCGGCTCTCCTTCAGAAAATCGTTGTACTCTCTGATTGCCTTGTTCAATTCAGGCTTGCTGCCGGATGATTTAAAAATATCGGAATATTCCCTCTCCAGATCAGTAATAATTCCGTGAAGAGAGGAGAGCCCGGCTCCGGCAGCAAAGAGCGCCTGTCCAACGTCGCCTTTCTGCTCCAGAATGTCTCTGCCACCACTTACAAGCGTCTCCTGGTTGATGCCGTACAGGGAGTCAAAGAGTGCCGGTTCGATCCCTTGCAGGAACGGGGCAAGAGCGGCAGGATCGAGTTGATCCATACTGGCGTTAAGCAGATCTCCGACCCGCTTTTTGCGACGATAGAATGTCAATGTTTCCCCATCTTCAGCTTCAAGGCAACCACCAATCAGAAGCTGATCGTAGTTGTGCATGAAGTTGTCAGTTGTCCTCTCCGGAATGCCGAAGAAAAGCCCCTTGAGTGCTCTGAGAGCGGTGCTTTTCCCAGCCTCATTAGGTCCGTGGACAATATGCAGACCAGGGAGGGTTGAAGAAAAATCCAGTTCCTTGTCAGAAAAATGGCCATAAGCCTTGATAATGAGTTTGCCCAGTTTCATCGGCCAGCTCCAACATGCAGAAGCCTTGCGATCAGCATCTCTTTAACGTCTGAGCAGATCTCGTTCCATTGATCCGGCTGCATCGGATCAAAAGGCTCGGCACCTCCACGTATTTCAGCGGGAAGTTTGGCAAGAAAGACACCAATTTCCGGATCAAGTTCTGCAATGCTGTCATTTTGCGCCTCAATGCCAACCAGCATTCTCAGCATACCGCTGATCGGGTTGTCATCAGCCATCAGTGCCGCAAGATTCATCATCTCTCTGGTATTTATCCGTACCTTCTCTAGCCAAAGTCCGGCTCCCCCAAGGTTGGCCGCTATGGCACGAAATTCGTTCTCCCACCAGACCGGTTCTTTTTGCAGTTGCTGATGCATCGGTGTCGTTCCGGTCAGTTCAAGACGCAGCATGACCGGCAGGGCATCAGACTCAATCAAGGTCTGAGCAAAGGCCGACTGAACCAGTAGATAGAGGTCATCGCCGGTTTGACAATCAGAGATGTCCACCCGGCAGGTTTGCCAGCGCAGAACGTCCAGGTTCCGATGTTCCACCTTTGTGATGCGACCTTCTTCTACCGTAACCAGTGTACACCCCTTCGCCCCCTGTTCCTTTATATGCCTCCCCTGAATATTGCCGGGAAATACTATCCAGGGCTCTTCAGCCACAATTTCTCTCAGGTGAACGTGTCCCAGCGCCCAGTAGTCGTACCCTTTTGATTTCAGTCCGTCCACACTGCAGGGAGCATACGGTTCATGACCTTCCCTGCCGGAGAGTGATGAGTGCAGGAGGCCTATATTCAAAAATCCGGTCAGAGCCGCAGGGTATGCGCTGCTCAGATCTTCCTGAACAGCACGATTGGCAAAGCTCTGCCCGTGGATTGCGACAGCTATGTCGGAAATGGTTACTGTTTCAGGTTTGCGGGACGAAAAGAGAGTTACGTTGTCAGGTGGACGGAGATTTTTTGTGAGAGAGCTGGCGGCATCATGGTTTCCTGAAACAACGAACACACGGATGCCTGATTCCTTCAGTTTCGTCATCAATCTGTTGAAATAGAGTCCGGTATTAAAATCTCGCCAATCACCGTCATACAGGTCACCGGCTATCAGAACGAATGCGACCTGCTCCTCGACAGCAAGGTTGACGAGGTTTTCCAGCGCGCGCCGAGCCGCACCTCTAACCTGCTCCAGCGGGGCCTCCTCGTGGTACTCCAATCCTCGTAAAGGGCTATCAAGATGAATATCTGCGGCATGGATGAATGTAAACACTCTGACTCCTGCTGTTTTCTTCTAGCCGTGTACCCTTTTTTTGAGCTCTGCATGCTCTGCAGCAAGAACATCGTACTTTCGTTCCAGCTCGCGAATTTGATCAAACAGACAGGCAATCGCCTTGGCTTCCGGGTCTGGTAACTGTCCATGCTGCAGGTCGGCGCGCCCTTCGTCCTTTTTCTCTTCAGCCATCACCATTCGCCCCGGAATACCGACAACCGTGGCATTATCCGGCACCGCCTTGACAACAACAGAATTAGAACCTATTTTTGCCCCTTTACCAACGGTGAAAGGTCCCAGAATTTTGGCTCCGGAACCTATAACCACATTATCCAGCAGGGTAGGGTGCCGTTTTACCTTATCCCAGGTCACTCCGCCAAGAGTGACACCGTGATAGAGGGTCACGTTATCACCTATTTCAGCGGTCTCACCAATAACCACCCCCATGCCATGATCGATAAAAAATTTTCGACCGATCTTTGCACCTGGGTGTATTTCAACGCCGGTAAAAAAGCGCCCGAGATGCGATATAAATCTCCCGACAAAATAGAATTCATGAGTCCAGAACCAGTGTGATATCCGATAAAACCAGAGTGCATGTAATCCGGGATAGCAAAATAGTATCTCCCACACATTTCGTGCAGCCGGATCGCGATCAAAAACCGAGTTAATGTCTTCACGTATATTTTTGAACATAACGATGCGTAACCTCCGTAATTTGAAGATGTTTACGAATTTAGAGGTAGCACACTGACTGTAAACCTGTCAAATCCATTCCACACGGAGTCAACTTCCTGCTCGACAAAAATGCTGATTATTCATATAACCGGTACGTATATCACTAGAGAGTGTCAAGGAGACCATTTGAAAACGCTCACCCTGTCTGCTCCTGCTAAAATTAATTACCTGCTGGATGTCATCGCAAAACGGCCTGACGGGTATCACGATCTCCGCATGATCATGCAGCGGGTCAATCTCTGCGATCAGATTTCGCTTGCCGTGACCGGAGCCCCCGATATCATCGTCACCTGCAACTCGCCAGGCGTGCCGAACGGCCCGAAAAACATTGCCTGGAAAGCTGCAAGAGTTCTCCTTGACCGTGCAAAGTCCATTAATGGCGTTACAATAGAAATAACAAAGAAGATTCCCACGGCAGCCGGCCTGGGTGGGGGGAGCAGTGATGCAGCTTCCGTCTTGATGGGTTTGAATGAGCTGTTGGAAATTGGCTATTCAGATAAGGAGTTGATGGAGATCGGCTGTACCATCGGCGCTGATGTCCCTTTCTTCATTTTCAAAGAGACAGCAGTCGCAGAGGGTATTGGAGAAAAACTTACACTCTTGCCTAATGTGCCAAAGTGTTGGATTTTACTTGTAAATCCAGTAATTCATATCTCAACAGCCTGGGTCTATAGATCTTTACAGTTGACAAAAACGAGAGAGCTGAATAGACTCCCAAAGTTTTTAGAGTCAATCGAGCAGGTAGCTTCAATTTTGTCCAATGACCTTGAAGCGGTTACCATTTCAGCGTTTCCGATAATCGCTGAAATCAAGAGTCGCCTGATAAATCTTGGCGCAGTCGGCAGTATGATGTCAGGTAGCGGGCCAACGGTTTTCGGTATGTTCAAAAGTTTCGCTTCTGCAGAAGTTGCCCGCAATCAAATAACAAACGGAACGAACTGGTTTTCGGCAACTGTCGAAACACTATAATTTTTATATTGGGGCGTCGCCAAGCGGTAAGGCACCGGATTTTGATTCCGGCATTCCCAGGTTCGATCCCTGGCGCCCCAGCCAGTAAATTAGCGGGTTCGCAGACTTTGTGAATCCGTTTTTTTATGCTTTAATTCGGAAACGGCGCAAATATGGCGCAAATGGTCTCAATTCCTTCCGATTATCCCCAATAACATACAATCAAAATATCCAAGAAAATCAGAGAACGGCAGCCGTTTTATTTTGATTTGCGCCGAATTTGCGCTTAATTAAACAGCTTGATATAAATAACTAATAACAACTGTAATTTAAATAATACAATCACCGGAATCCATAAACGACAGTTAACAATAAGCGGCTTTTGTTGTAGCTTTTTGACCATGGTTTTTTAGTTCTGTTTTCGGGGGTGAGCCGGTCGGTATCATCAAGACCGTTACGAATCAGAGAGCCGACAGCGGCGCTCTTCCCGGTGACTGCATACGGTGACAAGGTCGGCATCGTCGAGAAGCACCACGGGCAAAGATAGCCGGTCGGCAGCGAGCAGATCAGCAGAAGGAGAGGCAACCGGGAAGATCGGCGGCCTTTTTTTGTTTCTGATTCTTGCGCTTCATGGTTTGTTGTTGTATCTTGTCGCAACGGGGGAAGTATGGGGCGCTTTGAAAAACTGCTACAGCGAGCAACAGCAGCGCCGGGGAATCTCCGTTTTTCGGATTTATGCACTCTAGCAGAGATGGCAGGTTTTGTTTATGACAGGGCGGGCGGGTCTCATAAAATTTACAAGCATGCAGCGGGCGGCATGATGAACTTTCAGGATGTGAACGGCAAAGCAAAACCGTATCAGGTTAAACAGCTTCTGGACTACATACGGCAGCACAGCGGGGAGTGATAGAGATGGAACATTACGGCTTTGATGTTTTTTGGAGTGAAGAGGATGGCGGCTATATTGCCACATGTCCAGACTTTCCCGGCCTGTCAGCTTTCGGGGAGAGCGAAGAGCAGGCATTGAGCGAGGGCAAGGCGGCCTTGCGGCTGTTTCTGGAATCGTTACAGACAGAAGGGAAGCGAGCGCCACGGGCAACAACATTGCAAAAGTTTCGGCGGCCTGTCAGCAGATCGGCAGCACAACAGGCGGTTGCGGCGTAATTTGGCGCACTTTCGGCGCAGTGATTCGCGCTATTTTTTTGATTTTTGGCGTAAATCAGTATTACTTTTCATAACATGCTGATTTTAAATGTAAAATTACTAAATCCGTAACCGGAAAACTATGATTGTGTCTGTTGACTCTTTATCATTCAGCAGATTTTTTTCAGGCGCAATTTTTACCGTTAATTCTATTCGGCGCGAATTCGGCGCAAATGATACTAAATAAGCGCAACAAGTATCAACAAGTATTAATAATTCAAATTGCGTAACTTATTGAAAATATGATTGTTCATTGTTTGCACTTGTTGTAAATAATAGGCTTTTAGCGTTTTTTGATTCCGGCATTCCCAGGTTCGATCCCTGGCGCCCCAGCCAAATAAATAGGTTGTAAAAACATGCGCTTGAGATAGTTTCTCAGGTGCTTTTTTATGCTAAATGGCACCGACAATACGAGTCGTGACACCATGAACGTTCCTTTATTGAGGTGGCGGCACCTCTCCCAATTCTGTCGCTATTGTTATATCGGCCTTAGCCTTTTCACGCTCACCTGACTGTCTAAATGCCTTGGCACGGAGCAGATAGGCCCTTCCGTTTTTCTGCTGGCTCAGTTCTATCGCCTTAGTCAGAAAAGGGATCGACTTGCGAGGCTGGTTAATCTGTAGCAGTGCCCATCCCATATTTATATTGGTGAACACATTCCATGGTTCTGTATCAACTGCCTGTTCGACCTCGGTTATGCCGTCCCTTTGCCTACCTTGCTGCATTAAACTGACACCATGGAAACTGAGGGCAAGCATGTTTTTTGGGTTCAGTTTACCTGCGTGCTCCAGGTCCTTTGCACTTTTTGAATAGTCGTTCAACCTGACGTAGACCACGCCGCGTCCAACATACGGTTGATCCCAACCTGGTGCCAGTTCAATGGCTCTAGTGAAGGCATCCACTGCACGCTCATACTTATTCTCACTGCGAAGTTTAATACCCTGCTCCAGATATTCCTTGGCGGCCAACTGGTCTGCATTCACCACATATTGTTTTAGAAGTTCAGCTTCCTGTTCAGACGCCTTGCCAGAGGGGGTCTGCTTCAAATAAGCCAGTACTTTTTTCAGGCGTTCTATTTCATTTAGGGATTCGTTCGCCTGATTGCGTAGCTCGGCAAGTTCAGTAGATCTCTCATGATCATTCTTGATTTCGGAGAGTGACCTAGCCACATCGTCAGGATCGGCGGTCAGCTTCACCTTGAGGTAGTAAGTAGATCCATTCCATTTTTCCTCCAGAATAACCGTAACTACCGCTCCGGCGGTGTAGGTTATTATCTCGTCTTTGCTCAACTGGGAATTCTTGACAACGGTGTTGCCGATCAGATAGGTACCAAGTCCTTCCAGCAGAAGCCGTTTAACCTGCTCCAGGGCAATAGAGCGGCTGGAAAGCTTACTGTCTGCATCACCAGCTTGATATGTATATTCGCGGATCAGTGTTACTGAATCAGCCAAAACTTGAGAGGCAGTTGATAATGCAAGCAGGCACGCAAGGATAATCTGTTTCATGTTATGCTCCTAGATGCCGCAGCGTCACCCCAAGACTGGGCACCGATGGGCAAGATTATCGGACAGTGAGATCCCGCGATAGTCCTGCAACGGGCATTCAGCGGGTGAAAAATCTAATTGCAGTCTGTACAATCTCGAACAGATCCGGATCCGAGTTTCTGAGAGTGCTACCGAACAAGGTGAATGGAACATCCTCCCGCACCCCCACAGCGTCGGTTTGCATCTGTGCAGCGCGTTTCAGGCGATCCTGTTCCCGTTGATCCTCTTTTTTCTGTTGTTCTTCCCGTTCCTGTTGGAGCAGTTTCCCTCCAGCTTTCATCCACTCAAAGAGATTCCGCAGTTCTCCGCCATCAAGCCAGACACCATGCTCTTTGCAACGATCAACGATAACGCCACTTTTGATACCGAAATTGACCCGGTTCATGATTTTGTAACAGACAGGACACTTGATGTAGATTGCACTATATTCATTCTTATTCAATGGGCTGGTGTTGTCAAGGCGCCCTTTGTCGATGGTGAAAACGTTGGTTACTGTTACCTCCAACAGCGTTTCGAGCTCGTTAGGATCGAAGAAGAGGCCGAGACAATCATCGCACCGTTCGATCAGAAAAGTGCCGTTCAGTTTCAGGTCTATCGTTATTAATGGGAGCTCACAGCGTGGACAGGTACGCTTTGATTCGCATTGATGAGTTGTGTAATAATGAATATTCTTGAGGTCAACGTCATTACGACTGCCACAATATTCACAGGTAATTGAGTCTGTCGGCAGGGGGGCGGAACAGCCTGAACAGTTAGCCACGATTATTGCTCCTCAAAAAAGAGTGGTGCGGTGCCAATCAATATCGTCCCATTAAGGCAAAGGTGGCGGCGTCGCCTGTAGTAATGCTCTAAGTTCATTAAAAGTATCGGCTTTCTGCCACGCAACCATCCCCTGCTTCCATAGAAGGGTTTCGGCGGTAATCGCACCGCCAGCAATAAAAGTAATTATGGTTTGCAGGTTATATGGTCCCTTTCTTGTGCCCTGTGCTCCTATATAATATGCTACCGGTGTACCAGACTCGGGTAATGGCGGTGGTACGTGGTTATCAAGCGGATCGTTAAGGGTTCTGTTCATTGTAGTACCCAGTTGGTTGGCCATGGCAAATCCCATACCGAGCCCGACTCCTGCTGAAGCGGAACCACCCGGGTTTTTTGCAGCCATCTCAATGGCCTGGGCGCTCTGGAACTTGACAAACTTATCCAGATTACCGATGATTTCCATACTGCTTTTTTTATCGAGAGCCTCTTCAACCTCCGGTGGCAGTGAGATGTTCTCAATCAGCAGCTTGGTAATTTCCAGGCCATATTCATAAAATTCCGAGGCGATATTATTCATCAGCAATACGGATAGTTCAGCGTACTGCGCTGCCAGATCAAGTAGAGCCAATCCACTCTCGCCAATGGCGTCGGCAAATCTGCTTACTATCAGGTTCCGAAGTTGTTCGGTAATACCTTCAAGAGTAAAATGCCCATCAGTGCCGACAATTTGTTCTACTAATTTCTTCGGGTCGGCAACCCGAACAACAAATGTTCCGAATGCGCGGAGGCGGATGGCACCAAATTCTGGATCGCGGAGGATGAGAGGGTTTTTGGTACCCCATCTGAGGTTGGTAAACTGGCGGGTATTGATGAAATAAACTTCAGCTTTAAACGGGCTGTGAAAACCGTATGGCCATCCCATAATGGTGGAAAGGAGTGGCAGATTGCCGGTGGTCAGCCGATACTGTCCCGGAGTGAACACGTCAGCGATGGTTCCCCTGTCAACAAACAGAGCAACTTGGGACTGCCGAACAATCAATTGAGATCCCTGCTTGATCTCATTATCAAAACGGGGGAACCTCCATACAAGTGTGTCATTTGAATCGTCGATCCACTCAATTATATCAAGCAGTTCAGCAGTGGCTTTCTCCCATAAAGACATATACGCTCCCATCTGGTGCTGTGTTATTCCACCATTTTCATTTTTGCTAATCTAGGGTCTCCACTTGACGGACTAGTGTTGACTGGCGTTACTACAATATATTAAATAGAATCTTAAAAACAGCAATCCGAACTCATGGGGAAAATGCTCCTCCCAATTATACCCTTTCTTTATAGCTCGATAAACTTCGGGTCGTTTTCGTTTTCTACAACCTGCCAATCATTTTCTTCAGGGTCAAAATCAGCAATTTTTGACAGCGGCGCTTTCATATAACGACCTTTCGCAACGACAGCGATTTCGCCGCTATCAAGAACAATCTCGCCGGTACCCTCGAAAAAACGGCTATTTTGACTGGTTATCCTGCCAATAACTTTTACTTCATTGTTTAGAGGAATCGGTTTTTTGAATTGAACCGACAGCTCTACCGTTATCCCCCAGGTCTGCTCGGCATTTCCAATTGAAATTGCCCGACCTATTGTTTCATCAAGAATTGCAGAAGCAATGCCGCCGTGAAGTCGCCCAGGGTAACTCTGGTGTTCTTCTGTCGGCATAAATGTCGCAATAAGCTCCTTTCCTTCGGTCTCAAAAAATGAAGCCTTAAGGCCGGAACTGTTTTTGAGCCCGCAAATGAAGCACTGTTTGGAGTTGTGTTGTTTTCCGGTAATTTTGTGCCGCATTGATTAAGTCTCCTGATAGTAACGTTTATGCGTATCATCGTTCCCACGCTGGAGCGTGGGAACGATTGAAATATTTCCTCATGGTTACTGACCATTATAAAGTTATGTTTACCTTGAGGCTACAAGCCGAGGAATGAGTTAATCACCTTCTGTACTTCCGCGATCGACACGCTGTTGCTGCTGTCAATATCCACGCAGGCTTCAACGGTTTTCAGCCCCAGGAACATGTTGATAGCTGATTGCACCTCGGCGATTGTGACGGTGCCGCTGTTGTCGCAGTCGCCAGCCTTACCGGCTGTGGTTGCCGCAATCAGGCTCATTCCTGCGTCAACAATCTTACCAGCAGTTGCTGTTACCATGACACTTTTCTGTTGGTAGCCGGTTGCCGTGGCGGTAACGGTGTAGCTGCCAGTAGGAGCAGTCGTCATGAATGCACCATTTGACTGAGTAGTGGTGCTTACCGTTCCAATGGCAACTTTAGCACCGGATATTGGGACGCCACTGCTGCTCCTCAGATACCCTTTGATGATTCCAGGAAGGCCGTTGGTGTTGTCGGTGGTGAAGCTCCAGTTTTCGGTGGAGTATTTAAGAGCGCCATACTGATCAATAGCGATGACCCGCCAGTAGTAGGTTGTGTTGTCGGTAAGTCCCGCATCTGAGGCTATGGCAACTTGTGAATCGGTGATCTCTTCGAGTTGGTAGTCAATGCTGCTGAAGGTACTGTCCCTGCTTATCTGTATCGTGTAGGTAAACGGGTTATTGTCCGGGTCACTGCTCTGCTGCCAGCCAAGGACAAGTACCGTCTTCTGACTGCTGATATTTGTGGGGTTTGTGAGGTTGAAAGCTGCCGGCGAATTGTTGCCGGTTTTGTTTTTATAGACCAGAGAGCGCACCATTGGGGAGATGTCACCAGTCTGGCTGTCCTGGGTATAGTAGTATATTTCATAAGTGCCGGGGATGGTGAAGCCGTTATAGGTGGTTTCCCAGCGACCGGCACTGCTGTTGTGGGTCAGGGTTATGGTTTCAAGGTCGAGGATAACCTGACCGGTGCCACTTGAATTGATGGTGGTATCCGGTTTCCTGATTTCGATCCAGGCGCTGCCGATTCTGCTGTCCTGATCCGATTTCAGCCAGAGAAGATCACTGGTTTCATAGCTCTGCAGATACTGGGTAGCAGTCGCAGAGGTTATATCTGCCGGATAACTGCCTGCGTTGAATGCCC
This sequence comes from uncultured Geobacteraceae bacterium, assembly GCA_903845365.1. Lineage (GTDB taxonomy): Bacteria > Desulfobacterota > Desulfuromonadia > Geobacterales > Pseudopelobacteraceae > JACRCG01. Next base: position 5,345 of record CAIMXI010000339.1, on the reverse strand, counting down.
CCTCACCGGTGACCAGTTTGGCGATTGCCACTCCGTCAGATGTGCCGTCAAGCAGGTAACTTCCTTTTCCATCGCCATCAGCGTCCAGTAGCGGATGCTGAGTAAATTTATCCCCAAAGTTGCTATTTGTACCATTGGTAATGCGGGGGACTTTGGGAGTTAATGCGTCCACTGCCTGTTTGAAGGCATCTCCCAGATATTTTCCAGAGCCAAGTCGGCTGAACAGTTCTTCAAGGAAGGCTTCTCCCTGGCGGATCTTGGTTGTTTTGTCATCTGCATAACCAACCATAGTCCCCCTGATTGACTGTTCGGTGGCGTCGGCGCTGGTGATGATGATACGCCCCTGCCGGGATAGTGCGGGGATGAATGAGCCGGAGTAGCAGGTACCGATGACGACGATCTGGTTTTCTGCCCTAGCGTCAGCAGTAAGGCTGCTGTCAAGTGTGGTCATCCATCCGGCCAGATCCTGTGGAGTAATGTAGTCATTGCCAATATGGAACTGGCTGGGGTCGCCGTGGTCGACAAGTACAACTACCAGTGGCGCCGGGGAGGTGTTCAGTTTGTTTTTTGCCCAAGTGGTAATTGCATTCTGAACATCTGTCTTGCTTGGTGCAGTGGTGGCACTGCTTTTCAGGTAGGTGATGTCCTCATCCAGAAACAGGCGCTGTATCAGTTTCTCCTTGATCATGTCGGTGGTGTGCAGGTGGTCGAGCAAACCTTCATTGTTGTTTATTTTACCGTGAACGATGATGGCATAGCCTGCGGATTTGGCAACCAGGATTGTGGCGATATCTGACGAGCTGCTCATCATTTTTTCGGCACCGGCATAGCTGGCACTGATGAAATAGGTACCCTTCTTGGTGAAGAGCGACAGCGGCAGCGACCAGGTGCCGTTATTGTCAGTGGTCTTGGTATCCAATGCCTGCTGTCCATCCGGTCCCTTGATGGTAACGGAGATGGTCTGGTTGTTGAGGTCGGCAGATGGCAAATCAGGTAATGTTGCAAGGCGACCGCTGACAGTTTGGTTTAGGTTGAGGGTGAGTGTCTGAGTGTGCGGGGTGAGGCTCAGGGTAGTTACTGATTTCTTGTTGAAGTTGGCAGTTACTGTTGGGTGGTTTGTCGATACGGATACTGTGCAAACGTTGGTATTCGGGTTGTCGCAGTTGCTCCAGTTTAGGAAGTAGTAGCCCGCTGCAGGAGTGGCAGTCAGGATTACCGAGGCACCAGTATTGTAGCTTGCACCGGTTGCACCGCAGAGGGTGTCGCAACTTATACCTGTTAGTGAACTGCTAACTGTTCCGGCTGCGGCTTCGGATTTGGCTACAAGAAGCATGGTGGTACCACTACCGGTGCCATTACCACGGGTAAAGCTGACCACCGCTGGGGTGGAGAAATTGCCGCTGCCGTCGATGGCGCGGGCGGTTATGGTATAGGAACCGTTGGCTGATGAGGTCAGGTTATTAACGGCCATATTAGAGGTATCAAGTTGCCAGTTCTTCCAGTTGTCGCTGGTGGTGGCCAGTACCCAGGTGGCCGTTGTCGTGAATGATGCACCGCTGACATATCGCTGCGTAGTGGTGTTGAATATTTGTACTTCAGCCTTTGACACACCGCTACCCCCGGCATTGTCTGAGGATGTTCCTGTGATATCTATAAGAGAGTCACTCGATGTTCCATTAACAGGCGTGGTGATTGCCACCGTGGGTGCTGTGGTGTCAGGGATGAGTTCAAAGGTCGCGGTAATGGTGTGGTTGGCTATGGCGTTGGCAATGCTGTAGCTGTTGCCGGTTACGCTTGATTTCTTGTCGGTTCCGTTATCGGTAAAAGTCGCCACACGATAGCCACTGGCCGGTGTAATGGCGCAGGTTGATGTTGCGCCGTAGTTGACCGGATTGGTGCAACTGACCGCGCCGTTGCCGCCGGTGACGGTGGCTGATATGGCGTACTGGTTGGTGCCGAACAGGGCGGTAACGGTGCAATCGGTGGTGATTGCCGATGTTGTATAAGTTGTGCCGGAAAGCGATCCGCCACAGCCGCTGACCTCGCTGGTGGTGCTTCCGGCGTTGGCGGTGACGGTAAAGGTTGTGGTTGCACCGTAGTTAATGGTGCGGGTAGCGGGCGTTATACTGCCGCCGGTTCCGCCTGTGGCGGTAACGGTATAGCTGGCGATTGCTGCACTGCACGAGGCGGTTGTACCGCCGTTACTGCCAGCACAGCTCCAGTTCCATGGGCCGCTGCCGCTTACGGTGGTTACTGTGCCGCTCGTGCAGAGGTTGCCTGTAGGTTTGGCGGTCAGGGTCTGTTTATCGGAGGTGCCGCAGACGCCGTTAACCGGCACCACTGCCGTGCCGGTCAGATCACTCTTAATCGTCGGATTGACTAAGTCATTGCTGGTTATTTGCAGGGCAGCGCTTTTTGATCCGGCGCTGGTCGGGGCAAAGGTTACGTTTAGTGTGCAGCTTGCGCCGGCGGCAAGGGTTGGGGTGAGGCTGGCGCAGGGGGCGCTGCCGCCAGTGGCAACTGTGAACTGGGTTGCATCGGTGCCGGTGATGGTAGTAGCGGATACCGCGACGGCGGCTGCGCCGCCATTTGTTAAAGTCAAAGTCGTTGGCGCAGACTGCGTACCGCTGTTTGTTGCGGCAAATGTGGTTGCGGCAGATGAAAGTGCCAAAGAACCAAATGATCCAGACTGTCCCGAACGAACTGGCCAAACGTAGTAGCTGCTGGTCTTATAGACGTTGCCCACGTAACCGCTGCCCATGTCCACGCTCCAGGCGCCATCTGTACTGTCAGCGCCGGTACTGCCGGACCAATAGTAACTGGACTGGACGTTGGAAATACCCTGTGAATTAAGCCAGTTGGCGCTGCTTGTCTGCCCCCTATTGACCATGCTCTCGAGTTCGTTCCGGTTGGGGAGCCGCCAGTCGCTATGACCAAGATAATTGCTGTTGTTGAGGGTTTTTATGTAGTCCAGCGCGCCTTGCCAGGTTTTGTATCCGCCTGCGGGATTACTATCTTTACTCCATATCAGCCCCGTCAGCTTGTCGGTCATGGTCTGGTCACCGTTATCCAGAAAGCGTTGCGAGGGCCAGGCCGCGCCAACTTGTAACTCACCATCCTGACCTGTGCCGCTGCATGATATGACGGTGCCGACAGTGTCGTAACAGGTTGTTTGATCCGTTTTCGAAAGTTGCAAAGAACCAAAGGCACCAGACTGTCCCGAACGCACGGGCCAAACGTAGTCGTCGTAGGTTTTATTGCCGTAGCCCACGATACCGTAGTTCATGCTCACGTGCCAGGCGTAATTGGTACGGTTGGCGTTGGTACTACCGGAACAATAGGCATCAGACTGGACGTTGGTGAAACCCTGTCCATTCAACCAGATTGCAGATGATGTTTGCCTCTGGTTAAAAAGGCTTTTTATTTCGTTGATGTTCGGCAGGCGCCAGTCTTTGTGTCCTAGATAATTCTCTGTGTTCAACTTTTTTATGTAGTCCAGGGCATGTTGCCAGGTAACTGCCCCATCCTGTGCCGTTCCGTCTGAGTCAAACGATGGATCGCGGGTCTTCATCAGATTGGCGTCCTTCGTCCATATCAAACCGGTCAGTTTGTCGGTCACGGTTTTATCCGTGCTACTGGCAATGCTGTTATCCACAAATCTTGGTGAAGGCCAGGCGACACCCATCTTCAACTCACTATCCTGCCCTGTTCCGGTGCAGGCAATGGTTGCACCGGATTCATTGTAGCAGGTGACTTGGCCGGTCTGTGGGATCGGTGCTGGTGCGGCAGCAGTGGCAATTGAGAATGGAGCATCGAGAATGAAGTATATTGAAACTATAAACAGCAGGAGTTTCATTGGGGAAAACCTCCGTCGGTTATGCAATTGGTGGACTAAATAGGCGTACAGTTAGCTGTTGAACATTCTCACCAGGATGGTTTCGGGAACGTTGTTGATTTATCAATTATCGGGTGAGTTAGCCAACTAATCAACAACGTCCTCCCGATCTTCAATTACCTCGAAATCATTTACTGATTATTTTTAGCCAATCATTCTTTATAAATTCAAGCATCTCTTCAAATTCAGAGTTCGCTGTTCCCACGAAAAGCTTATATTCGTCTACGGGTCTTCCTTTTAAAGGGAGAATCTGATTAATAGATTTTTCCAACTCCAGGAACTGTTCTTTTTTTACACTTCTATCCTTAAGTTTAGAGATATCGATCACTTGTATGAAAGCAACCAACTCTCCCATTTCTTTGCGGCCATCTTCCTTGTCATGAATGTAGTTTTTCGACAGAGCTGAAGTTAGAAACTTTCCACATATCTGTGTTGGTTTAATATCAGACTCTTCAATCTCTACGATTATACGGATTTTGTCGTCTTGAAGAATCAGTAAGTCTACACAACAATATCGAGTAGACAATTTATTGTCTTTAGAAACGAAAAGAGGAATATGCTGCCTGTCAGGTCCGTGTTCATCAGTAGAACAAGCCGGATCTTTGATGACCTTAATTTGTGAGTAACCTTTTAGTGCATTGTCAATAACAGTGCCAATTTTTTTGTGTAAGAAATGATTCATTGTAGCCTCCGAGAGAGTAACAATAGAAGCGCAATCATGGTGTCAGGTCTCCACCTATGACAATAGCAGCCTGGTAGGGTGGGCAAAGATTCATCTTGGAAATAACAACAGTGTCAGGTCTCCACCTATGACAATAACAGCCAATCAGTATACTCAAAATAGCTGTTAGTGTTAAGACAAGCAGCATAATCAAGCGCCCCCTGCCAGGTTTTGGTGGTTGCCGGTCCACAAGCAGCAGGGCCAGGCGCATTGGCATCCTTGGTCCACATCAGGCCGGTCAGATTATCGTTCACCGTGCCGTTTGCGTTATCGGTAAAACGGGGATTAGGCCAGGCGACACCCGGTTTTAGCGCCCCATCATCCCCTGCGGCATAGCTGGTTGTCTGCCTCGTCTGCGGCACCGGCGCAGGTGCGGCGGCGTGAGATTGCAGAGTGAAGGGTGAAACGAGAAGGCAGAATGTGAGAAGCAGGGTGATTATGGATTTCATGGATAAAACCTCCATATTCGACTCTCGTTCCAACGCTCCGCGTGGGAACGGGCTGACCGGACGCTCCGCGTCCAGAATCGCAACGCAGAGCGTTAGAGCATTGCGTCCCCACGCAGAGCGTGGGAACGAGGGCACGGTTCGTGACCCACCAGCCACCATAAACGATAAATCCGCAGATTCGTGGTTATCCATGCAGGGCGGGTTACGAACCCGCCCCTACGTTCAAAATCCTGTCAATCCTTTAATCGTGGAAATCATGGTTCAGACGTTTTCTATCTCT
>CAIMXI010000338.1 GCA_903845365.1 uncultured Geobacteraceae bacterium | reverse complement strand
ATCCCACCGGGAGAAATTGCCTTTGTGGAGTGAAACAAACCTTCCCGAATCATAAGTTTACTGACGGCTTTGAGATGGGTTGAATCCTTGAGGAACGAGACCTCCGCCACACCGGACAAAAGAATATAGCCCGTCTTTTTTGCGGGGTGACAGTGGAGTGAGGTCTGGCGACCTTCGGCAATATGCAGAAACCAGATGCCGATCTTATCGCTTTCATACATGAGGTATTCATATCCCCACGGTTTGGTGACAATGCAGTCTTGGTAATCAGACATGGCTACCTAACTCTGTTGTAAGAATAGTACGGATAGTTTCGGCGATCCGTTCCGCCGTCGGAAGTTCATTTTTTAAGGGAGGACATAAACATTTTGTATGGTCTTCCAACCCGAGTGCTTTAACGGGAATAGCTGTTGCCTGGGTCAGTTGATACGCAATCGCCTGGGAAGCTCCGGCAATTTCATGTCCGGCATCTATAACGAGCCCTCGTCTGGTGTTCACCAAAGGTTGTGTCAGTCTTTCGTCTGCAATAAAAGGTTTCAGCCAGAGGATATGGACGACATTACAGATAATCCCTTCTTCTGCGAGCTGCTGAGCGGCTTTTACAGCAGCAAAGCGGGTTGCTGAGATGGGGTACAAGGTGATGGTGGCATCCGGTCGAATGATATCTTCAAGTTCTTCCGTATTTAAATAGCTCGCTCGGTGTTCACTGACAATCATAGGGTCGTCATGAGCCATGAAGTCAGCCCAGATGTTTTCATATTCTTTGGGAGTCATTGGCGAACAGACTCTGAAGCCGGGAAAATGCATGAATATGCTATGAACAACTCCCGAGTGAACCGGGCCAATGCCATCAGCACCAATGGCGCGCACCAGGATGGGTGTGCTTCTGCCATGCAACTCTTTTGATTTGGCGGCGTAAAAGATCAGTGGGCTGCCATTGAGGATAAGAAAATCCTGGAATCTGATGACGAAGATCGGACGTCGCCCTACCATGGCAGTTCCGACAGCAATTCCGGCACCGGCAACATCAGTCATGGGTAATTCTACTATGCCGGTACAATCGGGAACCGTATTGTTAACCCAGCCAACAGCAGATATTGATTGCCCGAGCAGCAGGCCGTTATTTTCTTCGAGGTGCTGTCGGCTGATATTCCGGATGGTATCTGCAACGGTTATTGTGTCCATAACTGCTCCATTGCCGCCTGCTCTTCCTGTTTGATTTGTGCCGCCGCCACCGATAGCCCAAGGTCTGCAAGTGTCTGCTCTATCAGGCTGACACGATCCCATTCAGGAGGTCCGTCCGTTCCGACGCCGACGTGCCAGTTCATGCGGCACGAATATACGTTGATGAGTGCAGGCAGACTTGCTTGAAACTCTTGTGCCGTTGCGTGAATGGTCCAGGGGTCATCCGTTATATCAACCGCGGGCATACCTAACCCTTTGGCCATGCCGGTTATTTTCCAATTGCGCCGGGTACTGGTTGGCGTCAGGATAGAAAGGTCATTGTCATCACATATAAACAATATCGGCAACTTATGTGTTACTGCAAACCCGAGTGAAGGATACATGTAATCTTCCTCAGCCGCACCGTCTCCAACAACACAGAGAACATTTTTCCCGCTTCCAAGGGCTGCTCCAACCGCTTGTGGAACGTTTTCACCAATCAGTCCGTGGTGCCCGAACATGGTAAGTTTGTCATCATGGCATTGAATACAGTTAGAGCCCGCTCGCCCACCACTTGTGCCGCTTGGCAGCCCCAGCAGTTCATCCCGAAGTTTTTCCGGTGGTCCACCTAGGGCGAGATAATATGCATGGCAGCGATGTTGCGTAAACAGCATATAGCCGGATACCAACGGCGCAAGCGCTGCAGATACCGCTTCCTGCCCTAGAGAAAGATAGACCTGATAGTTGATACGCTTGTCTTGGACAGCCTTGACAACT
>CAIMXI010000337.1 GCA_903845365.1 uncultured Geobacteraceae bacterium | reverse complement strand
CCGTTTACTGGCAAGGCGAAGATGACGAAATGGGCGGAACATTAATCGGTCGTGACTGCATCTTTGACATTGTCTACGAGCCGATGGCCGTCACCGAGACAGGGAACATTCCGTTGCATGAAGCGCGAGCCATGCTTACCCAAGGTTCAGTAACAACCTACAGATCCAGCTGGAACTTGCAGACACATGGCCCGCATGTATTCTTTCCCATTGAGGAGTGGCGCTCTGACGTTGCAAATAGAGATACTCTTCTCGGCTACCAGGAGTTCGTCAAACACAATCTTGAATCATTACTGCACGAGATCGACCTTGAAGCGTTAATGCAATTGAGGTTGCCGTTTGTACTGCACCGGAAGTGCTTAATGAAGCTGATGCTGAGTTCTTCAGTGTCTATACCCGTCAACCGGGCACTGGTGCTCAATGTGAATGTGACTTCAACGCCGAAGCACAGGCGCTTGAGTTTGCCAGAGCACTTGCAGCCCGTACCGGTATCCCGATTTACTGGAATTTATGCGGCCGTGAACTGCAAACCGATGGCATGGAGGCTGATTGTGAGTACCGGAGATCCGGAGGCTTCTCGACGCTGATACACCGTCTAAATCCGATAACAGCGCTCTTGAAGTTCTTCACCGCCGCGTGGTCTTATATCGAGGACGTCACGGACGATGATCCAGAACGGACCAGCAAGTTTCTTGCTTTACGTGCTCAAGTGCGGAGCGTCTTTTGGTGTTCAGCAACTTTACTTTAGTCGTGAAATGAATTAGCCTGCGGGAACGGTGACGTCCTAGCATCACTGAGCGCTTCCCCTAGAGAGGTTTGTTATGGAAAATTCTAAAACTATTACAACTCGACCAATAGCAGAAGAATCACTTGAAACCGAGTTCCCCGGAGGGTTCAACATTCGGGATGAGGCAAACGCTCTCACTGCGTATGCTTTTCGTAATGGTGCGCTTGAGGAACTCCACGCCGGAAAGAACTCACCGCTATTGGACGATCCCTCACTCAGTCGCATTACCGACGAGGAAATAAAACGGCTTATGATCGAGGCGTCAGAAAGACTGGAGGCGCTTTTACTGCTACGAGAAGCATCTCCAGAAGAATACAAGCGAACCATTATCGATTGTGCGCTCCGTTATTGTCGAAAATGGCAGCGGAACGCATAACCGGAAAAATGCAATCTAGCTTCACTGGAGACACTCCAATATGCCTCGCTACGTGAATCTGTGCAGAATTTAAATCTCTATGATCTTCCTAGTCCAAGCAGGTTTATCTCAATTTTTCCGTACAACAGCAATCCAGACTAGATGTCACCGCAACCTGGAGCCACCGACCAGAAGCCTTTGCCGGGGTGTTGCTCAGAGTAGCTTTTGTATTCAAGGTCAGATTTTATGCAATGGCACGATTCCCCTGTAGGCGCAGGAGAAGGGGTTACATTATCTTTACCCAGATACACAACCCATTCAGAAGCATCCGCCGCACCCGGTGCCAAAACAAATCTATTTGTGTTTAAAGCCATCCCCACAGACACAGACGTTCAATTCAAAACTCAAAATTGCCTTTAAAATGCCTTTCAATGTGTTACCCCCTCTTTTTTCAGCACCTTAACGAAAGTCATCACTATGATTTTCAAATCCAGCCAAAACGAATTATGCTCAAGATACCAGGTATCAAACTCAACCTTCACCGGTATCGGCAACTCATCACGTCCATTGATCTGTGCCCAGCCTGTCAAACCTGGAGTGAGGCGATGCACCCCTTTTTCGGTACGGAGTGCAATCAGATCAGCCTGATTAAAAAGGGCTGGACGTGGACCGACAAAGCTCATATCGCCCACCAGAATACTAAAAAACTGAGGGAATTCATCAATACTAAATTTACGAAGGAATTTTCCAATCGGCGTCAGCCAACGATCGGGATCATCAAGCAGGTGGGTTGCAACGGCTGGAGTATCAACCCGCATGGTACGGAATTTAGGCATTTTAAAAATATGATTGTTCCGACCAACGCGATCAGACCAGTAGAGAATTGCCCCAGCAGATGTGAGTTTAACCATAATGGCTATAAGAAACATAAAAATCCCAAGAAGCAACAGGGAAATCAGTGAACAAATTATATCAAATAATCTTTTAAGAGTCATGATGGGTCAATGGTGTAAAATTATTGAGTCCTTACCACCCGCATAGAGAACCATAACCAACGTGGGAATGAGGCAGAAATTTAATTACTTGGTCTTGATGGCGGTATAGATGTCCGCTGCAGTCGTATTGGCAAATAAAACATCCTTCAGTCCAATATAATCAGTAGGCTGCGACATGGTTTCACGCAGAAAGATGGCGGCCTTTGTTATACCCATTCGCTCTATTATGGCCTGCACTGCCTCGGTTTTTATCTGGCCACCCATCGGCAGAGTTATTATGTGTTTGGCTGTTTTACGCATTTTCTGACACCTTCATAACTTCGATAGTGAATTGTATCGGATTGATCGCTTTGAGAATGCCTTCATACCGGCGCAGAATCCTGTCGTCACAGGTAATGAAGTATTTGCATTTTTACTTTTCAGCACAAGCAAGATGCAGCGCATCAAGACCTGAGATTCCGTATATTGACTCAAGCAAAGGAATAACTTTTCTCTTTGACTCGATGTTCAAGTTTTTATTTGTTGACAATCACTGATGTTGTTCTCCAACCAATTTCAAGCAAGTATCGCATGGCGAGCCAGTGAAGGTGTTGCATCCATACGACCGAGATCACGACCGCTCATATG
>CAIMXI010000336.1 GCA_903845365.1 uncultured Geobacteraceae bacterium | reverse complement strand
TTAACGCCGGGATCGAGGCAGAATAGTCATTTCGTCACGTACGTGACGACTGAAATTGTGGCATTTGAATCCGGGGAATGAATTCCCCGGCTACCATCAGTCTGTCCCTACGGGACGAAAAGATAATGTGACAAAGTAGAAGTAGGCAGTCGTATAAATAGGATTTCATGAGTCTTTTTCTCGTGGCGCAGCGCGCCACAACTGCGTTCCCACGCAGCGCGTGGGAACGAGAAAAAATAGCCCTGTTACAGTATAAACAAAAATTGATCGGAGGGATTGCGTATGTTTACCCGCTTTAGAAACTGGCCCATCCTGCCAAAAATAATGACCATTTCCGTTATCAGTGTTTTGGCAATGCTAATCGTCACCTTCACCTACTACATTCCGCTCATGGAAAACCGCCTGACCGAGGGGAAAGAGAGTGGCACCCGTAATTCCGTTGAGGTTGCATACGGAATTATAGCCTCGTTCGACAAACTGGCGGCTAAGGGCGAGATGAGCCGCGATGAAGCTCAAAAGCACGCAAAGGATATGCTTAAGAATATCCGCTATCACGAGCGGGAATATTTCTGGATCAACGACCTCGAACCGCGCATGATTATGCACCCCAATGTTCCGGCTCTCGATGGGAAGAATCTTTCGGATTACAAAGATCCCAACGGGAAACTGCTCTTCATGGAGTTTGTAAAAGTTGCCAATAGTGGTGGTGGCGGTTTTGTAAGCTATATGTGGCCCAAGCCGGGAGATAAGGAGCCTGTTCCCAAGATCTCCTACGTTAAACTGTACCAGCCGTGGGGTTGGATCGTTGGCAGCGGTATTTATCTTGATGATTTGCGGGCCGATGTCAGCAGGTTGCGCAAGATTTCCTCTGCAGGGGCTGTGCTGTTTGCCATCATGACGCTCACCATGGCTTATCTGATTGGCGGGGGAGTCACCAAACGGCTTGCCAGGGTTATCGGCGGACTGCGTGAAATAGCCAGCGGCAAGGGGGATGTCGATCTGACCAAACGGATCGCCATTACCTCCATCGATGAGATCGGACTTCTTTCGACCGAATTCAACGGCCTGATGGAGTCGATCAACCGCCTGACAGTATTCAAGAAAGTTATCGAAGAAGATGAGACTATTTTAGATGTTTACACTCGCCTTTGGCGTGTCTTCACGGATGATCTTAAACTGGAGAGCTGCATAATTTATGAAATCGACCTGATCCACAACCGTATGCATCCGGTCTTCCCGCTTGGAGTTGATGACGATACCATGCCGTGCTACAGTGAAATCCTCGATAATGCAGAGCTCTGTAAAGCCCGAAGAACAGGCCACATGATTAACTCTGCCAGTTTTCCGGCCATCTGCCGCCACTTCAGGCATGGTGAGTCAAAAGAGCATTACTGCATCCCGATGACCATCGGAGGCGGTACGGTCGGTGTGGTGCAGTTCATCGTACCAACTCATTCTACACCGGCGCAGCGGAATTTGTATGAGCGGCACGTATTCAAGGCGGAACAGTACATCAAGGAATCTCTTCCGGTACTGGAAGCCAAGCGACTGATGCAGACCCTGCGTGATTCGTCACTGACAGACCCGCTTACCGGACTGCATAATCGCCGTTTCCTGCAGGATAGTGTCGAAAATCTATGTGCGGGAGTCAAACGGCGCGGCAAACTGATAGGGCTCTTGATGTGCGATCTAGATTATTTCAAACAGGTGAATGATATCCACGGTCACGCAGCCGGCGACAAGATCCTCCAGCAGACCGCTCATGCCATACGTTCAGCGGTGCGGGATGCTGATCTGGTCATCCGTTTCGGCGGGGAGGAATTTCTCATCGTACTGATTGACATCAAAGAGGAAGAGTCTCTGCTGATTGCGGAGAAGGTTCGCGATCAGGTTTTCCAGACACGTTTCCGCATTGATGGAGAACAGACCCTCCAAAAAACTATCAGTATCGGTGCCTGCGAATATCCATCTGACTGTGACACCTTCTGGCAAGCCATCAAGTATGCCGATGTCGCTATGTACCGCTCGAAAGATGAGGGGCGCAACCGCTGTACGCGCTTTACCGCAGCCATGTGGGCAGGTGGTCAGATTTAATCCCATAAGGAGCTCAAATGAAAGGTTATCCAGGTTTAAAAGGACGTAGCGCGGTTGTTACCGGCGGTGCGCGCGGCATTGGTTTGGCAATCACAAGGTCTCTGATCGATCAGGGTGTCACGGTACACGTCTTTGATGTTACCCCGGGAGAAGGAGCCCAGGCGTATCAGTTCCACAAGGTTGACATTGCCGATTCTGCCAGTGTCAATGGGGCGGTGGCAGAGTTGCCGGAGCAGATATCGCTGCTGGTCAATAACGCCGGCATAACCAGAGATAAGAGCCTCGTCAAGATGACCGACGACGACTGGCTCTCAGTTCTTTCGGTCAACCTGACCGGCGCCTTCAACGTGACGCGGGCATTGGCGCCCGCGATGCGGGAGGCCGGCTACGGGCGGATTGTCAACATTACCTCCATCAACGGTATGCGCGGGAAATTCGGTCAGTCCAACTACTCAGCCTCCAAAGCCGGTCTGATCGGCCTGACCAAGACGCTGGCCCGGGAATTGGGCCCCAAAGGGATCACGGTCAACGCCGTGGCTCCCGGCATGGTACTGACCGAAATGGCGCTGGCACTGCCGGAAGAAATTCTTGCCAAAGCGAGGAATGAGTGCCTGCTACCCGAAATGGCGGCACCGGAGGATATTGCTTATGCGGTGCTGTTCCTGCTTTCAGATGCGGCGCGAATGATCACCGGAGAAGTGATCCGGGTTGATGCCGGGCAGTACGTATAATCCTATAAAAACATTTAGCCGCAAAAAAGCACAAAAAGCACAAAAAGCACAAGAAATACTTGTGGTTATTCGATACTACCCGCTAACCAAGTGGGTTAAATATTCACTCACGATAACATTCTGTTTTTTGTGACTTTTGGTACGCCAGGCTAAGCCTGGCTGATCTATCTGACTGAAAAGAGTCAGACATATAAATTGCTCGTTCAATATGTAGTCGCGGTCTGTCACGGGAGGGTAACCAAACGTGGGGAGTAAGACCGGT
>CAIMXI010000335.1 GCA_903845365.1 uncultured Geobacteraceae bacterium | reverse complement strand
CTGTATCTATGCTTATCGAAATAGCTTTGAACGGGATAAAACCTCTCGTGATGCCGCCATAAGCGTACTTACGGAAATCCTGTCGCACAAAGACCATTTTGTAAAAACAAAGTCTCTGAAGGACATATCAATTAACCCTCTTTTTGAGAGCGAGTTGGAGGCACTGTTTATCGAAGCACTCAAAGGCGCTTCGATTGATGGTACTGCTGTTCAATTGAAGCAGGAGATTATTCAGGGGAAACCGGGATGGTTCTGCTCGGTCAAGGGTAAGGGTTATTACATTGAGCCTCAAGTGGAACTTGGCGCAGCGCAAGGAGTGACCGTCCCATGTCGAGCCGATTTTGTTTTCTATCCTGAAAAGCGCAGAGGCGAAAAGGGTACTATTCAAAAACCGATTGTGGTGTTCACAGACGGGTACAGCTTCCATATCGACCGCATCGGCAAGGACATGGCACAACGGTTGGCACTGGTGAAAGCCGGGTTCAGAATTTGGTCAGTTTCCTGGGAGGACGTAGATGCGTTATTAAAGGCTCAGCAGAGCGCGTTTGATAATTTTACGTTGCCGCAAAACTACATGGCGATGATGGATAAATTCGATGGCGCTTTTGGCGTCAAAAAGCTTTCGTCGATGGCCTCGGCGTCAAGCTTTGAAATTCTATTGAAATTTCTTGCCACTGCCGACGAGAGTCTGTGGAAATCTTATGCTCTTGTTCATGGACTTTGTAGAATCCAGATGCAATGTCAGGACGCTGAAATAAAGACAAACAGGGATAGTTTCTTTGCTGCGGAATGGTTCGATGTCCGGGCTCAGATTACCAAGGATGGCGCAGGACACTGTTTCGCTGGTTTGTACGAAGAAATCAATGATGACGCTACCCCACGTATAAAGATGCTCGTGAACATTGCCCGGGAAGACTATATTGCTCAACGACTTGACGCAATGGATGTTGTCTGCCGTATATTCGATGAGAACGAGCAGAGGGAAAAAGTATCATTCAGGAAATTATGGAACGGTTTCATTCGCATGTACAACCTGTTTCAATTCATTCCGAGTGCTGCTTTTATCGCTTCGACAGGTGTAGCTGATGGGGCATATTCATTCCTTGCAGAAGCAGATGCCAGGAAGACGGCATGGACAAGTCCTGATTTCTCATCAACGGATGAGCTGTCGATACTCAAGAAGATCACAGATCAATCCGTGCATCCGTTGCTTGACCTGTTAAACGAAAAGAGTCTGTTTTTGCCAGAGGCTGGATACGAGCTATGCAATGATTTCGGTAAAATTGTTGCTACAGGAGAGCTGTGTTGGTCGCACCTCAAAGTCGCATTGCTTCGAGAAGACGAACTTGAACTTGCCCCCCATTTTACCTCACAAGGCTGGCAGATTATTGCGCTTGCTACGGTAGTTGAAGATCCAAGTGACTTCCTGAGCCTCGTGGAAAAGCTACAGAAAACCCATAAATAACTATCATCGGAAAGGTCTGACATGTCATCAAGTCTTGCCAACAATATCACGGTTGCAATTACAACGGATTTCTTGAAGTCGTTTGCGCAAATTCCCCAGAAGCAGCAGTCTAAAGTCAGGGAATTCGTGGAAAAGTTTAGGAATAACCCAACTTCTACTGCAATAAATTACGAAAAAATAAATGCTTCTAAGGACAAAAATCTGCGGTCGATCCGCATTGACCAAGAGTACCGAGGCATTATTCTAAAGCCAGAGACCGGCAACGTTTATATGCTTCTTTGGGTAGATAAACACGATGATGCTTATGCCTGGGCTGAAAACCGGGTAGTTTCAATTCACCCGGAGACGGGGAGCCTTCAGATTGTCGATGTGTCACATCAGGCGTATGAGCAACCCCAGCAAGTGGCAGATGAATCTCTTGATTCCGGCCTATTTGCCAAATACAAAGATAAAGAGTTGCTGAGGCTTGGTCTTCCTGAGGCACTACTTCCTTTTGTACGGGCTATTACTTCCGAGGAAATGCTTGATAAAGTATCCACCCATTTCCCTCAAGAGGCCTATGAAGCCTTGTTTCTTCTCGCAGCCGGGTACACTCTGGAAGATGTTTTAATTGAAATGGAACTGAAGGAGAAAACAGAGCAAATTGATACAGAAAACTTTGTAGTCGCCCTTGATAATCCTGACACCAAGCGACGTTTCCACGTTGTATCTGGCGCTCTGGAGCTGGCGGAGATTATGAATGCGCCTTTGGAACTATGGCGGATTTTCCTTCATCCATCACAGTTGAAGATTGTCCAGGGGAATTATAAAGGTCCAGTTAGAGTTCTGGGCGGAGCAGGAACAGGTAAAACTGTTGTAGCAATGCACCGGGCAAAATACCTTGCAGATAATATGAGCGGAAACCAGAGAGTCCTTTTTACGACGTTTACAAAGAATCTTGCTGCTGACATTTCGGAAAACCTTAAAAAGCTGTGCTCCGCAGAAGTCCTTCGATGTATAGAAGTAATAAACCTGGACGCGTGGGTATCAAAATTCCTCAGAAAGAATGGATATGAATCTGTAATTGCTTTCGATGAGGATACCCGTGAGTGCTGGAGTAATGCCATGAACCTGGCTGATACGGCCCTTAACCTTGATGAAGGGTTCTATAAGGATGAATGGCGGGATATCATTCAATCTCAGGGGATTTTCACTGTTGAAGAATACATAAAAGCTAGCAGATTGGGTCGTGGTCGGAAAATATCACGTATTGATAAACATAAAATCTGGCCGGTGTTTGAAGAATATCGTTCGGAAATGAGAAGACATAACTATAAGGAAATGGCAGATGCCATAAGGGACGCTCGTTTGCTGTTGGAACGTCAAGGAGACGTGCTTCCTTATTCGTCAATTATTGTCGATGAATCCCAGGACATGGGAACAGAAGCGTTTAAATTGCTACGCCAGATAATCCCGGCTTCAAGGGAGTCGACTGATAATGACCTTTTCATTGTTGGCGACGCTCATCAGCGAATCTATCGAAACAAGGTCATTTTAAACCGCTGCGGCATCAATGTCCGTGGACGAAGCAAGAAGTTGCGTATCAATTACCGGACTACAGAGGAAATCAGGCGCTGGGCTGTTCGACTACTTGAAGGAAAACCGATTGATGACCTTGATGGCGGAGAGGATACCAGTAAAGGTTATAAGTCACTGATGCACGGGGAACCGCCTGAGATTGTGACACTAAATTCCTTTGCAGCAGAGACTGACTTTATAAAGGAATATCTCGACAAGCTTGTGAACGATGGTCACGGTCTGAATTCGGTCTGTCTTGTAGCACGGACAAACGAACTACTGAGGCAGTACGAAGGTGCATTAAAAGCGAAAGGAGTTCCGACTTATTTTATTAAACGGAGTCAGGTTGACGACAGGAACTCTAACGGGCTGAGAATGGCAACGATGCACAGAGTCAAAGGCCTTGAATTTGACCATGTAATAATCGCCGGGTGCAACGATGGTGTCATCCCGCTTCAGGCAGCGAGAACATCGTGTGATCCTGAAGAGCTTGAAGACAATGAAATACTGGAACGGGCGCTGCTTTTAGTGGCTGCAACTCGTGCCAAGAAAAGGGTTTTGATTACGAGTGCAGGACAGAAGAGTGGATTTCTTAATATATGAAGACATTTGTGGTCGGAATTGACTGCGCCACTGAACCCAAAAAACGGGGCATTGCATTTGGTCACTGCTCCAACAATGTAACAACATGTGAAGTGTCATCGTATGAAATTGGTCTTACGGACGAGGAGATCGCCTCAAGAGTTCATCAAATATTTGCGGGCCAAGCAACGAAAGTGCTTCTTGCTCTGGATGCTCCACTCGGCTGGCCTATCGCACTGGGAAATTCTTTAGTAATTCATATGGCTGGTCAGTCGCTCCCCACTTCAGCAGATATGATGTTTCGTCGTGAAACGGATCGTTTTATAAAACGGACTTGCAACAAACAACCGCTAGATGTTGGTGCAGATAGGATTGCTAGAACTGCCCATTCAGCCTTGACTCTACTCGCAACAATTTCCGGCGTGATTGGGATTGATATTCCGCTTGCATGGAGCCCTGACTTTAAAGGAATTGCCGCCATTGAAGTGTATCCTGCTGCGACATTACGAGCGTATGATCTTCCAGATTCCGGCTATAAAGATAAAATG
>CAIMXI010000334.1 GCA_903845365.1 uncultured Geobacteraceae bacterium | reverse complement strand
CAATTCACTTACATCAAATGCTATTCGGTTTTCAAAGACCAGAGATACAGCAGAAAACTCTCAAGGCTGCAAACAGACGGACAACATACTCAAATCAATTCTCACTGTCAATAACTATTTTCAAAATAGATAATCTTTTTTGAAAATAACTGACTTTTCAAAAGAGCACTCCCCAAAACAATACCGCCGCAAAGGGGCAGGACTTTTAACATAAACAATTTCAGCATGTCAAAGGAAAAATGAGCGTTGATAAAATATCTTGCCCGAGTACGCAAATTAACGGCTCCCATGTGCTATCCGTAAACTTTCCGCACACATTGAGATAGTATTTATCCGGATCAGATGCAAAACGAGCGGAACAGAATCTGCCAGGGACCACGCAATTTGAGGATTGAGCGGAGGAGAACAGCGTTATCAGTTATGTAGAACTCTTTAATATGAAATTGCTGTTTGAACTTTTTTGAACTTATTGAGTTATTCCGGCATCTTGTAGTGACTCGTCTTTTTGTATCCAATCTGTATAAGAATCCCCTTATCTCGCATCCGATTTAATAGCCGCATCCATGACCTTCTTTGGAATACATGCTTGCTTCTCGTTCCCCGCGCGCTACGTGGGAACGAGAGGAATTTTCTATCGCTTTTTCTGGGAAGTAAATCACTTTGGAACCGCTACTTTTTCATATTGTTTTTCAATTCGCTTCCAATCTTCAAATATCGCCCTCGCCCGACTGTTAATCTCCTCAAGTGGCTTTTTTTCAGCTCATCATGAAGTTCATGACGAATTTCGTGAAGCTCACACAGAACTTCATCTTCCTTGACGGAGTAGCTATTTTTTAGGTTTCCATAGATTGACCCTCCAAAGAGTTCTAGATACCGTTATCGCGAAACGCAACATTACAATGCTGTCAATACTGGAAGCGTCGCGTTGATGGAGCTCGACCCGTCTACTTTATGCTGCTCCAAGAAACTGCTTGATTGCTGCTATAAAGGCGCGTCCCTCTTCTATTTTCAGCGAGGCGACAGGCTCAATTATTTCCTCATCAATGTCGTAATCTGCGATTTCCCTGATCTTGCGGGCATTCATCAGCATTTTATGATACTTGGGATCAATCCGCCCCGGCTTCGCAAAATAGTATCCAAAAGCAGATTCTACCGCCGAATGTTTGACAACATCAATTCCTTCGGCTGCTAACAGTGCTTTGGAAGCATAAAACATGGCGTAATAAATCTTGCTGGCTGAATCCGGTGCATGGCCTTGTCCAATCAGATCCTCTGCCACAATAAGAGCATGGTCTGCCTTGTCCAGATAACGTCTGATTTCGTCGGTCATATTGTAATCCCCTCGCGCTCAATAGTCCGGTAATAGGAATATCCTTTGGCAGAAGCACCACGAAACTTCTCTTCGCTAAAAACCTTCAGCGATATGATCGGCTTGAAATCGTGATCCCACATCAGGTTATATGCTATCTCGTCAAGCTTGTGTTCCAAGGCAGGGCTATTTTCATCAACCAGTGCCAACAGATCGAGATCTGAATCTTGTTCAGCATCGCCCCGCGCCCGTGAGCCATACATAATTATCTGCCTGATATGAAAAACTATATCCGTCGGCAAGCGCCGCTTGAATTCTTCGACGAGCAACCTGTCCTGTTCACCCATTGTGACCTCCTGTTCTTACGTTTTACTCGATGTTCAAGTTTTTATTTGTTGACAACCACTGATGTTGTTCTCCAACCAATTTCAAGCAAGTATCGCATGGCGAGCCAGTGAAGGTGTTG
>CAIMXI010000333.1 GCA_903845365.1 uncultured Geobacteraceae bacterium | reverse complement strand
GAGAACACAGAGAAACCCAGGGTTTAAGACCACAAATACCTATTCCTTTTGGGTGAATCATAATAGCAAAGTATCAGCCTATAACTCTCGGATTTTACTCCGTGTTCTCCGTTTCTCCGTGTTTCAAATGCTTTTTATAGGATAAAGTCTTGTTGGGATTTTTTGCAGCCAATCACCACTCAGGCATAGCTTCCGGCGTGATACGAACTGCGCACATATGGGCCGCTTTCAACGTGGCTGAACCCCATATCCAATGCCGCCGATCGCAGTGATTCAAACCTCTCCGGCGCGATGTACTCCCGCACCTGGTAATGCTGCCGACTCGGCGCCAGATACTGACCGATGCTTAAGTAAGAGCACCCAGCACTGTGTAAGTCTTTAAGTACCTGTAGAACCTCCTCGTGAATCTCACCCATACCCAACATTATACCTGATTTGGTTTTGATGTCCGGAGCCATTCCGCTGCAAAGCCGGAGCAGTTCCAGCGAGCGAGGATAATCCGCGCCACTCCGTATATGGTAGAGGCGCGGCACCGTTTCGACATTGTGGGCGATGATATCCGGGCGCGCGGCGACAACCGTTGCGAGGCTTGACGCAGCCCCCTGAAAATCCGGAATAAGCAGTTCAATCCTGGTCGCCGGTGAGGAGTTGCGGATGGCAGAGACTGTGGTGGCGTAGAGCGATGCCCCGCCATCTTGCAGATCGTCGCGGGTCGGGCTGGTTATCACTACATGGGAGAGATGCAGACGGGCGACCGCTTCAGCGACCCGCGCCGGTTCATCGTTGTCTACCGGCAGCGGCGCCTTTTTTTCCACATTGCAGAAGCTGCAGAGGCGGGTACAGTTTTTCCCCAGGATAAGAAAGGTGGCCTGGCCGCTGGAGAAGCATTCCGAGATATTGGGGCAGAGCGCCTGCTGGCAGACCGTATTCAACTGCAGTTCGCTGAGTAGTTGCCGCATTTCGCCCTGATCGCCAGGGTTGACTTTTTTTCGCAGCCACTCTGGCTTACGCTGAATATTCACGCCGTAACCCCTTCAAGGTTCCAGCAATCTGCACTGTACTTGCCGATAAACAACGATTCCATATCCGACTGCTCCCGCTGTGACAATGAATCACTCTGACATACGATGTCAAAATAACCGCTGAATTTGCTTGCGAGAATCGCTACCAGGCTGTTCCAATCACCGTTCACTCCGCAGTCAGCGAGGCTTGCCGCGCCATCGGCCTGTTCGGGAGCCTGATCTTTCATGTACGTCAGTCCGGTTACGGCACGATTGAGCAGGGGGATCGAGCCGTGCTGAAAGATCACATCTTTCAAGCGTCTCTGGGCGTTACCGCCGATCTTGCGGCCATTGGCAAGGATATCGAAACTCTCCTTCCCGGCAAAACAGAATGCGGTCCGTTCGCCGAAGCGTGTTCCTTCATGCGCGCAATCAGCGGCATAGAGTACGTCAAGACCTAACTCACGGTAGAAACTGAGAAGAAAACCGGTCAGCAGACGAAAGGAGTCTTTGATCGATGATGACGGGGGAATCTGCTCTGGCGAGCAGACAAGCGAGTAGGTCAGCTCATCAGCATGGTAGATGACCCCGCCGCCGGTAACTCTCCGCACAACCGCGACGCTGTCATTCCTGCATCGCTCCAGATCGAGTATCTCGGCGGCCTTCTGATACCTTCCCAGCGACAGCGCCGGAAGACTCCAGCCATAAAGGCGGAGAACCGGCAGCGACGCAGCAGGATCAAAGGAACGGAGCAGCGCCTCATCGATAGCCATGTTCTCCGCTCCTGAAAGCGGCGGGGTTACGATGAGGCGCCAGATGGTACTTTGAGCATGTGGTGCTTCCATTATTTATCCTAAAAACGGCAGTTAAATAACACGGAGAAACGGAGAACACAGAGAAATCAACGGCTTAAGACAACAAAAACCTATTCCTTTTGGGTGAATCTTAAAAGCAATGTTTAAGTCTATAACGCTCAGATTTTACTCCGTGTTCTCCGTTTCTCCGTGTTTCAGATGCTTTTTCTAGGTTTATTGGAGTGAATGCACAAATTGACTCACGACCCGGTCGAAATGCTTGCTTCCACGGCAAAACGTTTGATCTTGCGGGTTGTTGTTTTCGGGAATTCGTCTTCTCTGATGGTGAACTTGCGAACCCGTTTGTAGTCCGCCAAACAATTGCACGCTTTCTGGACCTCCAGACGGAGCAAAGCCTCGACATCCGCCTCACTCATCGGGGAGTTGCCATCGATACGGCGTTGTGCATCAATCGCTTCCTGGTCGGGGAAGATAATGGCGTGAATCTCCTCAGATGTGCCGACGCGGTGGCCGTAAACCATGACTTCCGCGATGAACGCGCTTTTGAGAAGTTCGTTTTCCACCTCCTCCGGATAGACGTTTTTGCCATTTGGAGTGACTATCAGGTTTTTTACCCGACCGCTAATGGTTAAAAAGCCGTCCTTGCTTAGAAAACCGAGGTCGCCGGTGCGATACCAGCCACCTTCAAGGACTTCAGCGGTAGCCTGCGGATTCTTATAATACCCCTGCATGACATTTGGCCCTTTGACGATGATCTCCCCGACTCCTTCGTCGTTCGGTGCCTCAATCCGGACTTCAACCTGATCAAGCGGACGTCCTATGGTACCGATTCGCTTACCACCCGGCTGTTCTGCGCTGATAATCGGTGAGGTCTCGGTGATTCCGTACCCCTGATAGATGGAGAGGCCAAACTCCGTCATCCCCTTGGCAATGGCGGGGTCGAGTGCTGCGCCACCACTTATGAAGATGGTGCCGGAACCGAATGCCTGGCGTACTTTCGAGGTAACGATCGATCGTGTGAGCGGCACCGAAAAGAGAAGTTGCGACAGTTTTTTGGAATTTATACTCTTCAACACCCGGTCGAGAATCATCCGGTACACCACCGGAACCGCCAGGAAAAAGGTAGGCTTGACCTCGGCCAGATTTTCCCCCAGTTTTTTCAGTGATTCCGAGAAAGAGACCTTTCCTCCCAGCGAGAGCGGCAGAAGAACTCCGCAGACCTGCTCGAAGACATGATTAATCGGTAGAAAAGAGAGGGTGTGGATGCTGTTGTCAAGCCGGAAGTGGGCGGTGGCTCCCAGGATATTGGAAACTATGTTGGCGTGGCTTAGCATGGCACCTTTGGAGCGTCCGGTCGTGCCGGAAGTGTACAAAATCACAGCGGTATCGCTGGGATCACGCGGTTTTTCGGGGAGCGGTGCGCTATGACAGAGAGCGTTTAAGGAAAGCAACTTCCCCCGGCGTCTCAATTTGTTGAGGAGTCGTTTGGCCGGATCGAATGGATCTGGCGACTCTGCTTTTCCTTCTGCATCTGAACCTTTTGTCGATAACAGGCGATAAATCTTACGAGCCTGCAGTTCCATTCTGGCTCGTCGCTCAGACGGCAGATCCACGACCGTACCTAGTTCCCGCCACTCTTCAACCAGTACATCCAGCATCTGTACGGCCTGGGAATTATCGTCGGCTCCGGTTGGAGTCAGTGTAACAATGGTTTTCAGTACCGGTACATCCAAAAAAATTTCAATAATCAGGTCGAGGCAGGGTGGGGCGGTAAACACGTAGCGCGCATCGCAATCGGTCAGGATATGCCTCAGTTCGGCTGCTTTCAACTCCTTGTCGATAGGGACAACTACCCCGCCGGCTTTGAGGATGCCCAGATAGGCGGCAATCCATTGCGGCGATGAAGGGGCCAGGAGCGCTGCATGCTCACCAATGTTGAAGCCGTTTTTGATCATGCCGGCCGCAATGCGGTCCGACATTTCCCATAATGCGCCGTAGGTCATGTTTTGCCATGTTCCGGCGAGTTTGTAGCTTAGTGCCGGCTGGTCGCTATATTTCATGCAGCTTTCTCTGATCAGGGAATCTATTGTGTGCATACAAACCTCCATGACGGCATTTTTTTCGCATACTATCATAGCGGAACACTGTTTTGTCAAAGGTTAAAGCGCCCGCTGAGTCATAAAATGCTTTTTTGGGATGGCCGGGAATGCTATAGTGCCAACTCACAAAAAAACAGAGCTGATTGTACCTATAGTAAAAGGAGTTACCACCATGTCTGAACTTCGTGTCCGCTTCGCCCCCAGCCCTACCGGTTATCTTCACGTCGGCGGAGCCCGCACCGCACTTTTTAACTGGTTATTGGCCAGAAATAAAGGGGGCACATTCATTTTACGCATTGAAGACACCGATGTGGAGCGCTCCACACGCGAGTCTGTTGACGCAATTCTGGAAGGGATGAAGTGGCTTGGGCTGGAGTGGGACGAGGGCCCTTTTTATCAATCCGATTATTTTCCTCTCTACAAGGGGTATGTCCAGAAGCTAGTCACTGCCGGTAAAGCGTACAGATGCTACTGCGGCGCTGAAGAGCTTGATGCAAAGCGCAATCTGGCTATGGCGGAGGGGCGTAAGCCGAAGTATGACGGTTGCTGCCGTGATCTTGTCGCGCAGCCTGACGATCAGCCGCACGTTATACGCTTCCGGGCGCCGCAGAATGGGGCGACAAGTTTTGATGACCTGATAAAGGGAACCATAACCTTCCCGAATGAAGAGCTTGACGATCTGATAATTCAGCGCACCGATGGCACACCGACGTACAATTTCTGTGTGGTGATCGATGATGCCACAATGAGTATAACGACAGTCATTCGTGGCGACGACCACGTAAACAACACCCCTCGGCAGATCCAGCTCTATGAAGCTCTCGGTTTTCCGGTGCCGCAGTTCGCCCACGTCCCGATGATTCTCGGTGCCGATAAGGCGCGCCTTTCCAAGCGGCACGGTGCTACCAGTGTCATCGCCTATCGAGACATGGGCTATCTGCCGGAAGCACTGCTTAACTATCTGGTCCGTTTGGGGTGGAGTAACGGAGACGACGAGATTTTCAGCCTTGAGGAGATGATTCAAAAATTTGATATCAACAATGTAGGACGCTCAGCTTCGGTCTTCAATACTGAAAAGCTTAACTGGCTGAATGCCCACTACATCAAAAACAGCGATCCCGAAGGTCTCGCCGATCTCCTGAAGCCGCACCTCATAGCCCGGGATTTGTCAACGCACAACGGACCGGATCTGGTGGCGGTTATCAAAACCTTGCAGGAGCGCTCCCAGACGCTGGAAGAGATGGCCGACCGGGCGCTCTTTTACTACAAGGCGCCAACAGTGTACGACGAGGCCGCTCTGGCAAAATTTGACAAAGAACTGCTTCTGGCGGTTTTTGCCGCAGTGATGGAGAAGCTTTCATCGTCGTCAGCATCTGATGTCGCTGCAATTGACGCCCTCTTCAAAGAGGTCTGCAGTGAGGCGGGGTGGAAGATGGGGCAGGTCGGTCAGCCTGTCAGAATAGCACTTTCGGGCGGAACGCAAGCTCCGGGAATCGGGGAAATTGTGGTAACGCTAGGAGTGGCGGAGACAGTCCGGAGGATCGGGGCAGCACGGGATTTCGTGGCAGGAAGGTAGATCTACTTTGTCACATTAACGTCACGTAGTGACTGATTGATGGTAGCCCGGCGTTTTAACGCCGGGATCGAGGTTAAATTGTCGTTTCGTCACGTACGTGACGATTGAAATTACCGTATTTGAGTCCGGGGAATGAATTCCCCGGCTATCATCAATCTGTCCCTACGGGACGAAACAAGAATCTGACAAAGTAGAAATAGACCCTAAAGGTTTTTAAAACCTTTAGGGTCTAATCTTCGGGTCTAATTTTCATGGGGGCCTCCCCCCTTTAGAACCTCCTTCACCACCTCCTGCAACTGATTAAAGCTGTACGGCTTGTTAACCAACCCGGCTATCTCCCTACGGGGAATTTTCGAGACAATATCACCTTCGCCAAAGCCGCTGGAGATAATGATCGGTAACTGCGGGCTCCGCTGTTTCAGTTTATAAAACAGTTCATAGCCATTCATGACCGGCATACCCATGTCTGTGACTACCAGAGTGATGTCGGCGGCGTTCTTCTCGTACAGCTCCAAAGCCTCCTTGCCGTTTGCGGCATCAATAACAGTGAAACCGAGCATCTGTAACAGCTCTATTGCAATGGATTTCACATGATCTTCATCCTCAACCAGCAGTACTGTGCCGCTCCCCTGCCAGGCTGTCGGAGTTTCGTCCCGGCTCGCCTCCACTTTTTCAGGGCAGCCGGGCTGAACCGGCAGATAGACCATGAACGTTGTGCCGTGTCCCACTTGGCTTTCGAGTTGTAATGCCCCAACATGCGCCTTGATAATGCCTAGTACCGCCGACATACCAAGGCCTCGCCCGGCAAATTTTGTGGTGTAGAACGGCTCGAATATTCTTCGTCCGGTCTCTTCATCCATGCCGCAACCGTTATCGTTGACTGCTAAAAGGATGTAGTGTCCCGCCGGTATGATTTTGCCGAGGTGGTCTTTCTTAGTCTGTTTCGCCTTGATCTCTGTTTTCTCCAGCGAGATATCTATTTTGCCATCCACCTCGCCGATAGCTTCGGCGGCATTGATGATCAGATTCATGACTACCTGTCTGAGCTGACTGGCATCGCCCACGAATTGGGGAATATCCCTGCCGAGTCTGGATTCGATCACTATAGTCTGACTAATGGTAGTTTTCAGCATGGTAATCATCTCATCCACTAGACCGGCAAAATCAAGCTGAGCCTTGATAAAAGCGGCTTTGCCGGCGTATGCCAGCATCTGTCGGCATAATCCTGCGGCTCGTTCGGCGGCTGTTTCGATATGCGCGATATTTTTTTCGGCTGATGCATAGTTCATCTTCACCAGACCACAATAGCCGATGATGATTGACAGAATATTGTTAAAGTCATGTGCGATACCGCCGGCAAGCACCCCCAGACTCTCCAGCTTCTGAGCCTGATGAAGCTGCTGTTCGAGGACAGTTTTCTCCGCTTCGGCACGTTTGTGCTCGCGCATCTCCTGTTCGAGTTCGCCGGTACGCTCGGCTACCAGCAATTCCAGATTATCACGCTGCCACTGCAGCTCCTGCCGCTGACGGTCAAGCTCAAGGAAGATGCGTACTTTTGCCAGCAGTATATGCGGGTTATACGGTTTGACAATATAGTCCACAGCGCCAGCTTCGTAACCGCTGAACAGGTGCTGTTCATCCGGGTGCAGGGCGGTCACGAAAATAATCGGCAGCAAGCGGGTTGTATCGTCACTGCGTAAATGTTCCGCCAACTCGAAACCGTTCATACCCGGCATCATTACATCCAGAATCGCCAGGGCAAAGCTGTGGTCAAACGTGGTGGCAAGGGCATCATTACCACTTAGCGCCTCGATGACTTCAACATCGACATCGCGCAGAACGGAGCGCAGTGCTACGAGGTTTTCCCGTTTATCATCCACGATCAGAATTTTCTGTTTAAAGGTCATATCCGTACTCCGAATGAGTTTTTAACCAAAAACGGCAGTTCAATAACACGGAGAGACGGAGAACACTGAGAAGTCAAAGGCTTAAGATCTAAAACAAAATAACCTTTTTGGTGAACCATAAAACTTCTTATTTTATCTGTAACTCTCAGATTTGGTGGTGTCACCATTCCATTGACATAGCTGTCATCCTGAGCGATAGCGAAGGATCTGCTGTTAGTTTTTGATCGTACAACAGTCAAAAGCAGATCCTTCGTACCTCAGGATGACAAAATGGGCTGACCATACTGTTGTGTCAACGAAATGGTGACATCACCTCAGATTTTGCTCCGTGTTCTCCGTTTCTCCGTGTTTCAAATGCTTTTTCCAGGTTTAATCGTTATCTGTCAGCCGCAGAGAGCTGATTCTGGCAATTATCTCCTCTATTGTCAGCACTTCATCTACCGCGCCGGAGTCAATTGCAGCCTGCGGCATGAAAGGGTACTCGGCTGTATCCGGCCTCTGGGCAATTGTCAGGCCGCCGGACGCCTTGATGGACTGAATGCCGACCGTGCCGTCGCTGCTTGCACCGGTCATAATGATCGCCATCACCCGCTCGCCCCATAACCTGGCAGCACTCTCGAAGAGTACATCTATCGACGGCCTTGACCAGTTGACCTTCTCCTCGGTGGAGAGGGCAATCGTTCCCCCCTGCTCGACAAGCAGATGATAACCGGCCGGCGCAATGTAGACATTACCGGGCTTGATCTCAGCCTTGTCGCACGGCTCAATAAGCGGAAGTTTCGACGCAGCGGCCAGATGAAGGGCAAAGGCTCCGTTGTCATCTTGATGGAGATGCTGAACCAGCAGCAGCGGCAGAGACAAGCCGGGTGGCAGCGCCGCGACAATAGCGGAAAAGGCCTTGAATCCACCCGCCGACGCGCCCATGACTACCGCCTCATATCCTGCAGAAGGCAGAAGCGTGTGGCTTCGCCTAGTTCTCATGGCAGAACCCTTTTTTGTATATGCGCGCCTTGCTGTCCACGGCATCGTAGCAGTGACTGACATCGGTGAACTGCAGGGTTTCCTTTGTGCCAAGGCAGAGGTAACCACCATGCACCAGGCTATCGGTGAAGAGATGAAGCGCCCTGTTCTGCAGATCGCGGTTGAAGTAAATCAGCACGTTACGACATAAAATCAGGTGCATTTCGCCAAAGACGCCGTCCATAGCCAGATTGTGACCGGAAAAAACGACCCTCTCCCTCAAGGCGGCGTCCATGGCTGCCGCATCGTAGCGAGCCAGATAGTATTCGGAAAACGAGCGTTTACCCCCGGCCTGCTGGTAATTTCTGGTGGCCTCCTGAAGTTTTGCCGGATCGTAAATCCCTTCACGGGCGTGCTCCAGAGCGTCATCACTGAAGTCGGTGGCGTATATGGTCGCCCGGTCGTAAAGTCCCTCCTCCTTTAGTACAATCGCCAGAGAGTAGACCTCCTCGCCGGTCGCGCAGCCGGCCAGCCAGATTTTGATATGCGGCCAGGTTTTGAGCAGCGGCACTACTTTTTCACGCAGAGCGCAGTAGACCGAAGGATCGCGGAACATTTCCGTTACCGAAACGGAAAAATATCGGACCAGACGCGAGAAAAAATCCTTGTCATGAATAACTTTCGGGATCATCTCTGACAGTGAGGAGCAGTCGGACGTGGAGAGGAACATCCTGGCTCTTCGTTCAATCGAGGCGCGGGCGTAGGAGCGAAAGTCATAGCCGTAGCGCCGGAAGATAGCCTCCAGCAGCAGGTCTATTTCGATACTTTCCAGATCAGTTTTTTGATCTTTTGCCTGGGTCATATCATTATCACCGGCAGAGCCAGACCCGCATCAGAGAGAACAGACGCGCCGGATCCACCGGTTTTGGGAGATAGTCGTTTGCTCCGACCGCAAGACATTTCTCGCGATCCTCCTCCATGGCCTTGGCTGTAAGGGCGATGATCGGCAGGGTTCGAAATTTGTCCTGGGCGCGGATCCGTTTCATGGTTTCATAACCGTCCATGACCGGCATCATGATATCCATCAGCACCAGATCGATATCCGGCTGTTCATCGAGCAGGCGCAGTGCCCGTTCGCCGTTTTCAGCCTTCAGTGGCTTCATGCCGCTGCCGGTCAGAAGGTGAGCAACGGCGAAAGTCGTACGCATATCGTCATCCACCACCAGTATTTTTTTCCCTTTCAGAAGAGCATCGGTATCATGCAGATCCTGAATGACCTTCCGTTTTTTCTCAGGCATCCGGTTGACAATGCGGTGCAGGAACAGCGACACTTCATCCAGCAGCCGCTCCTGCGAACGGACATCCTTGATGACGATTGACTCGGCTCTGCCACGGATAGTTGTCTCTTCAGCGATAGTCAGGTCACGGGCGGTATATACTATGACTGGAGGGAGTGTCAACCCCTCGCTCTCCAGTCGTGCCAGCAGTTCGTTGCCATCCATGTCGGGGAGTCCGAGATCCAGAACCACGCAGTCATATACTGTCGAGCGGAGCGCAGCCAGAGCCTGTTCACCGGTTTGGGCCTCGTCGGTAGTGACGTCGACACCGCTGACCAGCTTTACCGTTTCTAGGCGGATGGCGGCGTCATCGTCAACAACCAGCAGTCGTTTCGGTTTTCCAGACGACAACTGCTCCAGTCGGCGAAAAGCCTCTTCAAGCTCTTCCTGATTAACCGGTTTGGCGAAATGCCCCACAGCGCCTTTGCGCTGAGCCTTGCTTGTCGGATCTTCGACGGACATGATATGCACCGGGATATGCCTGGTGGCGGTGTTTTCCTTGAGAACGGACAGCACTTCCCAACCGTCAATCCCCGGCAGACGAAGATCCAGAATGACCGCGCCCGGCTGATGTTTTGCAGCCAGTTCCAGCCCCTCTTCCCCGGTTGGCGCCGCCAGGCATTTAATCCCCTTTTCATGACACTTTGCGCAGAGCAGGCGGGCAAAGTTCAGATCGTCCTCAATGACAAGAATTACATGGTCGTCGGGCGCGATGCTGTCGCGATCATCCGGAATGTGAGATCTGCGGCGTTCAACTACCGGTTTGTGTATTATTTTAGCTATTTCGATCGGCTTAGCCGTTTCGACATTCGGCCGGTTATTGCAGGTAACCGGCAGTAACAGGGTGAAAGTTGCCCCTTTCCCTACTTCACTCTCAAGTCTGATTTCACCCCCAAGGAGCGCCGCCAGCTCACGGGAGATGGAGAGACCGAGGCCGGTGCCGCCATATTTTCTTGATGTCGTACCGTCAGCCTGCTGGAACGCATTAAAGATCAGCTTGTGGAGTTCCGGCGGGATGCCGATGCCGGTATCCTTGACTTTAATGGCCAGAGAATCATTCTCGGCAGCTCCGAAGGTGACAGAGACACCACCTTCGGCGGTAAATTTGAGGGCGTTGGCAATAAGATTACGGGTGATCTGCTCCAGGCGTTTGCGATCACTCGCTATCTCAACCGGGGCATCGTCATTCACGGTTATCTGCAGAGCGATCCCCTTTTCGTCGGCCATGAGCTGAAACGTCTCCCGCACTCCGTCGGCAAGATCACTGATTTTAACGCTGTCGAACTGAATATCAATCCGACCGGCCTCAATTTTGGAGAGATCCAGAATCTCGTTGATCAGATTCAGCAGGTCGCTGCCGCCGGCATAAATTATCCGGGCGGCTTCCACCTGATCGGAAGTCAGATTGCCGTCCCGGTTTCCGGCCAGCCCCTGCGACAGCAGCAGCAGGCTGTTCAAAGGGGTACGCAGTTCGTGCGACATATTCGCCAGAAATTCTGATTTGTATTTACTGGCTCTTGCCAGCGCTTCGCTCTTCTCCTCCAGATCGAGCCGCGCCAGCTCTACCTGTTTTGTCTGTCGTTCCAGCAGATCATTTTTCTCTTCCAGCTCCTCGTTAGTGACCTGAAGCTCCTCCTGCTGGACTTTCAGCTCCTCTTCCGATTGCTGCAGCCTCTGGGTCTGTTCCTCAAGCTCTTCGTTGGCAACCCGCAACTCCTCCTGCTGAGTCTGCAGTTGACGATTCTGCTGATCAAGCCCGACGGCCAGAGTCTCGACGCGTTGATTGGCCAGCATACTGTTAATCCAGACCGCCATTACATCCTGCACTTCAGTAATCAGCCGGACAGCATCCGGGTCGTAAGGGTGGATACTTGCCAGAGACAACATTGCCGGGACATCATCTCCGGCCAGAAGCGGAATCGTGATTATTTCGTGAGGGAGCAACTCTCCGCTTACTGTAGCAATTGCATGGAGTGCCCCCGGAGGTATATCGGTAATACGCTGGATCTGTTTCGTAGTGAGCGCGGCTCCAAACTCACCCTCGCACGTCGTCGCCGAGAACGAGCCCCGGCCGGTCGTTGAAACTCCTATAGACTCAAGCAATTCATAGTCACTCTTCTGCTCGTTGAGTAGGTAGATCGCCCCGATCTGCGAATCGGTCAGTCTCATTATTGCATCTAAAACCTGCCGGTTGAACGTGCGTATCTGCAGTTCCAGAAGCATGACTGCATTTAGTTGGGCTATTCGATCACGGAAATTCATATCATTTTGAATTGTGTCGGCCAGAGCGTTGAATGCCCCGGCCAGAACGCCAAACTCGCTAGCGGAGATATAGCTGCAGCGGGCGTCCATTTTTCCTTTTCTGAACTGGTCGGCCATATTGCCAAGGTCTTTGAGCGGAGTTCTAATCATTTTGAGGAGTAAAAATAAGATGAGCGAAGACAACAGGAGAATAACGCAGACAATCACCACCAGTTGAACAGTCAATCTATGACTCAGCTCTGCTGCCTCACGGTATAAGCTATCCGCCTTTTCCCTGGAAAAGGTATCGATTGTTTTTACCTGTTTGAGCAGCAGCTCCCGCTCGATGCCGATATCGCCACTGTTACTGACCCGGTTCATAGCGTCGGTAATTTTCCCCTGCCGCGCCAGCGCCCTGTTGCTCTCCCGCGCCGAAATCCAGCGCGCAAAGGCCATGTGAGCCTCCTCAATATCCGAGCGAGGGCCGAGGTACGCCTCAAAAAGTGCGTTGAAGTGGTGGTAGGCATCGGCCTGGTAGGCGGCAGAATTATTGAGTGCGGTTTGTCTCCCCTTTTCATCAGTTGCCAGCAGGAGGTTGCGATATTCAAGACGCATCCCCATAATGTCGGTTTCAAGATCACCGAGGGCGAGACGAACTTTCATTGGGTGATTGTACAGAATTCTGGTCTGCAGCGAGAGCTGCTCCGTCTGTCGCCAGGCCAGATAGCCAAGCAGCAGTACAAACAGCAGGATGATACCCAGGCCGAGGCGAAGCTGGGTGGCTATGGACAAATCTTTCAATTTCATGATGACTCCACTTTAACGACATTCTGAGACGGAGTATTAAGAGAGGCGACTATATTGATTTTATTTAGTAAAGCAAATGAATTTTTCAGGTGCGAAAATAAATAATTTTCCAATGGTTCTACGAGCAGATGCCTGGAGTCTCAGAAAATAATGCTTTCTGTTGTTTTTAGCCCCCCTCCTCATTTTAGGAGGGGCTGGGGGTGGTAAGGTTTTCGCTTTTGACTTATTTTTAATTTTTACGATTGATGAAAATCAAAAGCAACCACCCCTAACCCCTCCTTAAAAGGAAGGAGGGGGACTGAAAACAAAAGAGCAAACCGATTCTATACTTCGAGCGGTGATAATACGTATTTTTATGCCGTTTGCAGTATACGTGGACAACTAATTCAGAAATAACTGAGCCTTAATCGCATTATTGGGGCCATAAATCGGAAAATATGAATATATGTATGCGCAAGAACACGTTTTTTCAAACTATTTTTGAATATATTTTCTTGACATCTAAAGTTAGTTGGGTATTTATACAGTCCTAAAATAAATTCTGTATACATAACTGAAAGGAGCTGTTAATCCAGTATTAGTCGCACCCGCCGCACATATTAATCACGACATTACATGGTTCAGCAGGACGAATCTTCCGGAAAGGAGGGAATATTTTGAAACTTTATCACACTAGTAAAAGCTGTCTCGTCCTTGGAGCAGGGGCGGCAGTACTGGCTTCAACACTGTTCTGGTCAACGCCGCTCATCGCGTCTGACTATTCAATTTCCGGTGAGTCCAACACGATCTTCCGCATGCGGAGAACGATCGACGACAAAAAACTTTTACCTGCCTACGAATATCTCCATCTCAACATGACTGACAACCGAAGCGACGGTACCGGGCTTTCATTACACATCGGTGGGTGGGGTCGAACAGACTTGGGCGACAGCCCAACTTCCGACAGTGCGGATGGTGATGTTCAGTACGCCTATGTCACTTATCGCGCACCAAAAGACAACACCGCTGTGACTTTCGGACGTCAGTTCGTTAGCGAAGGGGTAGCGGCAGAGCGGATTGACGGCCTCTACCTGCGTAACGACTTTCTGTACGGCTTAAGCGCATCGGCGTTTTTTGGCAATTCGGTTATTACAGAACCAGGTTCGGCCGTGCAGAATCAGGGGGGTACGTTTGTCTACGGCGCCCGTCTCTCCCAGTCAAACAAAAAATATTATACTGTCGGCTTGAGCGCACTGAAAGGTGAGACAGAAAACAATGGCAAATACCGTGAAGAGGAGGGGATCGATCTCTGGGTGCATCCTCTCCAGCAGATTGACCTGACCGGTCGATCGACATACAACTCAATCACTAACGGCTGGATGGAGCACAGCTATTTAGTGACCTATGCACCGCTATCTTCGATCCGCATCGGTGCGGATTATGCCGAAATCAACTTCAAAGATTATCTCTACAATATGACGAATCCGGCTTTAAGCGTAATCAACCCAGTCTGGAACGCCAATGACAAGATGACGGCAGCTGGCGGAAGCGTGGCATACTCGGGATTAGGGAACCTGATGGTTTCGGCTGATTATAAATATTACAGTTACGACAAGTCCGGCCATGCCAATTATTTTGGCGGCAAGGCTTCCTACTCTCTGCCGCAATCATTCGTTGTTGGCGGCAGCGTACATCGAATGGACGGTGTTGTTGACAAGCTCTGTTACAACGAATACCGTGCCTTCGCCTCCAAGAAAATCGGGCAAGCCGATCTGACGCTTGACGCAATTAACGTCAATTATGACAAAAAGATCAACGGCGTCACCAACAGCTATGCAGTCACCGGCGCCGCAGGGTATGAAGTCAACCGGAAGCTGAGAGTGGGGGCGGACGTTGAATACTCCAAAAACCCCGACTTTGACCGGGAGGTACGCGCCCTTGTAAAAGCGACATATACGTTTGATACCAACTCTGCCGCTGAAGGAGGGACAAAGAAGTGAAAAATAAAATTGTAATCATGTCAACTCTTCTGCTGATGCTGAGCCTTCTCTACGCCTGCGCCAATACAAACAGTCTGCCGCGCGTACATCCGGAAGATGTAAGAAGTCTTGGTATGCCGCGTCCGAACTGTTCTGAATGTCACACCGACTCCTGGAGTGCGCTGAATCATCGTGCGCCGAACTACCTAGCCAAGCATCGTTTTTATGCCGCCTCATCTCGTCAGGTCTGTAGCATGTGTCACACAGAATCATTCTGCAGCGACTGCCACACCCGCAAAGACGAGATCAAACCGAGTGATAAATTTTCTGATCAGCCTGAGCGTTGGCTCCCGCATCGTGGAGACTATTTCAGCCAGCACAAGATCGACGGCAGAATTAATCCGGTTTCCTGTGTAAAATGTCACGGACGCCAGAATAATCAGAGGTGCGCGACATGTCACAAATAAAATCATCTCATCTCATACTTTCCGCACTCCTGGCTCTGGCTCTTGGTGGCTGCGGCAATAACGAAAACGACAAAACGGTATTCACAGCGGATAGCAAGCATTCGTCCGGATGGGTCGGTACACATAAAGTGTCTGCGAGGGAAAATGTCGCCAGATGCGCAGAGTGCCACGGCGAAATTTTTACCGGCGGAATTTCAAAAGTAAGCTGCATGAGCGGTGCAACCGCTGTCAGCGGCTTCTCCTGCCACGTAACCAGTCCTGTCGCCAACATGGTCGGGTGTGTATCATGTCACGGTGGCTCGGAGAGCGGTCCCTTCGGCACTGCTGCGCCAAACATGAAATCTGCTCATACCAAACATACTGCCCTTAAAGACATCGGCTGCAGTACGTGTCATTCAACTGGAGGTTCCGGTACCTCCGGTCACGCCAAAGCAGCGGCAGATGGCGGGTTCAGTAAGGCCAGGGTTGCAATCTCAACTCTATTCACCGCCTCCGGGACTAATGTGACGCTTGGCTATAACGCAACGACCGGAACCTGTTCCAGTGTCAGTTGTCATGGCGGGCAGACAACTCCAGCCTGGAGCGGCACAATAAACATTGTAGCAGGGGATAACACACTCTGCCAAAAATGCCATGAGCAGGGAACCGCAGTCGGCAAGCCTCAGTATAACAGCTATTACTCAGGGCTGCATGAATATCACATGGTCAAAGGTCTTAAAAAAGGTACGACTACACCCATAAATGCAAACTGCACCGATTGTCACAACATTAGCACTCTGCTTGATTTTCAGAAGCATTTCAGCGGAGTGGCAGCCAATAAGATTGTCGAGCCAGGCTTAACCATCGGTATTGGTACCCCGACTAAAATCGATACCTATTCCGCTTCTAAAACTTGTACTACGGCAGTTGGGTGTCATTCCACTGTTGTCAATGTACCGTGGGTGATACCTCAGTAAATTATTATCCGGCAGATAGCGTTAGACATTTGAGACGAAGCTATAAAGGGCAGTAAAAGTATGTCCATTAATTTTTTCAGGTATGCATTGCTAATTTTATTCGTCACGCTGCCGCTCATCTTTATAGGGTGCGGCGGTGGTGGCGGATCTGGTGGCGGCACCGGCGGGACTGTAGTAGCACCCACCTACGCAGTCACCGGCAAGGTTGTTGATGGTAATGGCAATGGCGTCCCGGGAGTTGCGGTAAGCATTTCCTCTACAAGTGCAAAGCCGGTCAACAAGGCGGTTGCGAGCACAGTATTACAAACTACGACGACGGACGCAGGTGGTAACTATGCCTTTCAGGTTGCCAACGGAACCTATACCATCAGTTCAGGCGATAGCAGGTACGTTTTTGCTCCGATCAGTGTCGCCGTAAACGGCAAAGCTGAAACAACGGTTCAGGTTGCAGCCTCCTCTGCATTCACCTTAACCGGAAAAGTAACCCAAGCAGACGGTACTCCAACAGCCGGTTTAACGGTTAAACTCTACAAGGCGAGTTTTTCGATATATTCGGGTGCCATGTATAACGGCTCCTACGGAACCAAAAACCCGACCAGCGGTGTAGAAAGCGTTAAGAAGGTTGCTTCTGATGTGCGAAGTGTACTGACCAATGATCAAGGTATCTACAGTTTTACCGGCGTCTCCGGAGGCAGCTACACAATTGAGCCATCTGGTACTAATAGCTTTTTCACATGGACGCTCGACCCTTCAAGGAGTGACACCGGTGTTATCAGTATCACAGCAAGCGGAATGGTGTACCTGTACAACCCGGATGAGCCGCCTCCGTTCGCTAATAATAAACTTTCAGCCGGTGGCACCATAATTTACAATAACAGCGGAATTTTCTCCCTTGATGGCGGTGCAACCAGCAAATTCGACTTTAAAAAGTCATCAGGATCAGGCGGCATTCTAATACAATTTTAAAATAATAACGGCTAAATAAGAATCTGAAGGAGGAGTCTGTATGAGTGCCAAATTGAAAAGGTTCACTTTTAAAGCGATAATGTTCGCGTTGATGTCTTTGGTCTTTTATGGGTGCAGTAGTACCACCACTCCTGAAGCTCCTGTACAAAAAGCGGTTGCAGGTGTTGTATCCGGCAGCAATGGTGAGCAGCCTTTGGCTAATGCGGAAATTATCGCCTATGCTATCGACGCAACGGTGGCGAAGGGCGCAGGAAAAAATGTCCAGAAGGGTGTAGTAGGAAAAGTGCCATTTCCTGGTTTTGTTCCAGTTCGTAGCGATGGCCGTGGAAAGTTTGAGTTCAAAATTCCGGAATCCTACAAAGGAGGATTACTGCTAGAGGCGAAGGAGCCTGGCAATATAGTTCCCCTCAGAACCGCGATGCCGCCAGTTTCAGAAAACAAGGTATATTCTGCCATTATCAGCCCTGCAACTGAAATGGTCTGTAAATATGTAGAAACGAACAAGGCAGGTAGTTTTACCGCCGAAAATATTCAGAAGGCGGTTCTTGTGCTGGAGCCGCTTTATGGCCCCGGTTTTAATGAGGTGCCTCCTGTTGTGGTCGGTACTGTTCCGACAAAAGCGCAGCAACAGCTTGCTGTCATGACACAGGCGGTCAAATTACTCGTTGATTCAGGAATACCCGCTTCAACACTACTTAAAGCAGAGGCCGCAACCGGTACCGCACCCGCCACAATAGCCATGGGTGGAACTCAGTTTTCAGCTTTGACAAACGCTCTGAAAGTTAGTGTTGTAAATTCGATCACTCATGGAACCATAGTCCCTGCCGATTTCAAGGTAGGTACCTCTATGATCACAGATATGACTACTCAAGTAGCTGCCAAAATCAATAGCGGCGATATTAAGCTCGGCAATTACACGCTAACCGGTCCTTCCACCCCATCTGCACCGCCTTTGCCAGTTATAACATTAACCACTGCACCGGTAATGTCAGAGCCGGATCTTACTGATGTCACAGCTCCATCAGCACCGCAAAATCTGAATGCTACAGTAACATCAGCTTCTGTTACTCTTACCTGGGATGCCGCTTCCGATGCTACCGGTGTTGTAAAATATTTCATCTATCGTGATGGCTCATTCCTCTCCGACACATCAGCAACTCAACTTACCTATACCGACAACAATGTTGAGCCGGGCAAACCATATCTGTATGAAGTAAGAGCTCGGGACGCAGCCGGAAACATTTCTGTCGCCAGCTCAAAAAGTGTGACTACGGCTCCTGTCTTAAAATACACGATATCCGGCAAGGTAACGACCAGTGCCGGCGCTCCTATTCCCTCAGTAATTGTCGTAATTTCCGGCGCCGGTTCCGGCATGTACCTTACTGATGCAAGCGGTAATTATACTATTGCCGATGTACGTGCAGGGAATTACTTCGTTACTCCAACTTTAAGCGGCTATATATTTACTCCGGTAAACAAGGAGGTTACTGTCACTGCTGGAAATATCACAGGTGTGGATTTTGCTGCGGTCAATACAGGAAACGTTTCCGGTGAAGTCACCTATCCTCCAGGAACGATAATCGGCGGCATCTCCTATCCACTGGGCACGGTAATCGGCGGCATCACCTACCCGACTGCCACCGTTATCGGTGGAGTTACCTACCCGACCGGCGTAGTCATCGGCGGCGTTACTTATCCGAGTGGAGTTATAATCGGTGGAGTCAGTTATCCGGCTGGCACCATAGTTGGCGGAGTCGCCTTCCCGGTTGGCGCGCTGACTGCCGGAGTAACCTATCCGACCGGTGTGGTAATTGGCGGAGTAACCTATCCGAGTGGCACTGTTAACGCCGGGATAACCTATCCGAACGGCTCTGTCATAGGTGTCGTCTCCTATTCAGGCGGCACGCTCTTTGGCGGCGTGACCTATCCCGGAGCGATGATTAATGGCGGAGTTGCCTATCCAACCGGCTCAGTCGCAGGAATAGTTACCTACCCTAACGGAGCATTAATTGGGGGGTTAAGCTATCCAAACGGTATGTTAGCTACCAGTGGAGTGATTTATCCTACCGGAGCCGTCATTGGCAGCATAAGCTATCCGACCGGATCAATTACCGCAATGATCTCCGGAACTGTCAGCTACAGCATCTACGGCAGGGTAACAATCGGCGGCGCTGCGCTTTCCGGGGTAAAGGTTGACCTCGCCTACGCAGCCAGCCCACTGACGATCATCGCCACGACAACTACAGTTTTCACCGGCGAGTATGTTCTTGAGAATGTTGCATCCGGCTCTTACAGCATC
Source organism: uncultured Geobacteraceae bacterium (assembly GCA_903845365.1). Classification (GTDB taxonomy): domain Bacteria; phylum Desulfobacterota; class Desulfuromonadia; order Geobacterales; family Pseudopelobacteraceae; genus JACRCG01. Next base: position 3,439 of record CAIMXI010000333.1, on the reverse strand, counting down.
AAGGCGTCAAAGACCGGCTATACACTCTCGGCGCCTCTTTCTGTAACTATTGACAAGAGCAATATAACTGAAGCGATTTTGACCGCTACACAGCCGTAATTTGCTTTGGCCTAAAATCTAGGCAACAGGCCGCGACGAACAGATGTTCGTGACAACTCTATGAAAGGGGGAGAATGAAAGAGGGGAAAAAGTGTATCACTTGGATGGTTGCAGCAATCCTTATACCCGCTGCAATATGGAAAAACGGACTCAGGTTCGGAGACAAAAAAAGTAAAGGAGAAGAACACATGAGAAATACTTTGAAAAACGTGCAGTACCTGCTGTTTGTCCTGTTTATGTTCGCTCTGTCAGGCTGCGGCGCAAGCAATCTGGCCGGCACCAGCAGCAATGAGCCTGGCAGCATCACCGCAAAAGTAGTGTTTGAAGATGGAAAAAGTACGGCTAAATCTGTCGGATTGGTTCCTGCCGGTGTTGTGAATATCCGTTTCAAGGTTACCGGACCTTATACTGATCCGGTTGCCAAAACACGCTACACCACAACCAAGGCAAGTTTCCCCGCAGCAGCCGGCGGCGGAACTCTCACGGTTTCCCCAGGAACAGGACTAATTGTAACTGTTCAGGCTCTGGGTGATAACGATGTCCTGCTGCATGAAGGTTTTGCGCGTAATGTAGCCGTTACCTCCGGCGCTACTACCAACCTGGGTACCATTACACTTACTGCTCCTTATGTTAAGGCTGCTGAAGTGCCATGCCTTGGTTGTCACGAAGATTCCCGTGCTGCTGACGGTAATAATCTCGTTGCTGAGTACAAAGGTTCGCGTCACTACAGCAGAACTGTAAGTCCTTCTCCAGGCTACAAAGGAATGGTATATGCCGACAGCGTAGGTTGTGCCGGCTGCCATACCACAGAACACAAAGACTTGAACCCTGCTGAAAGTGGTCGTTGCGCTGATTGCCACAATGCTGCAGGCACTCCTCCGAATTTCCCGCATGCACAGCCAAGCGGCAGCGCAACACCGAATTTCGGTGGTTTGACAACTATGTGTAACATGTGCCACAACCCGCACACTACGGCACTCCTGACACCGGCAACCGGTATGGCTGGCTGTATAAATTGCCACTCTGTCGGGCAGAACGCAGGGACTAATTACGTGCAGGACAATAACGGCGTTCGTGCTATCACCGGCGAATTTGCCAAATGGTCACACCATGTTACCGGTGTAAATCTTAACGATGCACACTGCATAGCCTGCCACCTTGAAGGTACTGTAGTAAACGGAAAAACTGCTATCGATACAACTAAACATATGGCTAACGCCACAACCCGTCTGCGTAACGCCGATACTGATGCCGAATTCGTATGGAATCCGGCCGCTCCGAGCCACTCCACCATGGATAACTTCTGCATGAGCTGCCATGATGATAACGGCGCAACTTCACCGGTAAGCGTTCAGATTCAGGCATTCATCAATACCAACAAACTTGCCGCTGCCGGTAAAACGGCATCCCCAACCAACCCGTTTGGTGACACGATCTCCAACCAGTATGACATGATTCAGCGTCCGGCTGTTGTTGATGCCAAAGGTGCCTTTGCAACAACCAACAACTCGCACCACGCTGTTCTCGGCAAGAAATACACCAAGCGTACCAGAAAAGCTGACGCTGCTGATCCGCGTGCAATGATTGCTGCAGAAAGCCTTGCTTTCGCCAGCAACTCTTCAGCAGCCCTTCCTGGCAAGCGCTCCACCATCTATGACGCTGGCAAATTCCAGAGCGACTATACAACCCTGGCTGATGCAACTGGCGAAACAGGTACACGCAATGGCGGAACAACTTTGGGCGACGATTCAACCCTTCACTGCGGCGATTGCCACACTGTCGGTCAGTTCCGTGCAGCCGATGCTGCTCCGGGCAATCGTTATAACAAAGTTGTCATCGGTGCTCACGGCTCCAACAACGAGTATCTCCTCCGTAACAACGTCGGTACTGATCAGCTTCATCAAGGTGCCGAGACTTTCATCGCCGGCGGCAATGCCGACAACGGCACTTACGGAACCAAGCCTTATCTGGTCTGCTTCAACTGCCACGCTTTCAAAACATATGGCACAATCACTTCCAACAACGGCGAAACCGGTGTCAACCATGCAGGCGAGTACAATAAAGACAACCGCTGCAACGGTCCTTCCAACACCGTCTTTGGTAACATGACTGGTGAAGGACGCCTTGATTCCATCGGTACTGCAACAACAGTCGCAAACTACGGCAAACTGTACGGCACTGGCACCTTCTATGGCAACATGTTCGGCATTCAGTGCGCCAACTGCCATAACAGCGGCGTAAAAGGCAACATCTTCGGTGGTATCCACGGATCTAAAGTGCCGACCTACACCGATGGTATGGGCAACACCTCCAAGCACTTCCGCTTTATGCCGGGTCTCGGCAACTCCATGTATGTTCCTGGAACAAAGGGTGGCTTCACTGGCGGCTCGACTGCAACTTATAAATCCTACTCCGGTAACAGGAACGGCACAGGTTCGGGCAATTCACTCGGCCAGACATGGTCACTGCTGCCATCAAGAACCATTAAGTATACAGGTAAAGGCGAAAACAGTAGAGGGTCTTATGACTACGTAACCGGCGGCGTCAGTAACGACCTGAACTGGGAGCAGAGAACCCAGCAGCCTGTCGCTGGCGAGACAGATCTTGTGTCCCAAGCTGTCGGTTGCTACACCATTGGGCCTAATGCACCAAACTACACTTACAGTGCAGCAGGGAACAAAATTACCCAGGGTAGTGCCCCGGCTGGACAGCAGAAAAACCCGAAAATAATTGCCCTGAAAGCTGGAGGTTACCCAGCTGACGACATCAGAAATGCAGCCACTACCGGCCTGACCGCCGGCGATGGTAGGGAAGTATTTGATGTTTGGGGCGGCTGCGACGACCACAACGGCGCACAGGGTGCCGGAACTGGTATGGTTCGCAAGGTTCTCCGTAAGGTAACCTACTAAGCTTCACTGTTTCATGGAGAGGGGGCAACCCCTCTCCCTCAGAAAAATGCAATTTAACCGGCGCTGCAAGGCGCCGGTTTTTTTGTACAAAATAACCCCTGATTGGCGATAATCTCCTACCTTAAAAAAACATTTTAACCTTGAAAAAGCATTTAGCCGCAAAAAAGCACAAAAAACGCAAGAAATACTTGTGGTTATTCGATACTACCCACTAACCAGGCGGATTAAATATTCACTCACTATAACTGCCTGTTTTTTGTGACTTTTGTGCCTTTTTGTGGCAATGAACTGCCGTTTTTAGGATAAACCTAGAAAAAGCATTTGAAACACAGAGCAACAGAGCAACAGAGCAAAAACAAAGAAGAATTCAGGTTAAAACCAGAAAAAGCCACTCACCATTTTGGTTTTGCCTGTTGTTGATGTAACTGTCT
>CAIMXI010000332.1 GCA_903845365.1 uncultured Geobacteraceae bacterium | reverse complement strand
GTATTTGCCACCGAAAGGAATGCTCGGTTTCGCCCGGCGTAGCGTCAGTGGACTGAGGCGTTGACCTTTACCCCCTGCCAGAACCATTGCTATGGTGTTTCGACCGACATTATCAAATGTGTACATGATTGTTTCTCCTTGGATTGGGATGACAGAGTAATGGTTTCTGAAACCATAAAAAACGGCACCTCTCACAACGTCACGCGCGTGACGCATATTATATTTGGCATTAATTCTACTTTGTCACATTACGTCACGTAGTGACTGATTGATGGTAGACCGGCGTTTTAACGCCGGGATCGAAGCAGAATAGTCATTTCGTCACGTACGTGACGACTGAAATTGTGGCATCTGAATCCGGGGAATGATTTCCCCGGCTACCATCATTCTGTCCATACTGGACGAAAAGGGAATGTGACAAAGTAGAATTAATGTCCCGATAATTGCCACAGCATCCTGATTCTCCGGGAAGCAGGAGCAAAATCAGCCGGATTCCGCCTGCTGAAACCCGGATTCAGCAGATTTCACGCGAACCAAAAAACATCTCCCATACTGTTCAATTCGTCTGAATCCGCTTAAATCTGATTTAACCGATGTCTCCTTGATCCTGCTGCTTTCGGCACGGTTTCGGCGTGTCCGGCTTAGGGAGTCGCTGTGTGATTGTGTTGATGATCCTGACTCAATCACAATCTTCACGCCATGCGCAGTTGTGCTGCCCGCATTCCCTGGAAAGGCCGCTGGCGAAACAGTGCTGATTTCCCTCGGCCAGTTGGATAGACCTGATAAGCTCACTCTTGCTTGCCTTACCGATTTTTATGCTGCGCTGCCTGGCGATTTCCTTGATCTCAGTGATTTTCATTTTTCACTCTCCCTCTCTTGTGGTTGGTTTTGGTTGTCAACCGAAGTGTTTACTCTATTGTTGCAGGCTTCATCTATCAACACCTGCAGCTCTTCAAAATTGAACGGTTTAGCGATGTTATCGTTAATGCCGCAACCAAGAAAACGTTCACGATCCTGGGGTTTCCGCCAGATAAATCTGATTGGAGCGGCGATTCAGAAACTCGTGCATCTCCTCACGGATGACGTCGTCATCTTCGACATACAGGATCGACATATCCATTGTTTTTGCCATCATTCAGGCCTCTCTTCACCCGTAAAAACCGGGAGACGTATATTGAACCGTACATCTCCTGGGATGTTGTCAAACCACAGGCTTCCGTTCATGTTTTCAATTATAATCCTTGACAGATACAGCCCGATCCCGAAGCCGTTGTTGTTCGACTTTGTGGTGAAGAATGGATCAAATATCCGTTCCTGAATCGACTCTGCAATACCACCTCCGTTGTCCACTACGGTGATAATGATTACGCAAGTGAACAGAGGTACGAGCTTTTCCACACACTGTACCGGGTTAAAACACTCCGTACTGCTTGATGAGTCATGATGCACTCATGCTCAAGCTGCTTTTGCCGCGTTTCCTCGACGCGCGCCTCCAGAATGCCGTTCTGGTCGTTTGTCTCAGTATGTCTGCTCAAGATGATCGTTTCCAAATGACTAGTGTAGAGTTTCAGGCGCTCAAGACGGGAATCGGCAGTAACCTGGGCGTCAGGCGCTGCTATTGGTTCAGTTTTGTGTGCATCTATGATCATGGCACGATCTCTCATTCCGTTGATGCTGCCAAGCATGTCAGGAATAACAGCTATTTTCGCTGTCAGTGAAACATTGCCCGAGTCTCAAAAGATGGAAGTTATGATGCATATGGTCAGGCAGATTGTGCAGTTGCGCTTCCACACCACGCCTCTTTACGAGTTCCAGCCAAACATGAATGAGCTGCAGGCCGCACATGTCGATTGCTTCAATTTTTCTGCAGTCGACGTGAATGCGCTTTTTTTTGGTGGGGTCCAGTTTTTGCAAAGTCGATCGTAGCAAATCCATCTGATTTGCAACTCCCAAGATTGTCCAGTTTCCCGACAAATAATGTTTACTGTCTGTGGTCCTCGCTGCCATACCCCTTGACGCCCACCAGAACTGACCCTTTTCTGTTCATCAAGACTGACCCTCTGTATGCGCGGTCTATGGGTAGAGATTTTAATAGAGAAGGGCTTAACGATGTAGTCTGTGTGTAATAATGAGGACGATTTGGCGAGGG
>CAIMXI010000331.1 GCA_903845365.1 uncultured Geobacteraceae bacterium | reverse complement strand
TTGAAGGGAGCCCTTTGGGTTTTCCAAATCAAATTGTGAGAGGAGAATATCATGTCTGTAAAAATTCGTATCAATGGTAGGGAGTTCACTTTGTCGTGGGATGAGTTTGAAAGAGCTCTTTTTAACTGCACAAGCTGTGTCGAAGTAATCGAAATCTTTACAGCATCAGGGAGAGCAACGCGATGACCCACTACTACGATGAAATGTCCTGGCCACATGTAACTATTGAGGAGGTTGAAAGATCTGGTTATCTGTACCGATGGAGAGTAGAGCCGATGCTCCGTGGTGCGCCATGTAACAACTTTGGAGTTGAGTATTCCCGGCGTGCTGCAGAAACCAAAGCAAGCAACTACGTCCGTCTGATTCTTGGCGAATAGCGGTTGCAAAGCAAAATTTGATCTTCGAAGCGGTATAACCCATACCCTTCGGAAAGAGGCGGCCTCGATAACAGGTCGCCTTTTTTTATTTACTCTGTATGCATCAAATGAGAACATTTCCCGTGCGGTAAAAATATCATTGTGCCGGAGTCATTTCACCTGTTATTTCCCGATCAGTAAATATCGCTTGATTTATGTCATTATCGGAGTAATAATTCCCGAAAGGGAAATATTTATGATTACAAAAACAGACTCGCCAATTTCACTTGGTCTGGAAGTACGAACCGCGCGAAAACGCCTTGGCTTAACGCAGCCGCAACTGGCTCTGGCTTCAGGTGTCGGTGTGCGTTTCATTGTCGAACTGGAAGCCGGTAAACCAACACTCCGCCTGGAAAACGTTCTTCGCGTGCTGCATGCGCTGGGTGGGAGTCTCTGTGTTGAGGGCCTGGTAAAAGGTCAGGAGGATTAGATTATGACTCGTCAACTGAGTGTCTGGCTGTTCGGAACACACATAGGAACATTGAGTCAGATTGATGGTCGCTTGAACTTTTCCTATGAGAGTGACTGGCTGAATTCGAGTAATTCAATTCCATTATCGCAATCACTGCCTCTTCAGGCAAAGGTGTTTGGTGATCGTGCCACCCGTCCATTTTTTGCTGGGCTTTTGCCTGAAGGAGACAAGCGTAAGTTAATCGCCCAGGCACTGCATGTATCAAGGCAGAACGACTTTGCTATCCTTGACGGGATTGGAGGTGAATGTGCCGGCGCCGTGACTTTGTTGGAGCCAGGGCAGATTTCACAAGCCCAAAATAAACCCGATCTCGTTCGTTGGCTCGATGAGGGAGAGCTTTTACGCCTTATCGATGAAATGCCAAAACGTCCGATGCTCGCCGGTGAAAAAGGCTTGCGGTTATCTCTGGCGGGCGCACAGGACAAGCTCCCCGTGGTTGCTGAAGGTGATCGTATCGGGTTACCGCTGTTCAACTCTCCTAGTTCGCATATTCTCAAACCGGCAATTGCCGGTGTGGAGGGCAGCGTCTTCAATGAAGGTTTTTGCCTGGCCTTGGCGAATGCTCTGAAGCTTGATACCGTCAAGGCGGAAATTCGCCGGATTAGCGACCGTCATTATTTGCTTGTGGAACGTTATGACCGGCAGGTAACAGCAGATGGGCGCTTAATGCGCTTGCATCAAGAGGATTTTTGCCAGGCTCTGGGAGTAGCCCCGGAATACAAATACCAGAATGAAGGCGGGCCGGATCTATCGCAGGCATTTGAGCTATTGCGCCAAGCAACGAGACCTAATGCTCCACAGATTCTTAAACTATTGGACTTTGCGATTTTCAATGCCATGGTCGGTAATCACGATGCCCACGGAAAGAATTTTTCATTGCTTTACACAGAACAGGGAATCGTATTGGCACCATTTTACGATGTGCTGTCAACTGCGGTTTATCCGTATTTGACTGACAAAATGGCAATGAAAATCGGCAGCAAGTATCGCTTTACGGAAGTACAGTTGCGGCATTGGGAGAGCTTTGCGACCGCAGCAGGACTGTCGCGGGCACAGGTAAAAAAACGTATTCTGAATATTGCAAAACGTTTGCCTGGCCTTGCGACAAAAATAATCACAGTTTTTGAGGCAGAAGGCAATGGTCACATCATCCTGCCTCAAATCATAACGTTGATTGAACATCGATGTGCGCTGACAATTCGCTGTCTGACACCTGAATAATCAGAATAAACGCAGTACATAAATCCAAGAAATATCACATTACCCGTAGCGCAAAGACTCCACGCACTCGGCAACACCTTCCCCCCCATCCAGATATATAAGTAAGACCCTTTTTTTGCGGTTGAACTAATATTTCACGGGGACAACATGGGAATAGATTCCACGAAAGACGTCGATACCTCAGAACTACCTGCCAATAACAAGACTCCGCAAACTGCAATAAACTCTGGCAACCAAGAAGGAATGGGTATTCCTGTAGTTGCCTGTATCTGTCTTTTTGTTGCTTTCATAACCTCATTTGCCTCTGTCTATTCGTATGATCGCTGGTATGCCCAGAAAATAGTTGCGGTAGATATAAGGGGGTACATAGCTCAACAACGGG
>CAIMXI010000330.1 GCA_903845365.1 uncultured Geobacteraceae bacterium | reverse complement strand
CCTGACCTTTGCCGGCCAAAACTCTGGTAATAGCTGCGGTCAGCGTTGTCTTGCCATGGTCTACGTGACCTATGGTGCCGATGTTTACATGAGTTTTATTACGTAGAAACTTTGCTTTTGCCATGGTTAAGGCCCTCCTGAAATACGAATTTGAGTGTAATCAACCCTTTACTTTTGCAACTATCTCTTCAGCAACCGACTTCGGCACCGGCTCATAATGATCAAAGGTCATTGCATATGTAGCGCGCCCCTGTGTTGCCGAACGCAAATCTGTAGAGTAACCAAACATTTGTGCAAGAGGCACCATTGAGCTGATAACCTGAGCACCGGCACGTGAATCCATACCCATAATACGACCACGTTTGGAGTTAAGATCACCTATAACATCGCCCATGTACTCTTCAGGCACAACAACTTCAACCGACATAATAGGCTCGAGAATAATTGGGCCGGCTTTTGAGCAGCCATCTTTAAATCCCATTGAACCAGCAATTTTGAAAGCCATCTCGGATGAGTCAACTTCGTGATATGATCCATCAAAAAGGGTAACCTTGACATCAACTACCGGAAATCCCGCTAAAACGCCATTATCAAGTGCTTCTTTAATACCTTTATCAACAGCAGGGATGTATTCACGCGGAACCGTGCCACCCTTCACAGCATCAACAAATTCATATCCAAGACCGGCTTCTTGTGGTTCCACTTCCAGCCATACATGACCATATTGACCACGACCACCCGACTGACGAACAAATTTACCTTCAACCTTAACTTTTTTCGTTATTGTTTCACGGTATGCAACCTGTGGCTTGCCAACATTGGCTTCGACTTTAAACTCACGCAACAAACGATCGACGATAATTTCAAGATGCAACTCGCCCATTCCAGAAATGATTGTTTGGCCGGTCTCTTCATCTGTCTTAACTCTAAACGAAGGATCCTCACTCGCAAGTTTCTGCAGACCGAAGCCGAGTTTTTCCTGTTCTGCTTTGGTTTTAGGCTCAATTGCAATCGAAATGACCGGTTCGGGGAACTCAATTGATTCAAGAATTACTGCTTTTTCTTCATCACAGAGAGTATCACCGGTAGTAGTATATTTTAAACCGACGGCGGCAGCGATATCACCTGCGTAAACTTCTTTAACTTCTTCACGCTTGTTAGCATGCATCTTAAGTATACGACCGATACGCTCGCGCTTCCCTTTGGTCGAATTGTATATGTACGAACCGGCTTGCACTACACCGGAATAAACGCGAAAGAATGTCAATTGTCCAACGAATGGATCGGTCATAATTTTGAAACCAAGAGCAGAGAACGGTTCTGAATCAGACGCATGGCGCTCTATTTCAAGACCTTTACCAGTATCAATCCCCTTAACAGGAGGAATATCCATTGGAGATGGCATGTAATCAACAACTGAGTCGAGAAGATTCTGTACACCTTTGTTTTTAAAAGACGATCCGCATATAACAGGGCAAAACTTGATTGCTATAGTACATGAACGAATTGCTGCCTTTATTTCAGCTTCACTTAACGCCTCACCGGAGAGATACTTCTCCATAAGTACATCATCATGGCTGGATACTTCTTCAATCATCTTCTCGCGGTACTCAACGGCATCATCGAGCAGATCAGCGGGGATTTCCTCAGTACGGTAGGTCGCACCCAGCGTCTCATCATTCCACAAGATCGCCTTCATGGTGACAAGGTCAATAATACCCTTGAAATTCTCTTCTTTGCCGATCGGCAGTTGAATCGGAAGTGGATTCGCTTTCAGACGGTCTTTTATCATCTGGACGCCACGGAAAAAATCTGCGCCAACGCGATCCATCTTGTTTATAAAGGCAATTCGCGGAACGCCGTATTTATCCGCCTGACGCCAAACGGTTTCTGACTGCGGCTCAACGCCACCTACAGAGCAGAACACTGCAACTGCGCCGTCAAGCACACGCAAGGAGCGCTCCACTTCAATCGTAAAATCAACATGGCCAGGTGTGTCGATAATGTTAATACGATGGTCATTCCAGGTACAGGTGGTTGCAGCAGAGGTGATAGTAATACCACGCTCCTGCTCCTGCTCCATCCAGTCCATTGTCGCGGTACCCTCGTGAACTTCACCAATTTTATGAGATACTCCGGTGTAATAAAGTATACGCTCGGTCGTAGTCGTTTTTCCTGCATCAATGTGAGCCATGATGCCAATATTTCTATATTTATCAAGTGGTGCTAAGCGGGGCACTGAATCCTCCAGATACGAATAAAACTACTTACCAGCGATAATGGGCGAAGGCGCGGTTTGCTTCGGCCATCTTGTGGACATCTTCACGTTTCTTGACTGCTGAACCGCGATTGTTAAAAGCGTCCAGTATTTCACCAGCCAGTTTGTCTTTCATTGTCTTCTCGCTACGAGCGGTCGAATATTTGATCAACCAGCGCATTGCGAGGGACATACGTCGCTCGGGACGAACTTCGATCGGAACCTGATATGTAGAACCACCTACGCGGCGGGACTTAACTTCCAGAGTTGGCTTGATGTTGTCGAGGCTCTTTTTCAGCACCTTTACCGCTTCATCATTTGCACGCTGAGCAACAAGTTCAAGAGCACCATACATGATAGACTCAGCAACGCTTTTTTTACCTGCCAGCATAAGAGTATTGATCAGCTTGGCAACGACCTTGTCGTTAAACTTTGGATCCGGCAGAATGATTCTTTTAGGTACTTCTCTTCTTCTCGGCATATATTTCCCCTCAGCTAAACAGATTCAGTGTTATTTCGGGCGCTTTGCGCCATATTTTGAACGACTCTGTAAACGCCCTTTTACTCCAACCGAATCAAGCGTACCACGTACAATGTGATAACGGACACCGGGAAGATCTTTTACTCTGCCACCGCGAATCAGAACGACAGAGTGCTCCTGAAGGTTGTGACCAACACCGGGAATATATGATGTTACCTCAAGACCATTGGTCAGACGTACCCTGGCAACTTTGCGAAGAGCAGAGTTGGGCTTCTTGGGCGTAGTCGTATATACTCTTGTACAAACGCCACGCTTCTGTGGACAGCTCTTCAAAGCGGGGGCTGTTGATTTATCCTTCTTACTTTCTCTACCTGTCCTGATAAGCTGGTTAATTGTTGGCATAGTAGTCAAATTCTCCAGATGCAAAAATATCAAAATGCTCCGAGCAGGAGCGAAACTCGTAAGTTAACAAAAGAAATAAATCTTTGTCAATCTTTTTTTATAGTGCACACTGTATTCAAATTTTGATGGGGCTTTGGAACACACCGTTTTCAAACTGATTAAACCACATTGAATTGTTTTTGTTATGTTTGTTGCCTGGCCGCTCTGATAATTTTCGGATGGGAATGGAATAGTTGTAGGGTCGGAATTTCACCGACATCTCCATTCAGATCAGTAGCGTTTACTGCACCTCTATCGAGATGAATTGACCTTGTACTCTTTTTGATAATTACCTGTCAACAAAAAAAACACAAAAAAACGTAACACAATAAAAATTCATGCTGATTGCCTATCAAATTCCAGTGGTTGTTTGTCTGGAAAAATAGATATCATCATACCGCCTAAAATAAATAGCGCCCCGACATATCCGTAGATGCCTAGTCGCTCATTCAGCACAAACCAGGCGTACAGAGCGGCGAAAACCGGTTCCGTACAGAATATAAGTGCCGTGTTGGTATGACTGATGTAGCGCTGCATGGAGGTCTGAACGAGAAACGCAAATACTGTGGCAATAATCGAGCAGATCAGAAGCGGTACAAATAAATGAGGATACCAAATGAACACATCTTTCCCACGTAACAAAGCCCCGGCATAGCTGAGTAGTGCGACCACTCCCAACTGGACAACAGTCAACCAATAGAAGTCGCTTCGTCGGACAAATTCACCGGTGCATATCAGATGTAACGATACACAAATAGCGCAAATTGCGGCAAGTAGATCGCCTCTATTCAGAACCCAGGAACCATTACCACACAACAACAGTAAACCGGCAACTGATAACAGTACTGCTATCTTGACGGTATATAAAAACCGCTGCTTTAGAACAAGCGCCGCTAGTAGCGGAACCATTACTACATTCAGTCCGGTCAGAAAACCGGCATTTGACGCAGAAGTGTACACCAGTGCCATTGTTTGAAATGCATATGCGCCAAAGAGAAGAACGCCCATGATCATCCCCTTGAGAAGAACAGCAGCGTTAAATTCTCTCCCTTTATATAGACCAATAGGAAATATCAGCGCAGAGGCCAGAAGAAAGCGCTGTGCCAGAAAGACGAATACGTCGACGCTTTCGATCGCCTGTTTGACAACAGTAAAAGTGACACCCCAAAAAAATGTTGTCGTAAGGAGCAGCAGTGCTGCCTTGTAACGATTCATTGAACTACTTTCAATTGCTATACGTTTGGTCGAACCATAAGCGCCATCTTTGTAACCACTTCACCTGTATCTGACAAGAGAAATGTCTCCAGTTTGACTCATACTTGAGTTTTTTTATTGACAATCAAACCAAAATATATATAAAGCTCGCTGATTGTATCATCATTAAATAGTTAAACGTCATCAAAAAGGAGAACTCCACATGAAAATTTTACGTTTCCTCTCTGTTACTGCCCTGCTCTCAGCGTTGTTGTCCGTGTCTGCTTTTGCAGCCCCAAAGAGCATCAAAGTCGCTACTGACGCGACATGGCCGCCTATGGAGATGGTAAATTCCAACAAGCAGATCGTCGGATATGATATTGACTTTCTCAATGCTGTCGCTAAAGAAGCGGGCGTAACAGTTGAATTCAAGAATACCGCATGGGACGGTATCTTCGCCGGTCTCGACTCAGGTCAATATGATGCTATTATCTCCTCTGTCACCATAACCGAAGAGCGCAAGGCAAAATATGACTTTACCGACGTCTACACCAGTATCGGCCAGATACTCGTTGTGCCGAAAACCGATAAAACTTCAAAAACTATAGCAGACCTGAAAGGGAAAAAAGTCGGTTCACAGATCGGAACCACTGCGACCATGGAAATCAAGAAAGTGGACGGCGTGGATTCAAAAACATATGACGAAATCGGTCTGGCTTTTGAAGATATGGCAGCCGGTCGCATTTCCGGTGTTGTCTGTGATGAACCGGTTGCGGCTCACTTCGCCCTGCAGAAGCAAGAGTATAAAGAGAAGTTTAAAATTGTCGGCAAGCCTTTCACCAAAGAGGGTTACGGCATTGTCGTAAAAAAAGGCAACAAGGAACTGGTAGACCTCCTCAATAAAGGCATCAAGTCCGTTAAAGCAAAGAAGCTCGATGCCAAAATCCACACCAAATGGGTTAAGTAATCAAACTTGCAGGGTGTGGGTGGCGCTTGGCTCCCCTCCCCTGCAGCCCACTTTATGCAAGACAATCAACCCACGAATACCCCGATTGAAGTTGGCGACGGCGCGTCCATCCCTCTAAAAAGCGATACCGGTCTCTTTACAGCCTGGCGTATCGCTTTTTTTGGATCGATCGTTCTCTGCCTTTTTCTGGCCTTCGGTCGTCCGGATCGGTACATGGCGATCTTCAAGTTCGTCCCGGAAGGTATAGTCATAACCTTTGAGGTTACAGTCGGCGCCATTTTGCTGGCAATTGTCTTTGGGTTAATCGCCGGCCTGGGAAGGATATCCGCTAATCGCTTGATAAACGGAGTAGCGTCGCTCTACGTGGAAGTTATTCGCGGTATTCCGCTACTGGTGCAGCTCTTTTACATCTATTATGCGCTGGGTCGGTTTGTGAAGATCCCCGCCATTATGAGCGCCATTATTGCCATGGCTTTCTGTTACGGCGCCTACATGGCCGAAATTTTTAGGGCCGGCATTCAGTCCATTCATAAAGGGCAGATGGAAGCAGCGCTCTCTCTGGGCATGTCACGCAGACAGGCAATGCGCCAGGTCATTCTGCCTCAGGCCTTCAAAACTGTGCTGCCGCCAATAGGCAATGAATTCATCGCTCTGCTGAAAGACTCATCACTTGTGTCTATCCTTGCTGTTTCCGACTTGTTGCGCCGAGGCCGGGAATATGCTTCCGAAACGTTCGACTACTTTGAGACCTACACCGTCATAGCTTTGATCTATCTGATTTTGACGCTTTTCTTTTCCAAGCTGGTCAGTATCATGGAGGAGAGACTCAATGACGGCTGCTAGTCTGCAGATGATTGAAGTTCGGGGGGTATCGAAGTTCTACGGTTCTTTTCAGGCGCTAAACAACATCACGTTTACAGTCAGTGACGGCGAAAAGGTTGTCATAATCGGTCCTAGCGGCTCCGGAAAAAGTACCGTTCTCCGCTCTATTAACTGCCTTGAAACCATAGACAGGGGCTGTATAATTGTCGGCGGAAAAGATATCAGCCTGCCGCAGACTGATATCTGCAAGATCCGGGAGGAGGTCGGGATGGTATTCCAATCCTTCAACCTTTTCCCACATAAAACCGTGCTAGAAAACCTGACTCTGGCCCAAACTGTCGTTCGTAAACGCAGCAAAAAAGATGCAGAAGATATTGCCATGGAACTTCTGCGCAAGGTAAATATCGCTGAAAAGGCTGGGGCGTACCCGTCCAAGCTCTCTGGCGGCCAGCAACAGCGCGTGGCGATCGCCCGCTCCCTGGCGATGAATCCCAAGGCAATACTTTTTGATGAACCAACCTCCGCACTTGACCCGGAGATGATTGGTGAGGTATTAGATGTCATGAAAACGCTGGCTCGTGAAGGAATGACGATGGTTGTCGTTACGCACGAGATGGGTTTTGCCCGCGAGGTTGCTGACCGGGTGATTTTTATGGATCACGGCAGGATTGTGGAAGAAGGTACACCGGAGCATTTTTTTACCAATCCGACTCATGAACGGGCAAAACTGTTTTTAAGTCAGATTTTATAACTCTTGCTCACGCAAGAGCACTCAAACCAGGCAGGACACCACACACAGGAGGTAACACATGAAAAGCAGTAAAGTACTAGGGGCGCTCGTAACGTTGGGCCTCGCAGCAGCGGTAGCTACACCGGCAATGGCGTTGGAAAACCAGTTCAGTGGATCATACACAGGTTTTTATGATCTCTCGAACTATAGTGCCGTTGGAAACGACGGGGATTCCACATTTCCTCGTACTGATGGCAAGCCGAAACACGATAACGTTACCGGGCTCTTAAAAAATGCACCAACGGAGAACTACTTCGTGCAGCGTGTTCGCCTCGGCTACACCGCTAAGGCAAGTGAAGATGTAAAATTGGTCACCAAGTTTGAATTTGATTACAACTACATCGGTAATAGCTCCTATGCAGTTGGTAGAGGCAGTGGTGGCGCACTCGGCGCTGACAGCGTCAACATGGAAACAAAAAACCTGTATCTCGATTTGAATGTTGCAAGAGGTCTCAATGCCAAGATAGGTATGCAGGGATATAATGATGCGTTCAAAGGGATCATTTTTGATGCTGACATGGCTGGTATCTTGCTTTCCCATGAAAACGACAAAGCAAGTTTTACTGCAGGCCTGTTCCGCTTTGTCGACGCTAATACAACTACTCTCGGCAAGCAAACCGTTGATATGATTTCACTTGACGGCAAGCTCAACATCACAAAGTCAACAAAAGTAGGCGCTGCTTACTACTACATCACCAATGACATAGATCCTAATGCCGTCAAACTTCACACTATCGGCCTGAACGCCGAAGCTGCTGCTGGTCCAGTCACCCTGACCGGTTTTGCCCTTGCCCAGTTCGGTGATACCGGTGTTATTAATAAAAAAACCGATGCAAAAGGTTATGCATTCAATCTTGGTGCAAAAATCCCTGTAGGTGCCGGGACAGCACGTGCCGAGCTCCTGTATGTGCCAGGAGGCAAAAACGCTCTTAGCGTTGTATCCAACGAAGGCGGTGCTTTCTACGACAACGAAATGATTATCCTCAGCCGTGACAAGAATGCTACATCTATCGACAATGCGATCGTCTTTGACGTAAACAACTACGGCCAGGGTATTATTTTCGCTTCCGTCGGTTTTGACTTTCCTCTTACTGCCAAACTCTCCGGCAGCGTTAATGTCGGTGCTGCAGAAGTTGCCAAGGATTCTGTGAAAAAACACGACAGCAAATATCTTGGCACTGAAGTCAACTGTGAAGCTAACTACAAATTCACTCCTGCTGTAACTTTTGGCGTCCGTGCAGGCTATGTCGTTCTGGGCGATTATTTCAAAAACGCTGATCTTACGGGCAAGACTCCTGACGATCCGTATGATGTTAAGCTGATCGCAAAATATTCTTTCTAAACCTTAACACAAGACCTCCGAGGTTTATAAAACCTCGGAGGTCTGATTTTTATTACTGCAGCATACCCCACGAACAAAGGAGACACCGATGAGCTTTAAAAAAATTTCCGCACTGTTGTTGACCGCAGCACTGGCACTGACCGTAACCGCCGGCTGCAAGAAAAAAGAGGAAGCACCGAAGGCTGAGGCACCTGCAGCAAAACCTGCCGCTGACACCATCAAAATCGGCTTCCTCGGCGCACTGACCGGCGACGTTGCCATGTTCGGCAAACCGACCCTCGAAGGCATGAAGATGGCTGCTGAAGACATCAATGCTGCAGGAGGCCTCCTCGGCAAAAAAATTGAGATAGTCGAAGCCGACAACCGTGGCGACAAGCAGGAAGGCGCTTCCGTTACCCAGAAACTGATCAGCCGTGACAACGTCATCGCCATCGTTGGCGACCCGACTACCGGCATCACCAAAGTAGCCGCACCGATCGCCCAGAAAGCCGGCGTCCTGCTAATCTCTGCCGGCGCTACCGGCCCCGGCGTTGTTGAAAACGGCGACTTCATCTTCCGCAACACGCTGCTCGACAGCGTTGCAATCCCGGCCTGCATCGACTTCTTCGCCAATGACCTTAAATACAAAAAAGTTGCTATCATCACCTCCGATAACAACGACTACAGCGTCGGTTTCTCCCAGACGTTCCGTGATGCCGCCAAAGGCAAAGGCATTACCATCGTAGCCGACGAAAAAATCAAAGACGGCGACAAGGATTTTAGCGGCCAGATCACCAACATCAAAGCCAAGAAGCCCGATGTCATCTTCTTCTCCGGCTACTACACCGAAGGTGCTCTCATCATGAAAGAAGCCCGTAAACAGGGCGTCAAAGCCAACATGTTCGGCGGCGACGGTCTATTCTCTCCAGAATTCATCAAACTTGGCGGCACCGCTGTTGAGGGCTCCATGTCAGCTCTTGGCTTCTCTCCGGAGCAGGCTTCCCCTGAAACCGCAAAATTTATCGAAGCATTCTCCAAGAAATTTGCCGGCCAGGTTCCCGGTCTGTTTGAAGCACAGGGTTATGACGGTGTAACGATGATCGCTGACGCCATTAAACGCGCCAACAGCGTAGATCCAAAGGTATTCAAAGATGCCATGGCCGCAACAAAGAACTTCCAGGGCGTTTCCGGCACAATCACCATCCGCCCCGGCCGCGAGCCGATCAAAACTCCGCTCTGCCTGCTGGCAGTAAAGGATGGCAAGTTTGCACTGAAAGCTAAAGTACCTGTAAAAATGGATTAATCAAACCATTTTCCAGTCGTAAAAAACTGCGGCGTCGGTATTTTTACCGACGCCGCAGTTTTTTATTTCTTCTGGAGTAGAATTTCAAATAGTTTCGTAGGAGCGCCTTACAGGCGCGAAAATTGCGGCAACATGCCGCTCCTACAGAATTTTATTAAACGTAACTTAGGAATAAGTAGTTAAAAGCGATACTGAGCCGTAACTCCAAATCCTTGCGAAGTGGCGGTCGGCAGGATGGTCATGGAACTATTGCCCTGTGTATGGTAACTGACAACAGCCTTTCCGACAAAGTAGCCGATTGCCCCTCCGAAAAAGACATCCGACGCCCAGTGTCTGTTATCGTAAACGCGGGCAAAGGCGGTAAGGGAGGCCAAGCCGTAGGCGATCGGCGGAACGTACGGATTGGCGCCATACTCTTCGGCCAATACTGATGCCAGAGAAAATGCCGCCGTCGTGTGGCTGGAAGGGAAAGACAAGTCTCCTGATTTCAGTTTTGGGCCGTACCACTTGTCGGATGATTCACCTGTTTGAGGTCGGGGACGCCCGGATATCAGTTTGACTGACTCCGAGAAAAGGCCGCTGATAGCAAGGCTTTCAACTGCGAGTAGCGAGGTACGTCGTGCTTTCGGATCGTCATTGAATTGGCCGTACAGATAGAACAGGCCGAGTGATGGCAGAGTGTAGGCTGGGTTGCCGAGAGTGTTGCCAAGTGAAGCTAGTGAGTCTACTGCCGAGCTCTGATTTCGTTGCGCGATTTTTTTTATATCAGTGTCCGCAAAATAGATTCCAGTCGTTGAAGCAACCACCAGAGCGGCTTTCAGCCAATTATCGCCACTCCACTCTACTGGTGAAGCCGCTATTTTGCCGGTATCGGTGAGGTATCCTTTGGCGTATTCAATGGAGATCCTGTCGTATTGCACCGGAACAGAACCACTGTTTTCGTCGGCAATAGCCATGCCTGTCAAAAATAAAATAAGTGTGAGCGCAAAGGCAGATGCAGTAAGAGCGCTAGAGGCTCTCCTGATAATAGACATTTAGACTCCAATGGTGTTCGGAGAGGGAATTACAGCTTTTTTTCTATTCGTTTCAGCAGCAGCGAATTCAGAACAACCGATACCGATGAAAAGGCCATCGCCAGGCCCGCGTACTCCGGTTTCAGGTATATGCCGTAGCTGTTCAGAAGGCCGGCAGCCACCGGTATGCCGAGAATATTGTAAAAGAAAGCCCAGAACAGGTTCTGCTTGATCTTGCTCAAGGTGGCACGCCCGATTACTATTGCCCGCACGGCGTCCATCAGATTGCTCCGCATCAGGACAATATCCCCTGTCTCTTTGGCGACATCAGTGCCGCCGCCGATGGCGATGCCAATCTGGGCCTGAGCAAGAGCAGGTGCGTCATTGATGCCGTCACCCACCATCCCGACGATCAAGCCGCGGTCCTGGTACTCTTTGACCACGTCACGTTTACGATCAGGCAGCACTTCGGCCTCAAAACCGTGGACACCCGCCTGTTTCGCCACTATGAATGCGACATCGGCATGATCGCCGGTTATCATACAGGTGGTTATGCCCATGTTGCGCAGCTCGGTAACCGCCCGGATCGATTCTGGCCGAAGGCTGTCGGCAAATGCCGCGACGCCGACCAGAGAATTTCCAGCAGCGACATATATGATTGACTTACCTGCTGCCGTCAACTCAGACGTTTTTTTTGCCAGCGGTGTCAGGCTGATCCCAAGCTCACTCATAAGTCGTTCATTACCAACCGCCAGTTGAAAACCGCCATAACTGCAGGTCACCCCAAACCCGCCGCGCTCCTCAAAATTGTCGGCATGACCCGGTTCCACGCCAGACTTCCGAGCCGCGCCGAGTGCCGCCTGAGCCAATGGATGAGTCGAGCGTGATTCGGCTGTGGCCAGACATTCAAGCAGTTTGGCCGGATCAACGCTGCGCGCGACCGGAATGAGATCGGTCATCTCCGGAGCCCCCCTGGTCAAGGTACCGGTTTTGTCAAGCAGCAGCACATTGAGCCGCGAGATGATTTCGAGAGCTGAGCCTTTTTTTACCAGTATACCGCGGTCAAGAGCGATCCCGCTGCCGACCATGATGGCCGTAGGTGTTGCCAGTCCCATGGCGCAGGGGCAGGCGATTACTAGCACAGCAATGGCAAAACGAAAGGCGGTCAGGAAGTCGCTGGAACAAGCAAAGTACCAAACCATGAAGGTTGCCGCCGACAGAAGGATGACTACCGGTACGAACCAGGCAGAAACGGTGTCGGCAAACTTTTGTATCGGCGCTTTGTCACCCTGGGCTTCACGTACCATTTTAATAATCTGTGCCAGCAGGGTTGCTTCGCCGATCCGTGTCGCACGGATACGCATGACGCCATTGGTGCTGATTGTGGCTCCGGAAACCATGTCACCAGGTTTCTTCAGTATCGGCAGAGATTCGCCAGTCACCATACTCTCATTGACTGCGCCGCCACCTTCGACCACTTCACCATCGACCGGGATTACATCACCAGCCCGGACAAGAACAATATCACCAACCCTGATAACCGACGCAGGAACCTCTTTTTCACCTTCATCAGTAACCAGGAGCGCTTTATCTGCCTGGAGGTGTATCAGTTTTTCAAGCGCTTCACTCGCTTTTCCACGGGCTCTGGCTTCAAGATATTTTCCGAGGCGGATAAACGCTATAAGCATGGCCGAAGTTTCAAAGAAGACGTCATGGTGGGTGCCAAGCAAGCCAAAGTAGGCCGCAACCGAATAAAAATATGCGGCTGATGCTCCGAGCGCCACCAGAACATCCATATTTGCAGTGCCGTTTTTGATAGCGCTCCAGGCACCGCGATAAAAAATCAGGCCGGCAGAAAACTGAACAATCGTTGCCAACACCAGGCTTGCCTGGCGGGCAGCATTGTTGGAGTGTAGACCCATTGTCAGCATGATCGGCAAGGAAGCGCATAGCGAGAAGATAAACCAGTTGCGTTGCGAGCGGAGGTCATCTTCTTGAGATGTCCTGGTTTCGTGAAGTTCTACCGGAGTATAGCCGGCTGCATGAACAATGCTGAAGATATCTGAGGCGGAGAGCTGTGGTGAATCAAAGCGGACAAAGCCTGTTTCTGCTGTCAGGTTGACGATTGCCGTAGTTATGGCTGGCTGTTCGAGCAGTTTTTTTTCCAGGGTATTAACGCAGGAAGCGCAGTGAAGTCCACGTACACCAAAGGTTAGTTCGCCGGTCGGTTCAGCGTGTGGCGATGCTGTTTTTTCTCTCACTAATCATCACCTCTGATTAAAGTCACCCTGCACGAAATGTCCCCAGGTGATTTTTATCGCTGAAGCAATTGGCAGCGCCAGCAAAATGCCCCAGAAACCGAGTGATTCCCCGAGAGCCATGACCACAATAATTGTTACCAGCGGGTTCAGGTTCATCGACTGTTTGAACACCAGCGGTTTTATGAGATACCCCTCAACAAAGTAAATCAGAAAAAACGCCACCAGAGTTTGGCCGAGTATGGCGGCTGACTGGAATTTATACCAGGCGAAAATGAGAGCCGGCAGGGTCGCAATGAATACGCCGATAAAAGGCAGAACCGAAGCTGCACCGGCAAAAACACCGCAGAAGATCGGCAGAGGGACTCCCAGCAGATAAAGGGTGATAGCCACAAGCAGCGCCACTATGGCGGAAACTATGACCTGACCGCGCAGATAGCCCCCAATACTGCTATTGACCTCATTCGCAATGCGTATGATCTGAACTCGCCAGTTGTCAGGCAGCCATGAAATAACAGTGTCGATAGCGGTCTGCTTATAAAAGAGCATAAAGAAAACCAGAATCGGAGAGAGTACTATGTTGAACAGATTGAAAAAAATACCAGTTCCAAAGTTATAAGCCCATGACCCTGCTTTTTCAGCCGCTGCGGCGATATTGCCTGATGCTTTGTCGATCAGCCACTGGATTTCTTCAGAACCGTAACGATCCGGCAACCGGCTTTTCCATTCCAGCGCAACCTGTTTAGCCTTAATTACATAGCCAGGCAGGTCGCGAATAAAATTACTCCAGTTGATGGTAATGGCCGGGAGGATAAAAGCCAGAAAAAAAATTGTCAGAATTCCGAGTAGTATATAGAGAAAGCCTAGCGCGTATAGTCGTTTTACGCCGCGCTTTTCGGCGCTTACAAGAAGAGGGTCAAGAAGATAGGCGATGATCCAGGAGAGCAGAAAACATGAAATAGTGTGCCTCAGTGCGTAACCGGCCAAAGCAAGAAGACAGAAGAGCAGTATCGAGGCAATAAATCTGCCGTAATCGTTTCGTGGCGTGTGAGCGTGGTGAATGTGCTCCATTGATCACTCCCGGGCGTGCTTCAGATCCTGTAGTATGGCATTAGCCGCAAAAAGGTTGTTCTCTTCCATCCAGGATTTGAGACGATTTGAAAGGAATTTGTCCTTCAATAACGCAAAACGCCCCTCCTCGTGCGGGTAGAACGAAAGAATGTCTTCAATTTTACCGAAAGGTTTTCTGCCGGCCAGAGAGTTATTCAGGAGAAGCCTCAATTCGGGATCGGATATCTTCTCAAGAAATTCAGAGGCGATCTGCCGCTCGCTCTGATAGTCGAAGGGGGGAATTTCCAGAAAACGCTCGCCATTGCTCTCAAGTTGTTGACGTACCTCATTGTTGTCAGAAGAAGATGGCACAGAGAAAATGTCGCCGGTCAGTCTGTCAAGATAATATGCTTTGTCAAGATGTCCGCTGGTAAAGGCGCCGAGCAGGTCTTCCAACGATATTTCAACACTATGAATTGATGCCATTCATTTCTCCTGGGGCTAATTTAAATTATTGATTTAAGTGGTAATTCGTTCTTCTTGTTGACTTTTTACTCCGTATCGAAGCACAATCCGGGTCATGCGCGCCATTTTTATTGCTGATGCCCATCTCGCTTCCCCGGAAGCTCTCAATTTCCGACTGCTGCTCCGATTCCTTGGTGAATTGGAGGGAAAGCTGGATACCCTCTACATAGTTGGCGATCTGTTCGACTTCTGGCTCGGGTTCCCATCCCAACCCTTTACCCACTATGATCCTGTACTTGATGCCCTGGATCGGTTGGTGCGACGCGGTTGCACGCTGGTCTATTATGAAGGGAACCATGATTTTCATATTGGCGATGTTTTTTCGCAACGGCTTCATACCATAATTCATCCAGAGCCTTCCATTGAAACTGTACAAGGCAAAAATCTCTATATCTGCCACGGAGACCAGATAAATCGGGAAGATCGTGGCTACCTCTTGCTGAGGTTTCTGCTTCGTACCGGTGTGGTTGCCGCCGCAGTCAGGCATTGTCCAGCAGCATGGGGTGAGAAAATCAGGAGAGTTCTGCAAAAACAAAGTCAGGCCGGTTATTCTGCTAAAACATCCCGTTGGGACTATCGTCAAATCCTCCTTGATTTTGCCGATACCGTGCAAAAAAAGGGGTGTGACGGCCTGGTTGCCGGCCACTTTCATCTTGCTATGCATAAAAACGCCCCTGAGACGGCGTTTACCATCCTTTCTCTCGGAGACTGGATGGGGCAGTTTACATATGGCGAAATGATTGATGGAGAGTTACGCCTGATGACATACCGGGCAGATGAGCCATAAACCGAGGCGAACGAAATCCATTACTCCTTCTTGAAAAACTCTTCCAACGCCTGTTCCCCGACCTGAGATGCCTTAACCTTCCACTTGTCCGGATTAATTACCAGTGCAACCAGCGCGATACGGGGATTCTGCATCGGCGCAAACGCGGCAAACCATGTATAGTGCCCCTTTGGATCCGATCCATTGATAGATCCGGTTTTGGCCGCTACCGATACATCTATGCGCGGACGTCCCTTACTGTCATGAAAAGCTTTCCGCGATGTGCCGGTAAGAACAGTGCTGGAAAGCATTCGCGTCAATGACGCCGATGTCTCCGGCGTGACCAGGCGGCGGAGCTCGCGGGGAGTAAACTGCTCTTTTTCAACCCCCTGCCCGTCTATAATGCTGCTTGTCAGTCCGGGGATCATCATCTTGCCGCCATTAGCTATTGCCGACATAATAACCGCAGCGTGAAGAGGAGAAATTTTAACATCGTGATCCAGCCCCGCTCCCATTAGCCGGAGACCGTGACTACTAACCGGTTCCGCCGCCTGACTCGGTTTCACTGGAATGCCAGGCAACAATTCCTGATTAAATCCGTACTGAGAAACTGATGCCATCACAGAGGACTTACCGGCAATGTCGCTTGCTATCCGCCCATAAAGCGGATTAATTGATTTTCCCATGGCAAAGGTGGCATCCATGCGGTTGTTCCTGCCGCGAGGGCTGATATCCCAATATCGCGGATTTTCGGAATGAGAGCCCCCCCGGAACTCGATCACCGATTCAGGGGTGATCTTATTGCTTTCAAGGGCTGCAGAAGCAGTAATTATCTTGAACAATGAAGCCATTGGATAGAGGTCGTAGACTGAATGTTTCGGCCAGGCAGGATCAATTGATGAGTATGAAGTCATACCAAGAACGCGGCCCGAAGCCGGTTCGATTGCGACAAAAACACCGTACGGCACCTTGTTTTTTTCGAAAAGATCGTAGACCCTCTTCTGCAAATCGCCATGAATAGTGTAGATAAGTTGAGAGCCTTCAGGAGTAAGAGCTGATATGCGGGAACCTTTTATTTCTGCCTTGGCAAGTAAATCGCCTGCTGATTCAAAACTATCGAAGGAAACCGGAGGTTTTGCCGCTTCGGCCTGCGTGGGAGCAGGTGCGGAGAACGAAGCGCACCAGGTGCGAATTTGCGAAAAAGCTGATTCGGCCTTGCGGAGTGCAAAAAACGAGAGAGGAACCAGCGCCAGAATAATGGCAAAGAAAAGCAGAGCCAGTTTCATCTGTTGCAGGCGTTTTCCTTCAAGGACGGGCAGTCGGAATCGAGACGGTTCGTCGGCTGATTTCAGACGCCGGTTACGTGCTCTCCCGAAAAATCCGGAACCGAATGTTGATTTATTTTGTGATATATTTTTAAGATCCTGCATGAGGTCCCATTCGTTTACACCGTCTGGAAAGAATTAATTCGGTTGATAAAAGCCATCAGCATGCCGTAGTGATGGTGGTCGAACAACAGGGAAATACGCGGCAGAAGAGCGAGATCCGGTTCGTCCGCTTCTTCCGGGAACGCCTCACAGCAGTGAATATGATCACCGTTTGTTATAAGCCCGGAAAACTCTTCCGCAAGAATTGCTATCTGGGCAGTTGAAAGAGCTTTCTGCAATCTGATAACCAGGCGGTTTTCAATAAAACGGAGTGAATGATAGGTTCGGTAAAATATGTTGATAGTTTCGAGCGCTTCCTTTTCACTTTTTGTGATAGTAAAGAGGGAAAAATCTTCTTCCGAGATATAACCCTGCGTCAGCAAGGTTTCCTTGACAAAATGAAAGAACTGTTCCCAGTAACCTTCCTCGTCGTCCATCAAAATCAGTGGCTTCGGAGATGTCTTACCGGTTTGTATGAGAGTAAAAACTTCCATAGCTTCATCAAGGGTTCCAAAACCTCCCGGAAAGACGACAATTGCATCAGCTTCCTTAACAAAAGCCACCTTACGGTTGAAAAAGTATCGGTAGGTTATAAGGCGAGGATTACGATACATGATCGGATTAGGCTTCTGTTCAAAAGGGAGTCTTATATTCACGGCAAATGAGTTGTCGCTCCCCGCACCCTCGTTACCGGCCTGCATGATACCTGGGCCACCGCCGGTTATGACCATATAATTGTTCTCAGCCAGACTGCGACTAAAACGAACACATTTTTTATACATTTCATCGGTCTCTCCCGTACGGGCGGAACCAAATATGGTAACTTTTTTACGGTGGCGGTACGGGGAGAACACTTTTGTTGTGTAGCGCATTTCACGCAGGGTACGATTAATCAGCTTCAAGTCTGCCAGATAATTGATGTCCTGACCGATTTTAAGCGTTGTGAACAGCATCTCTTTGATTATGGCGGGATGGTGGATGCCACCCGTCTCTTCAATTAGCCGGTTAATTATCTGGTCTATTGGTTCGTTTTTTTGGGAAAAACTTAATTCCATGTTATTTGGCCTTCCAGGCAGGTGCGTCCGTGTGTAAAACGCGAGCAAGGTATCACAGATACTACTTTAATGCAAACGCCAGATTGACTACTTCGGCACAGGTGTGCGACATAATTTATGCTTACCTGCTCCACCGGACAGTCGTCACCGCAACTGCTGAAACTGGATGGGTTGTTCCCCATTATTTTCCGCCACTCCTCTTGAGTCACCTCGTATTTGCCAATAGCAAAGTCGCTGACACACGCCTCGTGAACCGGCTTTTCGTTGCCTTCACCTTCACCAAAATATCCCCAATTACCGTCGGCGGCAACGTTGCCGGGCATTCTGTCGCTGTCAAGAGAATGTTGGAATTGCAACAGTACAGAAGAGTGAATTGCGTATTGCTGTTTTCTAGCGTTGTTAGTGTGTTGACCTGACGAGATTCGAGTGGTACTTTGCCACTGAAATTGGATAACGTAAAAAAGGAAATTCAACCTCATCCTACCGATATCCTGTCTTTTAAAAATGCCACTCTATAAAATCAGATAGTTAAATAAGGTTTCTTAGTACGATTCATACTGATCAAGGAGAACAGATGACGATTCGATGGTATCCGGGACATATGGGGAAGGCGCAGGAAAAAATGGCCGAGGCGATCCGCAAGATTGATGTGATCGTAGAGGTAGTTGACGCCCGCCTTCCCTTATCAAGTTCCAATTGCCAACTGGAGGAGATGCGCCGCAACAAGCCCTGTATAAAAATCCTCAACAAGCATGACCTGGCAGACCCTGCGGTGACAAAAGCCTGGGTACGCTATTTTGAGCAGGAATCTGGCGTCACCGCTTTGCCTCTTTCCGCCAGGCTCCACGCCGACGCAAAGCAACTCCTGAAAATTTGCCAGAAAACGGTGCCGCATCGTGGACGACCAGGCTGGCCGCTGCGGGTAATGATCTTCGGTATTCCCAATACCGGCAAATCGACCTTGATTAACACTCTGGCAGGAAAATGCATAGCAAAAGTCGGCGATAAACCGGCTGTAACCACCTGTGGACAACAGATCGACCTCAAAAACGGTATAGTTCTCTCTGATACCCCCGGCATACTCTGGCCAAATATGGACGACCAGAATGTGGCGTATCGCCTTGCAACCAGTGGAGCGATCGGCGCAAGCGCGCTTGATTACACATCTGTAGGTCTCTTTGCCGTTGAATATATGATGGGAAGATATCCGGATCTACTCAAGACTCGCTATAAACCAGCCGAGTTCCCTGAAACAGCAACCGCGATGCTTGAAGTTATCGGGAAACGCCTCGGATGCTTGATGACAGGCGGAGAGATCGATGTACATCGAGCCGCTGAGGCCTTTTTGCGGGAGTTACGAGCGGGGAGAATCGGCAGGATCAGCCTGGAAGAACCGCTGCAAGCGATAGCTGTTACAGTAAACGCTTTACAAGAAGTTACATTTTAAGCTTGTGACAGAAGAGACAGCGGTTTTTGGCAGGATGGTTTGGAGGAAACGGCACCCCTTTTTCTTTATGGCACGGTTCGCAGAAGACCTCGGCAGCTTTTTTGTCCGGTTTAAAGAAGGCCCGTTTAAAGAGTGAAGCATCGGGACCTGGAGCGTTTTTATATGCCGCGTCATAAGAGAGCTTATGCATTGGGTTATTAGGGACCCGCGTCGTTTTCTCTTTGCCGGTGATAGCAACAAAAATCCCCAGCACCACAACAACCACCGCAATAAAATACCAATCTTTCCTATCAATTTTCATCTCTATATCCTGTTAGCAGCTAGTCGCTTTTAATAAGTGTGAAATAGATGACGACACAGCCAACCAGGAAACCACCGCCGACAAACGGCATCGCCGACTGGAACGAAAGGCCTTCACCTGGAACCGGCATGGCAAAACGTATAATCAGTGCAATACAAAAGAACGCAAACAGACTAAGCAGAACCAACTTGGAGCGTTTTATAACTCCAAAAAAAAATATCACAACTAACAAAATGAGGACGACAGGGTGAGCAAACAGCCCGTTGAAGGAGAGGTGCCGCATCGTATCAACCAAATTGCTTGTTTCAAACGGGCGCAGAGCTTCAGCGGTTTTTTCAATTAATTGCTGTTTCTCCATGGACGGCCTCTCAAAATCAACTGATAAAATCCATCACCTTGTCCAGGAATCCTTTTTTAAGAGGGTGGACGTCCTCACCGCTGATTCTGGCAAATTCCTCCAGAAGCTCTTTCTGCCTTTTGTTGAGGTTGGTTGGAGTTTCAATCCGGACAACGACCAACTGATCGCCACGACCATACCCCTGGAGTGAGGGTATGCCCTTCCCCTTGAGGCGATATATTTTACCGGACTGAGTCCCATCAGGAATTTTCATGGCAACTTTTCCATCCAGCGTCGGAACTTCAAGTTCACACCCGAGCGAAGCCTGAATGAAGCTGATCGGGATTTCACAGACTACGTTATTCTCCTCACGCTGGAAAATCGGATGTTCCTTAACATTAATCGCGACATACAAATCGCCGTTAGGGCCACCTTTACCTTGTCCACCCTCTCCTGTTACCTTAAGCCGTGATCCCGTATCAACTCCGCCGGGAATCTTGACAGAGAGAGTTTTCGTCTCTTTTGTACTCCCCTTGCCTCGACATTCGGGGCAGGGATTTTCAACAACTTTTCCTTCACCATTGCACTGACCACAGGTTTTGCTGACGCTGAAAAAACCCTGCTGATATCGCACCTGACCGGCTCCGCGACAAGTTGGGCAAACTTTCGGGTCTGTACCCGGCTTTGATCCGGAACCATTACAACCGGCGCAACGTTTGGCAAAAGGGACTTCAATTTTCTTTTCGACACCAAAAGCGGCCTCTTCGAAGCTGATTTCCATGTTATACAGCAGATCGTCGCCTCGTCGCCCCTGACTGCGGCCACGGCCACCACCACCTCCACCGCCAAAAATATCACCGAAGATATCGCCAAAAATATCACCAAACGGAGTACCGGCACCAAAGCCACCAGATGAAAAACCACCTGGCCCGGAAACACCGGCATGTCCATATTGATCATACTGCGCACGCTTCTGCGGATCGGAAAGCACCTCATACGCCTCGGTCGCCTCTTTAAAGCGATCCTCGGCAGCCTTGTCGCCCGGGTTCTTGTCGGGGTGGTGCTGAATGGCTACCTTCCGGAATGCCTTTTTTATCTCAGTTTCGGAAGCGTTGCGATGTACCCCAAGTATTTCGTAATAATCACGTTTTTCGCCGTTTGCCACAATTAGGTTCCTTTATATCTTGAAAAGCGAGTAGGGGCGGATGTCAAACCCGTCCCTACAGTGCTGAACCGGCAACGTATCCGGAACTATTTTTTATCTTCCTTTACCTCTTCGAAATCGGCATCAACAACCTTGTCATCCTTCGGTTTTGCCGGACCGGCATTTTCAGCGCCAGCGGCAGCGTCTGCTCCGGCGCCCTCTTTCTTGGCATACATCGCCTCTGCAAGTTTGTGAGATGCTTCAGCGAGCTCGTCGGTACCTTTCTTAATTGCCTCCGCATCGTCGCCTTCCATCAGTTTTTTCAGCGCAGAAAGTTTGTTCTCAATGTTCCCTTTTTCTACCGCATCTATTTTATCACCGTGCTCTTTTAACGACTTTTCTGTACTGTATACCATGCTGTCGGCATGATTACGCGCTTCGATCGCCTCGCGCTTTTTCCTGTCCTCATCTGCGTGCATCTCAGCGTCACGGACCATCTTGTCGATCTCATCCTTGGAAAGTCCGGACGATGCTGTGATGCTGATCGACTGTTCCTTCCCGGTACCAAGATCCTTGGCAGAAACATGTACTATACCGTTGGCATCGATGTCAAAGGTTACTTCAATTTGCGGCATGCCGCGTGGTGCAGAAGGAATACCTGACAGTTCAAAGTTGCCGAGCGTCTTGTTGTCGCGCGCCATTTCACGTTCACCCTGCAGAACGTGTATCGATACCGCCGGCTGATTGTCGGCAGCAGTTGAAAAAACCTGACTCTTGCGGCACGGGATCGTGGTATTTTTCTCAATCAATTTTGTCATAACGCTGCCAAGTGTCTCAATGCCGAGCGAAAGCGGAGTAACGTCCAGCAGCAGCACATCCTTGACGTCACCCCTCAGAACGCCACCCTGAATACCTGCGCCGATGGCAACAACTTCATCCGGGTTAACGCCTTTATTCGGCACCTTACCAAAAATATCTTCCACGCATTTCTGAACTGCCGGCATACGTGTCATCCCACCGACCAGAATGACTTCATTTATCTGGCTGGCATTCAAGCCGGCATCTTTCATGGCGATACGGCAAGGACCTTCAAGTTTTGCCAGCAGACTGGCGCAGATCGACTCCAATTTAGCACGGGTAAGTTTAAGGGTAAGATGTTTCGGACCATTAGCATCGGCGGTGATGAACGGGAGATTTATATCCGTTTCAACGGAGCTGGAAAGTTCGCATTTAGCTTTTTCTGCGGCCTCTTTAAGACGCTGCAGAGCCATCTTATCGCCACGAAGATTGATACCCTGATCTTTTTTAAATTCATCAGCAATCCAGTCGATAATTAACTGGTCAAAGTCTTCGCCACCCAGAAAGGTATCGCCGTTGGTCGATTTAACTTCAAAAACGCCATCACCGAGCTCAAGAATCGAGACATCAAAGGTTCCGCCCCCTAAGTCAAATACAGCAATTTTCTCGTCTTTTTTCTTGTCCAGGCCGTATGCCAATGCAGCCGCAGTCGGCTCGTTAATGATACGAAGTACGTTGAGACCGGCGATCTTACCGGCATCCTTGGTCGCCTGGCGCTGGGAATCGTCAAAGTAGGCCGGTACAGTAATAACTGCGTCGGTGACAGTTGTACCCAGATAATCTTCGGCGGTCTTTTTCATTTTCTGCAGGATCATTGCTGAAATTTCCGGAGCAGAATAGCGCTTGTCACGCACCTCTACCCAGGCATCACCGTTGTCAGCCTTGACAATTTTGAAGGGAGAAATTGCGATATCTTTGCGCACCGCTTCGGAATCAAACTTACGCCCAATAAGACGTTTAATGGCGTACAGGGTGTTTTCAGGGTTGGTAACAGCCTGACGTTTAGCCTGCTGTCCTACCAGTCGTTCACCGCTGTCAGAAATGGCAACCATTGAAGGTGTGGTGCGCCCCCCTTCAGAGTTGGCTATTACAATCGGCTCACCACCCTCCATTATTGATACACAAGAGTTGGTTGTTCCGAGATCGATTCCAATTACTTTACTCATGACGTGTAGTCCTCCTTTTTAGTTACTCTGTTTACAGGATATTCATCGATATTATAAAAAACAAGGTCTGGAAGAAATTATTTTACCGGTGTCGCAACGGTCACCATTGCCGGGCGCAGTAGTCGCTCTTTCAGCATGTACCCCTTCTGGTACTCTTCGACGACAGTATTTGGTTCGTACTGGTCTGTCGGCACCTGAGCCATTGCCTGATGGAAAGCAGAATCAAACAGGGCTCCGACCGATTCAATCGGAGTAACGCTGAATTTTTTCAGTGCCGTCAGCAACATGGCGTGAGTCATGCGGATGCCTTCAACAACAGCCCCCTGACTATCATCTGAAGCGTGGGCAAGAGCGCGCTCAAGATTGTCGATGATCGGTAGAATCTCTTCAAGGAGTGATTTATTGCCATAATTCAGTAACTCTTCCTTTTCACGACCTACCCGCTTGCGATAATTTTCCAGATCAGCTCGTTCGCGTAGAAAGCGATCCCAGTTTTCCCGCGCCTCTTTCTCCTTGGCGGCAAGCTGTTCTTCAAGAGTCAACTCATTCCCCGGTTCGGCGGTTTCAGGAGCTGCGGCTTCTTCGACCGGGGCATCGGGCGTCAACAAATCGACAATATCTTTTGGTTCCATAGTTAGAGTCCTTTTTGATGTTTATACTTCACTTAACAGTTTACTGACCATTCTGGCGGTATAATCGACTATCGGTATCACGCTTGAGTATCCCATACGAGTCGGGCCGATTACTCCGAGCATCCCGACCGTATTGCTGCTAGTGACAAAACGGGAGGTGATGAGGCTGACACCGGCTGACTGACTGAGCGATGTTTCCGTTCCGATGTAAATCTGCACTCCATCAGCCTTCATGCAGCGCGAGAGAAGCTGTACAAGCAGCCCCTTCTGTTCAAAAGCCTGGTAAATTTCCTTCATCCGCCCGGCATCACTGAATTCGGGTTGATCAAGGATGCGAGCCTGGCCCTCAATAAAAATTTCCTCCCCCTCCGCCCGCACCGCCTGTTCACTAATTTTTAGAGCTCGCGCCAGAAGTTTATCGTACTGCGCTTTTTCCGACGCCATCTCCTCAAGTATCTGCTCACGTACCTGATTTATCGTTAATCCCTGCATCTTCTCATTCAGGTAGTTGCCCATCCTGATAAGCTCTTCTGAACCATAATCGTCATCGGTCTCAATCAGGCGATTCTGCAAGGCCCCTTTACTGGAGACCAGAATGGCAAGAATTTTCCGCTGCCCGATGCGGATAAATTCAATATGGCGAAATACATCGGCGGTAAAGCTTGGGGCAATCACAATACCCATATAGTTTGAAAGCTGTGACAATGTCCGGCTGGTCTCTTTCAATATACCTGACAGACCAACGCCAACCTTACGGCAGTGACTTATAATCTGGCGCTTTTCTTCGCGGCTGACCTGACGCAAGGCTACCAGCGAATCTACATACAGGCGATACGCTTTTTCCGTCGGGATCCGACCGGCCGAAGTATGCGGGGAGGTCAAGAGACCCATCTCTTCAAGATTAGCCATCACATTGCGCACGGTAGCCGATGACAGAGTCAGAGCGTGACGACGGGCAACAGCACTGCTACCAACCGGCTCTGCGGTAGCTATGTAGTCCTCAACTATCGCTTCAAGTATCTGCCTACTGCGCAGTGAGAGTTCAATATCCATGGAGACCCCAAAAAAAAGAATAGCACTCACGACTTTAGAGTGCTAACAGTGCCAAGATAATAAGCGACCTTGTTATTGTCAAGGTGATTTCATC
The DNA here is from genome assembly GCA_903845365.1 of uncultured Geobacteraceae bacterium. Lineage (GTDB taxonomy): Bacteria > Desulfobacterota > Desulfuromonadia > Geobacterales > Pseudopelobacteraceae > JACRCG01. The sequence continues at coordinate 2,702 of CAIMXI010000330.1, read as the reverse complement.
AGAATTTCGTTGCCTCAGACGGGATTACGCGCCACCCGCTCGCGGTGGTGTGATACGTGTGCGTAAACACTTCTGCTCTCACTTTATTCACAGTGAAAGAACTATGGTGTCTGAATGGAGTTTTTTATAGCCTCAGCAATAATTATCTGATCACAAAGCATCTAAAAATTCTTGTATGTGGATGTTTCGTTCTGATACTTGGCCATTTCTGGACCAATATTTAAGTGTTTAGCATAACTCATATTTTTATGTCGTAGACCCATGACAACAGGTTTATTTAACTGTTGAAAAGGGATGGAATGAATACAGAAATTGATGTATAGTCTCGCGTCACAATTCATACGTCACATAATCAGGGAGCAGCGCTTAAATGATGACACAAGTAGAAGCAAAAGAGTTTGCATCAGGTTGGTTGTCAGCCTGGACAGGCAACCGCCCCAGAGAACTGGCCGCTTTTTATGCAGATGATGCTTTTTTTCTTGATCCGGGTCGTCCGCTGGGCATTGAGGGAAAAGAGCAGCTTTTTGCCTATTTTACCAAGGTTACCGGCAACAATCCGACATGGGTCTGGTCACTGGTTGAGGCAATTCCGATTGAAGATGGCTTTCTCGGCAAATTGGCAGCCTGTATTCCGGTTGGAGACAAAAATGTGGAGTGCGTCGGGCTCTGCTTTCTGCAGTTCAATGCTGAGGGAAAGATCAAGCGGAATGAAATTTATTTTGATAGAACCGAGTTGATCAGGGAGATCAACAAGTACCGGCAGTCGTTTGCGCATTGATGCAGTAAAGTTAGATCGTGTTTGGAAAGCTGGCTACCATATAAAGTTTTGCCGTTTCATTTGATAGCAGTGCGAACATGTTTCCCTTAGGCAGCCTGGCCGAATTACACCATAATCTTCGGCAGTTGTTTCGCGTACGGCTATGACAACTTTTTCCACGCTCAAACGAGCTCTCAATCGACCACAATAAAGACTTATGTGACGACCTCACCCCATACAAGCCTTCCTGTCAGAAAATTTTCTGATTGTCCGGACAGCCGTTTCACCGAACCAGACTTGATTGAAATTAAACGCATTCTTTTACGTGATGAGAAGAACGGAGCACCAGCATGCTTTATCGAAACATCTTAACCCGTTTTACACGCAACCTTATGCTTACAGGCTTAATGCTCTTCCTGCTCGCTCTGGCCTTTATCATCTACGTACGTGCTGAAAAGCAGATAGATTACGCTAATAACATGCGTCACTTATCCTTCCTGCTGGCCGATGAGTTGCGCCAGTCATCAGATGACCTGACCAGAATGGCCCGCACATACGTCATTTCCCGTGAACCGAGATACATACTACAGTATAAGGCTGTCCTGGATATCCGTGATGGTCTGAAACCCCGCCCGGAAGGGTACTCACGGATATATTGGGATCTGGTGATGGATGACGGGAAATTGCCCCGTCCTGATACAGCAAAATCAGTTCCCCTGCTTGAACTGATGCGCCAGAGCGGGTTCAGTGAAAAAGAACTGGCCAAACTTACCGAAGCCAAAGAGAAATCCGACCAGTTGGCTGAGATGGAACTGGAGGCGATGAAACTGGTCGAGGCAACCGAGCCAGGTTCAGAAACTGGGCGGGCAAAGGCACGTGTAATGATGCACGATGTAAGGTATCATCAGGCTAAAGCAGCCATTATGAAGCCGATCGACGATTTTTTCGTACTGATGGATAAGCGCACGGAAAGCGCCGTCAACACTGCCGAGATGCGGGCGCTGGCTCTGCGATACATGCTTATTGCTTTTGCCCTGTGGCTGATGTTTATGTTATGGCAAACCTACCGGGCCTTATTCGACACACTGGGCGGCAGTCTCGACATGGTCTATGGACAGATTGCCCGAATAGGTCAGGGTGATTTTTCTTCCACCATAACGGTACACGACAGGCAGACTCCCAGCGTAACCGGATGGCTGGCTGAAACTCAGGCCAAGCTTCTGGCCATTGACCGGGAACGCAAAAACGCCTTGGAGGAACTGAGAGAGAGCGAAGAGCAGCACCGCATCCTGTTCATGGATTCGCCAGACGCGTATCTGATAATAGTTGATGGCATCTTTGTAGAATGTAACCGGGCGACCGAGGCTATGTTGCGAGGTAACAGAACAGAGATTATCGGAAAACCGCCGAAACTACTCTCTCCCGAATTTCAGCCGGATGGGAAAAGGTCATCTGACTCAGCAGAGGATAAAATTAATGAGGCTCTGAGAACCGGCAACAAGACGTTCGAGTGGGTACATCGGCGGTTGGATGGGTCTGATTTTTTTGTAGAGGTATCCATTGCGTCGATGATGCTGGCCGGGAAACCGGCTCTGTTTACCATTTGGCGCGATATAACCGACCGCAAACAAGCCGAAGAAAATAAAAAAACCCTCGAACAACAACTCCAGCACACCCAAAAACTGGAGAGCCTCGGAGTTTTAGCCGGCGGCATCGCCCATGACTTCAACAATATTTTGGCGATTATCATGGGATACTGCTCTCTGACAAAGTTGAATTATGCGACGGCAGAGCAGAATATCCCTATAACTCGATGTTCAAGTTTTTTGATCTTTATAAAATGAGCCTAAGTCGTATAATAGCGCTTGGCAAGAATTGTTTGTAGGTGATCATCCTGTTCTGTTCCGTATTATTCTGTTCCGTATGAGGTGACCGATTTCAGTGT
>CAIMXI010000329.1 GCA_903845365.1 uncultured Geobacteraceae bacterium | reverse complement strand
TTTTGCAATATAACATTTCTCTGTAGACGAACAGTAGGACGTCCGCATCATTTTCAAGTGAACCAGTGCCCATCATGTCTCTCCGTTCGGATCTTTGTCGGTGTCTTTTCCGCTTTCCAAGGGCATGCAATTGGGAGAGAACAATTATTGAAATACCGAGTTCCCTTGCGAGTGTTTTCAGCGAACGTGAAACAATTGATATTTCATCCTCTCCTAACGCCGACTGGGATTCATTGATGAGTTGAAGATAGTCTACGATGATCAGCCCTACATTATGGTCTGTTTTCATGTACCTCGCTTTTGTCAGCAACTCATTGACACCGATGCCCGGTGTATCATCAATGTAGATTTCACCCTGACGCATTGACTCTTTAGCAGCATCCAGCTTTAGTAAATCTGAGTTCTCCAAATGGCCAGTCATCATCCTTCCATAGCTGATACCTGCTGTAGCAGACAACAGGCGCATAACGAGCTGTTCTTTTGGAGAACCCAGCGAGAAGATTGCTGAAGCGACTTTTGGGATTCTTTTCACACTCAGGTGCTGTGCGATATTCAAAGCCAGAGTACTTTTTCCCATTGATGGCGAAGATGCAATGACTACCAACTCTCCAGGGTGGAGCCCGCCTGTTACACGGTCTAATTGAACAAAGCCAGTTGGGTATTTAACAAGCTCTGTCCGTGTATGCAGCCTATGAATAGTTGAATAGGCGTCATCTATAAGTTCGAACAATGGATAATGTATCCGACTAAATGGTGTCATCTTCAACAATCTCCTGGGTACCATCGGCGTCCGCTAATTCATAGTCAGCTGACTCAACATCAGCGGGCATATTTTCAGATGTTGCGAGATGCATTTCCACAATCCGAGGCGGCACTTTCCTTGCCATCTTGAAATTTGATTCCATCGTTACCAGCAAGAAGTTATCAAATGGAACAAGAGCGTAACCAGAATCAAGCATTGCCGTGCCTATATCGGATAGAATGCTATCGGTCAACCGCTCTACACCGGCTATCCCTCTGAGTTGGTCCCAGCCAATCTGGTAGGGTTCAAATTCGTCACCACCAAACTCCTCGTTATATAGATCCCTGAGAATACCTGCTGTTTCATAAGTTGCGCGTTGCATTAGTGCCTCCTTGAAGTGTCGATCCAACAGTTGCGGACAACTATTGTAGTGATCAATATACTACACTATTATTTGGCCTAAAGCACGATTTAAATGCTGGATATTATTACCTTTATAGTTATTTATTGACAAATATACGTGGGTGGATAATTGCCTGTTTCACAAATTTTGATATTGCATGGAAATTGACATGGACAATGTGTAGTATGTACCCGCAACTCCGTACGCAACTCCACTAATCGACTCAGTGCTCTACTGTTGTGTAATCTTTCAGAAAAGAGGAATCGAAATGACAAAATCTGATATTGCAGAAAGAATCCATACAGGCGTTGGCCTGACTAAGAAAGAATCCGCTGAAATGCTAGAGGCAGTCTTCTCCCTCATGAAGAACACTCTTGAACAGGGTGAGACGTTGAAAATATCCGGTTTCGGTAACTTTGTTGTCAAACAGAAGAAAGACCGCCGTGGGCGTAACCCTCAAACAGGCGAAACTCTAACCATTGAATCCAGACGAGTTTTGACGTTCAAACCGAGTGCCCTGTTAAAGGAGGCAATCAACAGGTCAAATGAGAGTAGAAACAGAAATTGACCGTATATGAGGTAGCCGTAGCCGAGGTGTATTGAAAGGCGTAAAATAAGCCGGGCAAGTTATGACGGGAGTGAGGGGGTATGTGTGGAAATTGATCTGAAAAAACTGCGGATCTTGATAACCAAACAAAGGGATGAGATCGAGCGAGCAATTGAAGGTACTGGTTATCTGCCAAGGACAGTCATCGGTGTCGGTACCTTTTTGCTGGATAATGAAGGGGACGTCGAGTTGCTCTCCGAAAAACAGCTGGCAACTTTTGAGAGATTCCTCAAACCTCTTATCGAAAAGTCTTTCCAATAAGAGGAATGTACTTACAGTGAGTGGACAGTGACAGATGATTACGCGTTTCAGCCAGAGAGGAGCTACCAATGAGTATCATGACCGAAATGCGGGATATGGCACAGGCACTCTCATCCCGCTTTTCCATTCCGAAGGTGGCCGGAATAGTATTCCCTCCCTTTTTCCCAGGGGGGCAGCCCAAGGACTGTGAGTTTATGGCCATGGTTCTGGAGGGGGGTGCCGGAGGAATTAGTTACGTGCTTATCCCCGATGACCTCGCTACGGACTACAGAGCCTTGATGCCGGATACATTTGTTGGTTGTTGCCCTGAGCAGTATGTTGAGGCATTCGGCGGGTGCGATCCTATCCTGAATATGCTGGGGCTTGCCGCGATTAACGCCATTTGCCAGCATGTGATGCGACTCACCGGTAACGCTCCAGGCCGCGCCACTGATTCTCTGGGTCTGATGCAAATCAGGGCTGGAGACCGAGTGGGAATGGTCGGCTTCTTTCCACCCCTTCTCAAATATCTTCGCGACACCGATGCCGAGTTGGTCATCATTGAGAAAAACCCGCAACTCATCGAACGTTATCCAAAGCTTTCTGTAACTATGGACGTTAAGGCGCTGAATGATTGTAACAAGGTCTTGTGCACCAGCACCACCGTGCAGAACGGAACCCTTGAGAATGTGCTGTCGCACTGCAGTGCAGCCGAACATATTTCCGTACTGGGACCAACGGCTGGCTATTTCCCAGCCCCACTCTTCGCATGCGGGGTGCATGTGCTGGGTGGGCGCATGGTCAACGACGGCCTATTGTTACTGGAACTGATTGCACAGCGCAAGCCCTGGGGAACAGCAACTCGGAAGCTCTGTTTTGAGGCCAATACTTATCGGTCCGGCCAAGCATAATTGTCAGGCCAAGTGTCATTGCCAGGTTCTTATAATCCCCTAACCTCGGATCGTGCTATTCTCCCCCAATATAGTCGTGGACTGTAATTGATTGATTGTGGTAATAAATTCGACAGCTTGTGTTCTTGGAGGTGGGAAACTGTGTCTTTGATTGAACATGATCTATTGGCAGCTTTGAAAGAATCGCATGAAGCATCGCTGGCAATGACCAGTGGTAGACTTCCGACATCAAATGAGCTAGAGCGTTACCACCGGGCTATTGCGTGGTCAGAACGTGTAATTGAACTTGCGGAGAAAACTAAATGACAAGATCTGAATTGGTTGAACAGTTGGCGTAGAGTAACAGTATAAGCATCTCAGCTGCTGAGTGGGTAATCCATGAAATATTTGACAGTATGGCTGATACTCTAGTTGCTGGTGATAGGATTGAAATCAGAGGATTCGGCAGTTTTGAAATCCGCGAATATGAAGGCTACTCTGGAAGGAATCCGAAAACAGGCCTGGAAGTTTCGGTCGGCCCCAAGAAAACTCCGTTCTTCAAAGTCGGTAAGGAATTGAAAGAACGGATTATGGCAGGAGGAGGTCACTGATATGAGTGTTAATCCAGTCGGCTGGTTTGAAATTTACGTACAGGACATGAATCAGGCTAAAGTCTTTTATGAATCGGTATTACAAACCACACTTGAACCTTTGTGCAGTCCCGCAATGCCTGACATGGAAATGTACAGTTTCCCTCATCAGACTGATAAATGGGGAGCTGGTGGAGCACTGGTTAAACTGAAGGGCGTTCCATCGGGCGGCAACAGTACCTTGGTCTACTTTAGCTGTGAAGACTGTTCAAATGAAGTGTCACGGGTGATTGCTGCCGGTGGTCAGATTGACCGTGATAAGTTTTCTATTGGCGATTACGGTTATATTGCGCTTGTAGTTGACACCGAGGGCAATATGATCGGTCTGCATTCCCTCAAATAACTGTTCTTGATCTAAGGAACTGGCTCAACGTAATGATATTTCACTGTACCAAAGCTCTTGCCGCCAAGTTGCCGGTAGTATCCTCTGTGCCACTTGCAGACACGAACCCGCTTGGTAACTGGCATGCTCACCTGTATGTTATAGACCGACGGCAATGTGTCATGTTCTGCAATGATTCCACCCGTTTCATTCTGTTCCAGTCCGGACTGAAAAAAGAGCAGTTCAACAATTTTGGACAACTGCACAAGGATCTGTTCAAGTTTGCGTTAATCTCCATGGGAGTAACTGATAGCGGGATCAAGCGCGTTGAACTGGCTGCAGGGACTACGCAATTCGATACGGCAACAGACCGGTCTGTGCTTGCTACCCTGAACCAGTCACGCAGCAAATTCGATCATTTTATTTTCGATTACCGCAACATTCTTGAAGTCGATTCCGTTATCGCGGCACGATGGCTGAACGAAACACCAATGAGAGCCAGAGGTGTTTTGATGTTGCCGGACAAGAGTATGCTTGATCTTGTCGGAAAGTTGTAGGATGGCAGATACGTGGCTTACTGACATAAACCATTTTCTTGATTCGGGTGGTGAAATAGTAACCAAACCCGCACCGGCAAGAGCGTTGGGTGAATATTT
>CAIMXI010000328.1 GCA_903845365.1 uncultured Geobacteraceae bacterium | reverse complement strand
CTCATAGCGCAGAGGGCATTCAGGAAATTGTTGGCCTCGTTGCCACCTCTTCCTACACCCAAATTACTACCGGCAACTGGATGAAGCACAGCCAACCGCCGTTTTTAGGTTTAAAAGCTGTAAAGCGTAGTCGAAAAGTTTGGTACCACGTTTGGTACCACGTTTTTAGTACCATACGGGGAATCAGAATATTTTTGTTGATGGCGTCTTTATAAAAACACTCATATTATCAGCTACTTGCAATCTGTGCAGTTTATGTTAAATCGAAATTATTCTGATATGCCATCAATATAATTTCGTGACAGTAGCACAAGTTACCGATATCGTTAACAATTTTGATGTAGAGGTATCTGTAAAATATCTTGATTTCTTGTTTTTTGGTCCTCCGTTGGTCACCGTTGGTCACCGTTAATCTTGAGTGTTAGTGTAACCTAGTTTTCTTGCCTTATAGTCTGTGATCTGCGGAGATTGGCAATGTTATATCTACTTAACACTCCAGGAGGTTACTACTTTCGAATGCGCGTGCCGAAGGACCTGCGCGATAAGACTGGTAAACGTGAGATAAAAAAACCACTTCACACTTCGAGTCGATTGCACGCGCAAAGAATGTCTGCTACACTCCTCAGTCAATGCCAAGAATACTTTAGACAGCTCCGAGGATCGTCTGTGTCGAAACCACTCTTCTCAAAGCTTGAATTTAGTGACCCTGAAATTAGACCGGACGGTACACTTAAGTTCGGTAGTCTGAAAACGGACCCGCTACAGCTGGAAGCGGAAAAAGAGATGTTCAGATTTATCGTCCAAGAGATGCAGATCCAGTCCGCGAAGAATCAATCCACCTTGGGATCAAATGAAGTACCGCCATCAACTCCGACCGTCAAGATACCACCACCGGTTTCGACTATTGCCGTACCAGAATCTGTAACCGTAACTCCGACTCATTCTATAGCTAAATCAACTCCGGATATCAAGATACCACCACCGGCTTCGACTATTTCCGTACCAGAATCTGTAACCGTGACTCCGACTCATTCTATAGCTAAATCGGCTACGGTATCAAGTTCAAATATGCTCTTCTCGGAAGCGATCGAGAAGTATGTTAAAGAAAAGTTTATTCTGTCACCTGATGTGACGGTTGCGTACAAAAAAAATGTTTCAAACGATTTGAGCGTCTTCGTCGAGCTTATCGGTGATATTCCGATAAATTTAATCGACCGTGATATGGCTGTTGATGCTTATGTAAAGCTTCAAAAGCTGCCGTCGCAATTTAAGCGCAGTTTCCCTGACATGACAATTGACGAACTAGTCGCTTCTGATATTCCGGCTCGGTCTGGACGGACTGTGAATGCTGCAATGGCTAACATCTCCGGGCTATTTGAATGGCTAGTCCTCCAAAAACTTGTTAACGCTGATTACTTCACTAAATTGCGGTCAAGTAGCACATCAGCGGGTCGTAGCCGGTATGTTGATGACGAACTTATTCTAATTTTCAGCCACCCAGTATTCACTGAGCATGAGCTTAACTTTCCGTATCAGTACTTTTGCCCACTTGTAGCGCTGCTAAGCGGCGCACGACTCAATGAATTATGCCAATTACGTCTCTCAGATATCACTGAAGAAGATGGAATTACAATACTCAATATCACGGATGACGACGAAACGAAAACAAAGACCAAAGCTGGTATACGTCGCGTGCCTGTTCACCCCTTCCTGCTGAAACTCGGTTTCGGCGAATATATCAAATCACGAAAAGGGCATCATATGCTATTCGACGGATTACGACTAGAAGCGGAAACCGGTCGATGGTCTGCTAATGCGTCTGCATGGTACGGACGGTTCCGGGAATCTATAGATCTAAGACAGCGTGGTAAGGATTTTCATAGCTTCCGTCATAATGTGATTTCGATGCTTATCGACAAAGAAGTTGATGAAAGACTTATCAAAGCACTCGTTGGGCATGCCGAAGGTCTCTCAAAAGAAGTGCTAAAATCTGACGTTACCTTTGATGTGTACGGCAAAATGCGCTTCAACGCAAACACGCTCCATCGCGAGATATGCAAACTCGACTTTGAGGACATACTTGGGAACGTTGTCCCTTGGCATTCTGGGGTTGTGCCGATTAAGCGTATCGCCGATTTCGTTGAGCGCGGAAAAGCGGCTCATGCTCCGGCTGCTGCACTGCGGGAAAAGATCGCCGACGGGAAAAAAACTTGATTTAATCATGTACCGATGCTTTACCACAAAACCGGTTCTGGTCAGCGCAAAATAACCAGAAACCGACTTTTAGCTTCCAAATCCTCACTCAATTTCAGAATCACGTCAAAAGCGGAGTTCCCTTCTGTCCCTCAGAGAGCTCCGTTTTTGTTTGTTGTGCTTGATTCTGCGTTACAGTTTTAGTGTGCGTCGTATGTGAACCGCAGAACCTGATCCATCGTCTTCAACCAACCTGGTCATCTCAGCTTCAAGCTCGGCTAACCCGCTCACCATGTTAGGTCTCTGGCACCCCAGATCCGTTTCGATAGAATACAGATACTGCAACAGCCGAGTGTAAAGGTTTTCAGATATGATTATGGTGCGGCTCTCTTCCGATGAACATTCCGAGGCTCTTGACATGAGCACCCGGCAGTCCGTTACAAAAACAATTATTTTCTCGATGAATGCTTGAAATTCCTCATTTTCTGCAGTGAGTTCGGTTGCTAAATTGTGAAGAATCTTGATGTCACGTTCGAGCTGTGAAACACGTTTGAACTGGAAAACGTCCATAGTTTTACTCCTTTAGTATGTGTCGATGGATTCTTTGATTGAAAATAGAGGCAATAGTCTTGGCGTACGCAAAAAACTGCGCCTGATCCAGAGACGATGTGTGTCATCTTATTTCGTCCGACTGCTGGTTTTACCAGCTTCTTTTGTTGTTGTTGCCGGCGATGCCCCAGGTTCCGGGTTGAAAACTCCTTTTAAGACGTTATAAGCCGTCGCCATTGAGATGACGCGCATATCCGGGTTTGTTGTCTGCTCATAGACCATGAATCCTGCAAACGACATCATGATGCCAAACGACATCTCGCGATTGTCTACAAAATGTTGTTTTCTCTGATCATCCGTTGGCCGGAATGAAGGGTCTTTCGCCAGTTCATAAACCAGATCACTATCGTGGACGCAGGATCTTTCCGCAAACAGTCGCTCAAAATCCCATTGATTCAGCTTCATAGCAGTTGTGTAGATGAATCGGTAAAGGGCAAAATGGAAGTGGCTCGCTGTTTCCAATACTTCAGAAATTGGCGATGGTGCGGCTCCTGTCGGCTCTGGCAATGCATGTGGATCAAGGTACTCTTCTGCAAGCTGTGCCAAGGTTCGGTAATAATCTCGGCTTAGTCCAAGCTGAACCCACTCTTCTCCACGTTCCATTGGAAAACTTTCGTCACGAGCAAGCTTCCTCGCCACAAGTTCACATACTTTTGCTTTCACTACGATGGTTTTATCAATGCTACTGTCGTACATCTGCTCAAATGTCTTTATCTCTGCCGATGTCAGTAAATCGGTCAGATTTTTTCGCTTCTCCACATCCATGCCGCCTGCTTGAAGATCTGTCAGGTTCACTACCTCTTCGACGTTTTGGTACCGGCCAACTCTGAGATGCATAGGATTATACTGAAGTGCAGATAACGACATGACGGGCTCCTTTGGAGGTTCTGCCTCCGCTTAACGTGTGAATGATAGCCTTAACTTACATTGACTGCTTCGTGATTCCGCCTGTTTCATTGCAACTTTCAGTATCTCGGCGTCTCGTCGTTCCTTTGGGCGACGATCAGGCATTAGCTCTATCGACTTTTGCGGCTTTGTGGCTTTAATTTGTTGATGATTTCCGGTAATTGACTGAATCTGGGTTTCATGCTTTTGCGGTTTTGTTTCACTTTGTTCCAGGGGCAAACCGTTCTTTGTTCGTGGTGATGACAGGATCAATGTCTGCTGTCTGACCGCTGCGGCATAGTCACGGCGTTCTTCATACTCTGAGATCAGCGCCATGAACTTGTCCGTTGATACAGGTACTGGTTTTGATACAGCTATCGAGAAAACTTTTGAATGTGATTCAAATTCCGTCAGCACCTGGTCAAACGTTTTGGCAGGTTTCCTCTTGATTGTTTCTGCAGCTTTGTCTTTGTCATACTTGTCAATTGCCAGGACTTGGCGGATTTCGTTGCGGACAAAAGCGTCTGGAATCGATTCAAGCGGGAGATTCCTGAGTTGGGCGTTGGTATGCCTGCCGATAATTGCAGCGGCGGCTTTTGTGAATTGGTCGCGTTTCGGTCTGTCCGGGTCGATTGCTACTCTGGTTCGTGTCCCTGTGTCGTCAATTACTACCTGAGAGTGTTTCGTAAAACTCTTGCCGATTGCCGCTGTGACCGCATTCTCTACTTGTTCTGCAAGTTCTGAAATGCGGTGATCATCACCTTTCTTTGGCGCTACTGGCTCATAAGGTCCACTCCATTTGCCGTCCTCAAAGGTCTTAGTGGCGATCAACCCTTGGATGTGAATATTTTTCCTGAGTCGTACAGCGTCCTCAATAGAGACCGGTATACGGTCGCCTTTTGTGTGAATAGTGAAGACAGCGGGGAGTGCCTTCGGGAAAATGTCACGCACAGCTTTTAGCGCGTTCATGACTTTTTCAACGGCGTCTGGATCGTCTGCTTCGGGCAGTGGGATCGGCTCCATAATCAGCTTGAAATGCTTGCCCTCAGTCTTATATTGCAGAGTCAAATCAGCGTCGTGGACAAGGTTTGCGAGGTCTCGAATTTCATCCCTGCCGCCCCATTTAAAGTTGTCTGAACGTTGCTCCAGAAGATCGTGGTGGCGCTTAATTCTGTCGCGGTTTTGCTGAACCTTTTTTGACTCACTCGGCAGAAAATCAGTCGCCGCCATGTTCTGATAATGTGCCAATTCAGTCGCCTCAAATTGCTGTTGATGCTCCACTAAAAGCAGTTGTATTGCCTCCCTGAAAGCCGCGCCCTGCATGATTTCGGTAGTCTCAATAATTCCGGTTTCCTCTTTTCTCAGCAGATAACCAACCGCCCAGGAGGCATTTCCGGTTGATGAAGAACAACGCATGATTTTCATCCTTTGCCTCCAGTTGAGCGAGTAGTGATGGTAAAAATATCGCTCGTTGAAGTTTTCCATGTTTTTGAGGCGAACACTTTTCGCCTTTGCAAGTGACCGCAATGTCGAAAAATGTACTCACAGAAGAAGTATCGTGAGTAGGCATCGGGAGTCGAAAAGTCGGAAAATAGTCACATGGCACCTAACCGTCCGAAGTACGTGAACGTACTTCGGGTAAAAGCCTCTGCGTCGGTAAAAGAAACGATGCCAAGGGGCTTTGCCAACGAAGTCATGCTTTTCGTTGCTGTCGGTGTTCGCCAGCCTACGAAAAGGTTGGTTGGCATCATTGGCACAATGTACCGTGATATTTCATCACTATGAAATATGCAGCCAAGGGGGTTCTGAAGATGGAAACGAAAGCAAAGCCGCTGCGATGCATGAGGAAAAAAGACGTCCAGAAACGTAACGTGGACAAATCATTCCGTGTTCACCCGGATGATTTGCGCTATCGCACTTTAACCGTGCCGATTGACGTTTACGATGCCGATGAAATCCGTATTTTTCTTAAAAATACCGCTTCCATGTGGCCACACCCACAAGAAACAAGGGTCGCTGCAAGACTGCTTGAAGCCGTTGCTTTGAATTTGCCTCTGGCGGAATTTATTGGCGAATCCTCAATAATCCCACCGATGCGCTACTTTGTTCTGCGAAAAACGACTGTTGCGGGATTCTGGTTTCCGGTCGCTATAGCCGAACGGCTCTCAGCTATGAAAGCTCAGAGACCGAAACTCCGTACTGCCAGCGATACTGATGCAGTTGCAATTTTCCTCATTGAAGCGGTGTCCCGATACATTCGACCACCACTTTTTGTGACAGGTCCTGTCGCTTCGCGGGTCGTTCTCATGGATCACAGCCAGGGTGACGAAATTACTGCTCTGCGTGGGGAACTCCAACTGCTCCGGTCAATGTACAGAGTTGTCGAAAATGATTTGATTCAAGAACGCGGAAAATGTCAGGTAGCCGAAACTGATGGCGTATCAATTGACGAGGATATTTTTGTCCAGCTTGCTGATGCTGTGTATCATCGCGATGAGTACAAGGCAGCTCTCGACAGGGAGAAACTACGAACTAAAGCTCAATTGCGGGAAATTGAAGAGCTGCAGCAAATCGTGATCAAGATGAAATATTCCATCAGAGAATAATTCATCATAGCGCTGCCGCAGGGTCATACAGGGTTGACTCTGGTACTTCGGTTAACACGCTTCCACTCAGTTCCATTACGGCGGCGTCATATTCGCTCAGGCTATCAGACGGTCTGACAAACCAGCTGGAAGTGCCGGATTGCCCGACACGAAGCTACCGTCTTAAAAACAGTGACGACTGTTATGGCATCGAGTGTATATCCTGAGCTTCCTGATTGGTCCGGGAGATTCCGTGGAACGTAAACGAATATGATATTGTTATCAGAAAAATCGAGATGACCCTGGATCGTTTTTGAGAACAGAGCAAATTCAGTCATATTGCTATCCGCAACAGTTGCCTAGCGGATCACAAATAGTGGAAGAACTTCCGCCCCGGTCCGAATAGGAACCAGATTCTGGAAGAGACCGCGCGGGGTTCTGATTGATGCCAACTATATCTAGGATTTGTCCGAAGTTGATCACTTGAGCGATTCTGTGAAACAACAAGATGGTTGGTGACACTTTATATTTTATGCCTTCCGACGTTTTCTATGTGCTCTCCTGAAGGACACGGACAGGGTGCGGCAAGCCCAAAACTTGCAGCACAACCATCGCTTTGGGCAGTAACGTATCGTTTTCCGTGTACCTGCCGGTAGGCCCGGCTATCTTTTTCTTTTTAATTTTGCTTTCTGTGAATCACAGATTGATAGAGACCCAGGATTCTGGAGGCTGATTCACACGCGCGGAGAAAACACGGATAGAAGTAATAGTTTTCACGGATAAAAGTAACAACTATCCGGGATAGAAGTAACAACGTTCACGAAGGTGGCAGGTATAAAAGTAACAAGTGCCCCAAAAAGGCCGGAAAAACGTCCGACCTTTTGATAACGAATTTGTCATCAACTACGCAGTTTCTGTTTTCATTGTTTTCTGAAAGTCAAAATGGCTGTAATCAAGAGAATGGGCACATTTAATATCCGCTTCGGCGAGATCCGCCGCAATTTGTTCAACGATCTTTCGGGGGCAAACTTTCTGTAACTGAGTCCAACCGACTTCATGTATCAAAGTCTCTCGATCAATTCGTACTACCTGTCCAGCTCGGAACTCAGGCGAAAACTGTAACCGCAACACCGTCCTGAAGGTGCCTCGGATTTGAAATAAGCTCCGTTTTGCAAATAACGCCGGGAACGCCGGTTCATCGAAGAGTGACAATAATTCATTGGAAAGTTTGGCCTCAAGAAAAGCATTCCGCTCTGTACCTCTCCAATCAAAAAACTTGAACGGTGATTCTTTTTTTGCTCGTTGGTTGGAAACAAAAATAGTTGAACGTGATAGTTTCTTCAGACTCTGACGCGATGCCTCCCTGTTTTTTGCTTGGTACGGATCGATGCCCCTTGCTTTTAAATACCCGGTAATCGGTACTTTCACAACACGGTCTCCGGTGCGAACGCCTTCAGTTAGCAGCACATAAACCAGATCCTCTTCGGCTTCGGTGAGACGACCGTCAAATTTTGAGCCGTCAGACTCTGTTTCTCGTGTTGTGCTGGCTACAAGCGTATATCGGTCTTTCAGGTGATATTCAACGTTCGGAGTACGAGCGGCGGCGAACAGATGATATAAAATCTCCGTCGTTTCATCTTTGGCAGAAACAATGGCTCCACCTCGATATTCGCTGACATGTGTGCCGACATATACGTTCATTGCCGTTGTTTCCGTAATAGTATTTTCTTGCTGGAATACTGCGACTCTGTTAATCGGAAGCTGGATTGCTGGCTTGTCACTAATCGCTATTTGTGCTGATTCTTTTGGCTGCGGCTTTTCAGCGGCTTTGTTACATTCCATATTTTGAAAGGGTGGAGACGCCCCGCCTACAGCCAATTTTACTGAATCCCAATAAAGCTGAAACCGTTCATCCGCTGACATCGCAGCTAGTCTGATTATTTCTTCAAAATCGCTTTGATGTGCATTCATCGCAGCACCATCTTCTCTGTTATGATTGCATTCAGTAGAGACCGGCAAGCCAAACTCTCTGTGATATTCAGAGATTCGGCGTACGTTTTAAGCCAATCAATCCGTTCCTCACCATTTATGTAGGTGTAGCAACATCCAATGACTTCGCCGCTTTTCTTTGTTTCCAGCTTTAATTCACCGTACATGGTCTTTCTCCTTCATCCTTTGTGTTTTGCTGCTCTACCAGAAGATAGTGAAAAGAGACGACTTTTTTCATATGGCAGAACTTTAATTGTGCGGAGGATGTACTGGTGCGCAATCGAGCTTGTATCGGGACAAAGAAAAAAATGAATGCAAAAAAAAATGGAGTGGTTTTGTGTTCGCCGATATCGGTTTTTAGATGGTTCACGACGAAATCTTCGCTTCGCGAATATTTTCCCCTACCACTCCTAGCTCATTTGGTTTTCGTGATCCGGCACCATGGCCACAGCCAACCACGGTCGAGCTGGTCGCTGTTATGCGTGGTGATATTATGCGAGCACGGGTGTAAATCGATGGCTGCTTGTATACCGGTTATAGGCTTGACACCTGTTGCAAGCAGTTTTTTGTCGTTCACGTCATGCAGCAACGCAGCTAATTGTACCACCAGGAGGTTGCCACCTTCAATCTTTTGCAGGGTTGTTGCTGTATCATGTACCCTAAACGAATGGTGGTGACTGTGACCGCTGGCGTCGCTACTCTGGCGATTGATGCAGAGTTTTCGGGCGAATTCGATGATGCTCACTAAAAGCTACCTCGTTGTTGTCGATTCGCTTTGGTTTTTGGTGCTCTTGAGACGTTATATTTGATTCCTGCTGCCCATACGTCTATCCCAAGAGAGTATTGCGCCTTTTTCACTGAAAGCAGGTATTCTTTCACTTCTTTATCCCATGATGTAAACGGAGCTTTTCCGTATGCGTGTCTGTACTCACGACGGGATGGTTCTACCCATTTTTCGCATTTGCAGCAATCAATTTTTTGGTTCGATGTCTCAATCAACCACTTGATAATGTCTACTTTATTTTCTTGAGTTGATGTCGCTGCGGATCGAATTGCTTCGTAGTTATTGGATTTGAGATCGGGTGGTGGACCTGGTTCGTTGAAAACCCATGCGATTTTTGCAAGTGATCCGTTTGCTACAGTGACTGCGAATAATTTATTCTTATTAAGGGATTTGTGCTTTTTTGCGTACCCACAAAACCACTTAAAATACTCAAAGTTGCTAAGAACGGTGTTTTGTTCATCACAGCATGCGGCTGTTTCAAGCATAGGCATGATGTCATTCTTTGAAATAGCCGTATTAGGTCTTTGCAAAAGCCATTTTGCGATATGGTAGTGGCCTGCGTTAACTGCATCAAGTGCCGCGTTTTTTTCATTCTTAGTTAACCATTGATGATCTTCGGATAATGTTTTCATAATTACATTACGCTTTGTAACCAGCCATTTGACTGCGCTAAAATGCCCATAACGAGCTAGGTTTGCGAGTAGCGGTGGGATAAAATCTGTTAATTCAGGGTATCGATCTAATGCATAATCATAGAACCATTTGAAAAATTTTAAATCAAAATGGTTCGTGACATTTAACCACATTCCATAAATAGTTTTATACGATGTATTGTTGGTTGGTTGCTCCAGCAGCCACCTTGCAATTTTGGGGTGTTTATTTTCTAAAGCCGTTTCGGCGGCATTATGTGTAACTGTTCTTGTGTAAGGCACAATCTGAGCTATTTCAACTTTTTGTTTGGAGCCTGTAACCAGCCACTTGACTATGGCGTGTTGACCTTTTTCCGCTGCCAGCGTCAGTAGACTGTTATTTTCTGCGTTCCGCAAATTGTACTTAATGTTTATAAATTTTTCTCTTGCCCAGATTTTAATCTGTTTCATGTTTCCTGTTGAAACAGCTTTTTCAATGTCTGCGTCTGAGATGATTGGCATGGTTGACATATGCTGCCCTTTTGTTAGGAGTTGAAGTGGTGACGGTTGATGCAGAGATGACTGGTGCAATCTATGATGGGTTGCGTGAGATGCCCTTTCACCAGTTCTCTTTAAGGAAAATCCCACTCCTTGTAGTGAGTAGGGTGTCGGGTCGGTCAGATTTTGCGCTTTGTGCTTTTGTGCATGTTCGCTAAGAATGCTTTAAATGTTTTAACCAGCTGTCTAGTGTTCGCAGTTGGTACGGAATTTTTTGGTGATTTTGTGGTGGTGGCAACTAACACTTTTAGCACTGGATAGTTTTGACTGTCTGTACCGATGTTCAAATTGAAACAATCGGGGTTCTCGTGTGTGTTGATCACGACACAGCGGATGTGTCTTTTGTGCTTGCGCAGGTAGTCAACGTCCGATATGAATCTTACTAAAACGTTTGCTGTGAATGAGGTGTATGGTAGTAGTGGAGTAAATGGTCGTTGTGTTTTATATGGGGTATAATCGCTGAATTTACGGATGGATTCGATAGTATCTGCTGCCTTATGCGACAAGTTGTATAGGTTTTTGTCTTCGAGCAGCTTTAACTGCTCCTCTGTGTTTCCGGTAAGGATTCCGCGCGCAACTGTCTTTGCTTTTGTTTTTACAATAATGTTCTTTACATAGTCACTCTTAACTGATGATCTCCGTGACTGGTCAAGGCATTGTTGATTATTCGTTCTGTTATGCTTAACATCGGTAGCTCTAATGTAACATGGTGGGTACTCTGGGCTGTGATATTGGAAAATTTCGAGTACAGTTGGTTTAACAGTGGATAGGTTGAGCAGGTAGACAAGGCTGGATCGTTCATCGGTGATTGGCTTATTCGCTTCACTTGCTGGGCAGTTAGCATAACAAAAACCGCCACTATGTTTTCGTGCTATTGCCATATGTCCTCCTTGGACTGCGTTCTATTTTCATTGGAAGAGGTAATGATTCCGATTACGGCTCAACTCCTAAACATTCGCCTACACTTGAGCGGTTTTGGTTTTCCAAAGTTCCTAGCTTTATTGTTTTTCCCTGAGTGACATAATTCCTAGAGCAGCATACAATTATTGCAATTTAATTTTGCCGTAATACGTTTCTCCGGGGTGCGCATCGTCAAAGTCGACTCTTTTGTTTCGCGTCTATCGCTTTTTTCGCTAGCTTCCCCTCATACCATCTCTCTAGCCCCGTGAAATCCTGCTGCTGCTTTACGGCTTTGAGGTATTCATGTACATCTTCATTTCCGAACCATATATCGTTGGTATCTTCACCATACTCTCTACAGTCGACAACTTGATTAGATTCTTCGATTAACCATACCGCTAACGAGCTCTGTTTCTGCGGATTCAAAGCTTCTTCTGCCTTTTCCAGTATTGCTAGAACCGATTTTAGCGTTAAGGGCTTGCTTAGTCCGGAGTCTCTGACTATCCACTTGATGTAGTCAATCGGTACATATGGCGCCGGATTCATGAGGTACTCGCCCATGCAGACCTTGTTTTTTACGGTGTAAGCAAAAAACCATTTAAAAAATTCTAGAAGAACTTGCTGTTTTTCGTAGGTTACTTCGGGTAACGTGTAATATATAGATATTGCTTGCCGTATCAATCTGAGTTCTTCCTCTACATTTACTGAGCGGGATTCTAACAACCACTTGGTAATCGAAAACTGCCTTTGAACAACTGAAACCATAATTGCACTAAATACAGTTATATATCCGGTCTGTGTCTGTTTAGGGCTCGTCGGATGGGTTTCGAACTTTGCTGCCTTGTTTATGTATTTATTTGACTTTGCTTCCGAGTAGATTTGCTGTTTACATTCTTCGACCAGCCACTTAACAACGCTGAACTGACCGAAGCGAGCCGCAAGCCGCAACGCATTGTTGTTACCGTCTGTTAGATCGAACCATTTCCTCTTAAACTGGTTTCCGCTCTCGACCCAGGTCTGTAGTTTTTTTAGATCTCCGGTTGCTATCGCTTCGTGTATCTCACTGTTTTTAGCAGCAATCACAGATGTTTCCTCGGTTTTACATCATCTATCACCTTCTGCGTATGTATCCCCTCATACAAACTCTTAAGCTCGGTAGCTTTTTGCAACTTTGCTACTTCGCGTACACAGTCCATCGCGTCATCATTCTTGATCGATGCACCGTACAGACTGTGCGAATGTTCATCTTCCCAATCATTGCCGTCGCTATCCTTGTTAATCGCGATCTGCTTCTTCGTGATCTTCAAATCGGTCTCCTCACTGCATCCCTCGACTTGGCTTTCAGTCTCATCGCCTTGATCCCGTCTTCAACGCCGCTTGCATCTTGCGCCTGCTTCACTGAATCTAAGTAATCGACCACGTCTTGATCCCAATGCTTGTCTCTGTACGTTTCCCAATCTCGGCAATCAATTATCTGTCCGGACTCTTCAATTAACCACTTTATTATCTCGAAACCTTCATCATCACGCCGGCCCCTGAGCTTCACAATGTTCTCTATCGTGATACGAATCTTGACTTCTGAAGGCTGGAGCCACCACTTGACCTGGTCGACTGTTGCACAACCAAACATCTCATTGAATAACCTCTGAATTTGTTCTGTGTCGCTGCTTATTAACGTAAACTGCCCGGAGTCTTCAATTAACCACTTCAGTATCTCAAAACCTCCGTCTTCTTGTCGATACATAAGCAACATCATGCTTTCAATCGTGACGTGGATTTTGACTTTTGAATTTTGAAACAGCCAAGTTACCCAGTCAACTGTTGCATAACTTAACATCCCATCAAATAGTTTCTGTATTTGTTCTGTGTCACTGTTTATGAACGCAAACACCCACTTAAATAATTCCACTGCTTTGCTGTCTACTAAGCTTGGTTCGATCCATTCATTTGACATCATGATAATCATTAGCGCATCTAACACGTCATAGAAATCTTCTGGTGATAAATTCCTACTGGACCTTCGTAGCAACCACTCAGCTACGTCATAATGATTGGATCTTAGTGCTACAAGGCACGCGTTCATAAACCACGGTACTTTCACTTCCTCTTCATTTGCTACATACCTAGGTGTACAGTGTATAATCTCGCTTCTTAACTTCGGATGCGTCGGAACAACCGTCGAACCACACTTGTCTACGAGCCACTTCACTACCTCTAGCTGATCATGCTCTGCTGCCAAGCAGAGTGCCTTGTTATTGCCATCAGTTAAATTGTACCGATTCCTCTTAAACCGGTCACCTCTAGCTACCCACTCTTTGAGCTGAGCCAAATTTCCAGTTTGCAGCGCTGCTTCGATTTCTTTGATTGTCGCTCTCACTGTCACGTCACCGACCTTGAATCTTTTTGAACATTGTACATGAACATCGAAATCAGATCGTCGTCTGTGCAACCAAGCAGTTCCGACGCCTCTGGACTAAAGTACAGCTTCGATAAAAACAACTTCCAGCGTCTCAGAATAATCACGCTGCAAGTCGCATGAGTACTTCATCCGCTATCTTTTTACCGATTTTTATTTCCGCAAATTTCAGGTCGTAGCTGGTTTGCAGGTTCATCCAGAATTGCGGTGTGGAACCGAAGTACCGTGCCAGTCGAAGAGCGGTATCCGGTGTAATGGCACGACGCTCCCGCACTATT
>CAIMXI010000327.1 GCA_903845365.1 uncultured Geobacteraceae bacterium | reverse complement strand
TCTCGGAGAATGCCAATACCGATTTAACCGACGATTCAATTTAATGTCTATATTCCCGCGCCTAGTCTACGCCGCTACGCATACAGGATCAAGGCCGGAGAGCTTTTTACGATTAGCGGCGAATTAGAACTAATCAGGTTGCCTGATGAGTTGTGGAGACGCTATAAAACATACCGTGGTATCAATAATAAAGATGAGAAATTGGTCGTTCAAACAAGCACTGCTGGAAGAATGCAACCTGCACACAATCGTGCGCCTGCCCAACGGTGTGTTCAATCCCTACACCGGCATAAAGACCAACCTGTTGTTCTTCACAAAGGGGCAACCCACCAAGCATGTCTGGTACTACGAGCACCCTTATCCCGACGGCATCAAGAGCTACAACAAAACCAAACCGATGCGCTTCGAGGAATTCGAAACCGAGATCAACTGGTGGGGCAACGAGGCTGACGGCTTTGCTGCGCGGGTGCCGACCGAACAGGCCTGGAAAGTGCCGGTTGCCGATATTATTGCGCGTAACTACAATCTCGACATCAAAAATCCTCATGTCGGTGTGCAGATCAGCCACGATCCCGATGAACTGTTGGCCAACTATCGTAAGATCATGGCTGACGCAACAGAAATCCGGGAGCGGCTGAAACAGGAGCTGATGGCAGCTTTGGGAAGGGGGAATTGAGCATGGGAGATGTGGTCATCTATAAAGCGGCAGATGGTGCAACCAGTCTGCAGGTGCACCTGGATCAGGAAACTGTCTGGCTTTCCCAGTCTCAGCTGGCTGCTCTGTTTGACGTCAATATCCCTGCTATTTCAAAGCATGTGCGGAATATTCTGTCAGCCAACGAACTTACCACTGAAGCAACTGTTTCCAAAATGGAAAAAGTTCAGCAGGAAGGCGGGCGGCAAGTCAGAAGAAAACAGGTTTTATACAACCTGGACATGATTATTTCTGTTGGCTATCGAGTGAATTCCGGCAAGGCGACCCGCTTCCGCCAGTGGGCCACTCAGGTTTTGCGCGAGCATATCGTTAAAGGCTACACCGTCAACGAACAGCGACTGCGCGAGGAAGCGGCCAAACTGAGGGAGATGCAGCGGACAGTTGAACTGCTGGCCCGCACTCTGACCAATCAGGAGTTGGTGACGGAGACCGGTCGGGATGTCCTTGCGGTCATTACCGATTATGCCTATGCCCTGGCACTGCTCGACAGGTACGATCACGGCACTCTGGGCATCGATGGGACCACCAGCGAGTTGCGTCACGCCATAGACTACGATGAGGGGATCGCCATCGTCATCAGTATGAAAGGGGAGTTTGACGGCCTGTTCGGCGTCGAAAAGGATCAGGGATTCAAAAGCGCCCTCGGTACCATCTATCAGACCTTTGATGGCAAGGAGCTCTACCCGAGCATTGAGGAAAAAGCGGCCAACCTGCTCTACTTCATTGTTAAGAACCACGCCTTCAGCGACGGCAACAAGCGAATCGCCGCCGCCCTGTTCATCTGCTTCCTCAGCCGTAACGGCATCCTCTACCGCCCGGACGGCGGCAAGCGGCTGGCCGACAACGCCCTGGTAGCGCTGACCCTGCTGATTGCCGAAAGCCGACCGGACGAGAAGGACACCATCGTCAAGGTGATCGTCAATCTGATCAACCGGAGTAACGACTGATGGCTACCGATATGCAGGCCATTACCGATAACCTTGATCTCTGGACCTCGGCGCTGCTGACCAGATCCACCGCCGGCCGGGGGAGTGGCGGCAGGGTTGAGGCGTATGGCATCAAGAAGTTGCGGGAGCTGATTTTGGAGCTGGCGGTGCGGGGGAAGTTGGTGCCGCAGGATTCGAATGATGAACCGGCGAGTGAGCTATTAAGAAAGGTAGCCGCCGAAAAAACGCGGATGATTAAAGAGGGGAAAATAAAAAAGGAAAAAAAATTCCACTGATTGCAGGCGATGAAGTTCCATTCGTTTTACCTGGCGGGTGGGCATGGGCGAGAATCAACGATGTTGGGCATGACTGGGGTCAGAAAACCCCGGATGCCAACTTTACCTATATTGATGTTTCTGCGATTGATAACAGTCTCGGTATTGTTAGCTCGCCAAGTGTGACGAGCGCATCTGACGCACCATCAAGGGCCAGAAAAATAGTCAAAAAAGGAACCGTCATTTATTCAACTATCCGCCCCTATCTCAAGAACATTTGTGTGATTGAGGATGACTATTTATCTGAACCTATCGCAAGCACGGCTTTCGCAATACTGCATCCGTTTCAAGATATGCCAGGCAAGTTTTTTTGGTTATATTTCAGAAGCCCGGAATTTGTGAAATATGTTGAATCAGTGCAGACGGGAATTGCTTATCCAGCAATAAATGACACACAATTTTATAGTGGACTTGTCCCAATACCACCGATTTCCGAACAACACCGCATCGTCGCCAAAGTCGATGAACTCATGTACCTGTGCGACCAACTGGAACAGCAACAAACCACCGCCAGCGAAGCCCACCAAACCCTGGTCGAAACCCTGCTCGGCACTCTCACTAATACCCCCGTTCGCCCTGAGCCTGTCGAAGGGCGAACGGAATTTGATGAGAATTGGACCCGCATAGCCAATCACTTTGACACCCTGTTCACCACCGAACAGAGCATTGATCAGCTCAAACAAACCATCCTTCAGCTTGCTGTTATGGGTAAGCTTGTGGTGCAAGATAGAAATGATGAACCGGTCAGCCAGTTACTCAATAAAATCGCCGATGAAAAAGCGCGATTGGTTCAAGAAGGTAAAACAAAAAATGAAAAGCAAGTGGCTGATATTGTCGCGGGAAGCGAGCCGTTCGATATACCAGATGGCTGGGTATGGAGTGATTTGTCACATTTACTTGCTCTAGTCACGGACGGTGATCACCAAGCGCCACCTCAGTCGGGAAAAGGGGTACCGTTCTTGGTCATCGGAAACTTAAACACTGGAAATATTAGTTTCGATGCCTGCAAATATGTGCCAGTCGAATATTACGAGAAGCTTGATTGGGTGCGAAAGCCAAGTGTAGGTGACCTGCTCTATACTGTCACTGGGTCTTTTGGTATTCCTATACCAGTCGAAACTAAACGGCCATTCTGCGTACAACGGCACGTCGCTATACTCAAAGCAACAGATTCAACGCCAAAAAAATATTTGTCTTTAGCTCTTGGCTCTAAATTTGCGCTCGACTATGCAACAGAAATTGCCACAGGTATCGCACAAAAGACAGTCCCATTAACTGGGCTTAGAAGGATGCGGATACCACTTCCCCCACTCGCCGAACAACACCGCATCGTAACCAAAGTCAACGAACTCATGACCCTCTGCGACACCCTCAAAGCCCGCCTCGCTGCCGCCCAAACCACCCAACTCCACCTCGCCGACACCATCGTCGAGCAGGCTGTGGCATAGTATGGCCGGAAACAACTTTTCTGGATCGTGCAAAGCTAACAAAAGACGGACATATTACCCGTGCGATTCTTTTGTTACTCGGGAATGCGGAATCAGCTCACCTGCTTTCACCTCATCCGGCACATGGCTAACCGTTGTAACGATGATCGTACTGACGGTGATTATGACTACTGATATTGCGTTTCCGGGGTTGAGAAAGCGACTGATGTCTTTCTAGTTTTACCCCTAAGGCAAGACAGGTTACGAGGGACAGTAGAGAACGCATCATTTAAGATAGACCCATATCCGTGTGAAGGAAAATTATGCAATTTAACAGGCAGAAATATAGTAGCACGTACTTGTTGAAGGTATTTGTAATTATTACACTTATAGTTTCTGTACTTGGTTATATTGATTACTTATCCGGAGAAGCATCAATAGATACGTTATACATAGCATGTGTTGGTGCTGTTACCTGGCACACAAGTAGAACAATAGGCGTTCTGTGTTTACTGGAAATAATATTAGCAAAAACTTTGGCAGATTATTATGATCATATAAAAATTGGTACACACCTGTATGGATGGAATGCGTTAGACTATATTCTGGTATATTTTGTGGTGTGCTTATTGGTAGGAAACCTTAAGAAGGTACTTAAATAAACAAGACTATTTTATACCTGGATAAGAGAAAGGCATGGAGTGCGGCGATCTCATTGCTATCAAAACCACTACTTGTCTGAAAGCTCCCGGAGTGGTATGGTGCAAATCTTAATCCGCCTCAGATGAGGTCAACTATTTTTGAATTAAAAGGAGAATCAGATGAAAACAGGTATTATTGCTGTAACAGTTGCAGTAAGCGTTGGAATGATGTCAGTTGCCGCATTTGCTGCAGAAACCGGCGAGGCGATCTTCAAGGCAAAATGCGCATCGTGCCATCCTGATGGCGGCAACATTATTAAGGGCAAAAAGGCAATCAAAGGGATCAAAGACCCCAGTATTGTTACGAAAAAAATCCGTGCTGGCGGCGGCGGAATGCCGACTTTTGATGCAAAGGCGATTTCCGATGCCGATGCCAAATCTCTTGCCGATTATGTCGTCAAAACATTCAAAAAGTAGCCAGTGCCGCCGGGGAGATGCATGATGAGCGTCTCTCCGGCTTTTGGGATTATTTTATTCTGAGGCAGGACACAAGTGATGATAACTGCAATTTTGATGATGGCTCATGGCAGCCGCATTGCCGAGGCCAATGATGCCGCCTATAAGGTGGCTGAGATGGTGCGGGAGCAGACCGGCTTCGAGATTGTCGAGGTTTCATTCCGGGAACTCCACGAACCGAACATCCAGAGCGGCATTGACACCTGTGTGCTCAAAGGCGCCGAACGGATTCTGCTGATGCCCTATTTTCTCTTTATGGGAGCCCATGTTAAGCATGATCTGCCGGAAGAGATTGCAGAAGCTCAGAAACGGTATCCTGAATTGATTATGGCAATGGGTAGTCATCTGGGTGTACATCGCAAGTTGGCGGAGATCGAAGCCGAACGAATCGGCGAATCGCTGGAAAGATTGGGGTGGCACTGATGGACTCATTGTTCATGAAGCCTGAAGAGATTGAAGCGGCATCATTTCGTATCATCGATGCCGAAGCTGGCGATCATGGCTGGCCCAAGGCAGAATGGCAGGTTGTACGAAGAGCCATCCACACAAGCGCCGACTTTGAGTACGCACAATCCATGATTTTGCCTGATGACGTGATCGAAAAGGCGCTTGCCGCACTGAAGAGCGGTGCCGGAATCGTCACCGACACGAACATGGCCCTTTCCGGCATCAGCAAACCTCGCCTGACCCGGTTGGGCTGTTCTATATCCTGTCACATTGCCGATCCGGATGTTGCCGCAGAGGCAATAAGCGAGGGGGTAACCCGTTCCATCATCGCCATGCGAAAGGGAATCGCTAATCCAGACAACCGGATCTTTGTCATCGGCAACGCCCCAACGGCCCTCTTTGAGCTGCTCAGACTGGTCAATGCCGACGCCGCTAAGCCGGCTCTCATCATCGGACTGCCGGTCGGCTTTGTCGGTGCAGAAGAGAGCAAAAATGCTCTGGCTTCCGGCACCCATGCCATCCCGTTCATAACAAACATCGGTCGCAAGGGTGGCTCAAATGTAGCCGCCGCAGTCGTAAATGCGCTGGCCATCCTGGCCACTTCATAATCTCACTTTTGAAGAAGGGAAATAAGGACATCTTTAAAAGCCGTCGCGATCGCGAACAATTTCTTTCGTACCTGGAATCAGCAGTTACCCGCTATCGAGCAAAATTCCACGCTTATTGTCTCATGACCAATCATATCACCTGCTGCTGGAAACCCCTGAGGGAAACCTGCCGGTGATTATGCGGCATATAAACGGCTCCTATACCAACTACTTCAACACGGCGCGCAAGCGCGCCGGACACCTGTTCCAGGGACGGTACAAGGTTAAAAAAGAAGAAAAGATTGTTTCTCCAATTCGTTGTTACTGGATACCGGCCTAAACTGATTTGCGCGGTAATTTTGCTTCTAAAATTTACGCACAATGGGCGCTCTATTAAGGTTTTGCTGTTCCGGCTCGTCCGGGCTGTGAGAGAAGTACTTTTTCCTGCAGAGCTACGTGGAAGCAAAAAAAGTTATAAGCTGATGATATTTGAAATGCATCCTCTGCATGTCGGCCATGAGTCACTTACCCTTCATTTCATCGTGAGTATGCCGTTCCTGTTCCTCCATGACAAGTTGTCCCAGTTCGCGTTTTAGATCGTTAAACTCGGCACCAGCAGGGTCGCGCGGGTGAGTCATGGTTATAATCTGATTTCGTTTGATTGTACCAGGGCGGTAGGTCATGACTACGATACGATTTGCGAGATAAAGCGATTCTTCAATGCTGTGCGTGACGAAGAGTATTGTTTTCCCCGATTCGCGCCAGATGCGCAGCAGCTCGTCCTGCAGTGTGCGTCGTGTGAGAGCATCCAGAGCCCCGAAGGGTTCATCCATCAGCATGACAGGTGAGTCTATGGCCAGCAATCGGGCTATGGCAACT
>CAIMXI010000326.1 GCA_903845365.1 uncultured Geobacteraceae bacterium | reverse complement strand
ATTTCACCAAGCCATTCGCCATTTCTCATTATTGACAGATTCCAGGCTGAGTTAGAGTAGTACGTGACATTTAGAACAGGTACCTCTGTTGCCATGTGGCGGAGGAGTACCCTTTTTTATGTTTGGCGCCGTTTTTGCCAGGACATCACCCATATCCTTAGCCATCTGGTTAAGGTTGGTGCCACCGGGAGCAATGGCATGACAGGTGTCGCAAGGACCGTAATAGCCGTGAGGTGCCCGGTCAGTTGCCAGTATCATCGGAGCACCCTCGACCTGAGCAAGGCCAAGATCATCGGGAGTGCTGACGGTGATTTTCCTGTAGCCGCCCCGCCGGAAAATGGTCACTTCGGCCTGATGTGCCTGGGCTACCAGACGGGTGGCGTTTTTAAAGGATTTGAGGTCATTGATTGCAGTGCCGTTGATTGCAGATATAACATCACCTGCCAACAGCCCGGCATCGGCAGAGAGCAGAGTTACTTCGTCAATCAGAACGCCGGTAACATCCGGCGGGATATTGCTGGCTTTTGCCACTGCAGGAGTGAGCGGGCCAACCTCCAGTCCGATCCAGTGTGCTTCAATCCAGGTTTTACCTAGAGCGCCACCGGCAACCGGTACTATATTTTGGCCGGCAAAGCCGTATGGGTACTGAACCTGCTGGAGCTGCACGTTCGGAGTCACTTGTCTGCTAAGCCGCTGCTTTCTAGTACGCTGGGTAAAGGGATTCTCCTGCTGAAGCGGCACTGGATTCTGACGGTTTTGCTGTTCGAAAAATCGGCCACCATTCAGGGCATTCATCTGACCTAGATCGTTGCCGAAATTGAACGGACTCTCCTGTTTCATGACAATTCCGGCAACCGGAGTCATGGCTTTGTTGGCTGCTTGCGGAACAACCGATCTGGCAAATTCTGCTTCTGCCTCTGCTGTTTCCCTGTTCCGTACTGGATCCTCAGCAAGGTAAAAAAAGTAGACGTAAATAAATGAGCCAATAGCCATCAACAGAAAAATGGGGTTTGCAATAAAGTTAAGCAGTTTCATCTGTTATGCCGCACCCTCTGACCGATACAGAAAGGCGGTTCTGATCAAGGAACAGAACCGCCGGAAAAGAACTGCTATGATGACAGCAACTACATTTTTAAACGGAGTTTGCCGCTAACCGACGTTAAGTATACATTTACACCGTACTTGAGTTTTCTTGTGCTTTTGACATTGTATAGACCTTGTAGCCAAGATAGCCAACTGAAGCAACCAGCGCCAGCGGCAAAAATCCGACTCCCAGGAATGACCCACAGGCAGCTTTGCATCCGCCGGCAAGTGCATGCATCCCCAAACCGCTACCTGTACCACAGGCGCCATAGCCAGCTGCTCCATAACCACCTCCATAGCCAAGCCCTGCTCCTGCACCACTACCTAGTGCGACTGTTTTCACGCCGGCAACCATATTCGGACAATTGTAAATCATGAGTACTCTCCTTTTCTGTATAGTATGTTGTTACCGTTTGAACCGCGTTTATTCACTTTCATTTACTTACGGGGGGTATCCACCTTAAGAATCTCGTATATTACCTTTTGTCAGATCTTTCTTCAGCAGATCCAGCGAGACCCTGGCAACATCTAACCGACTGCTTCTTTCGCCAATTACCGACTTCAGCGCCTGCCAGGGGTGGTTAATCATGTTATTAAGACCGGCAGGGGCAGTCTCTTGAGACTCCTGGTATTTCTGCAGTATTTTAAATTCCAGCATCGTCAATAGATAAACAATTTCCTTGCTCATTTTCAGGGCACTTCTGAAATCAAGTTCAGCCTTAGCAGTTTTTTTTGAGTCGAATTTTGAACCGTTATGCCACTCTACAACGCTGTCTGCGGAGGTATGAAATACTTTGTGCCCCTTTTCCAGCAATTCGATCTCCGGAATTTCCTTGTATGTCCGCAACCCTTCACCATAAAGCCAGATACCTAGCTCGCAATTCCGGTAAGATGGGAGTGTGGCAGAAGAGATACTATTATGAATGAGCATCTCAAGTTGAGAGACCCACTCTACATGGGTAATTCTGGCGATTGTTATGTCAATCATTTGAAGCTATTCCGTAATTCATCGCATCTCCATCAAGCTGCAAGCTATATGATTTTCATAACCAAATAGTGCCTTGGATGCGCTAAATACGCAATAGTGATTATATAGTAGATTGATAGTGACGAAATATGGCTATTTAAGCGCGAGGAGATAACTTTGAAGGTTTTGCTTCGTTGAGTTCAAACCCAATTTTTTTCTGATGTTCTGACGGTGAGTGTCAACTGTGTCTTTAGAAATATTGAGTAATACAGCGATATCCTTAGATATTTTACCTTCCCGAATAAAATTTGCAACCTCTATTTCAGAAAAAGTCAGATTGTGAAGCGCTGTTGACAGCCTCATGGAAAATGGTGAGACAATTTGCAGCAGGTTGGATTCAAGCAGATCCAGATATGATATGTAGGAAGAATTGGAAACAAATTTACGAAGTTTTTCAATAGTTGGAATTATGAGCATTTTAACATTTAAGCATATACGATCCTCCAGTTCATTTTTGTCGTCATCTCTCTGTCTCAGCAAAACTTTCAGTGTGGCATTCAGTTCCACAAGATTCTGTGACTTAATTTCCAACTCTTCATTCAGAGCAATAAGATCTTCAGTCCTGGCTCTGACTTTATCTTCCAGTTTTTCATGAGCCTCGCGCTAAGCGGCTTCTGCTCTTTTCATCTCGGTAATGTCTCGAAAAGCGGTAACTGATGCGACGATTCTGTCTCCTTCAATTAT
>CAIMXI010000325.1 GCA_903845365.1 uncultured Geobacteraceae bacterium | reverse complement strand
AGGTGTAGTCAAGCGCAGAATAATGTACCGTTTGATATTTGTGCTTTGTCATCTACTCCCCTTGAACTGCTTCCTAATATCAAGCGTAAGATCCAGATTCTGAAGCAGTGCTAGCTCATCTACGTCATACGCCCCGAATAGCTGCGGCACGAACATGTGCGGTCAACGTTTTTGTCTTCGGTGAGATTTTCTATCTGCTCAACTGCCGTTCACTGCGTCACTCAATGTTCCGTATCGGGCTGCTCAGCAACCGCTGGGTTCTGGCCGGTGTCAGCCTCATGCTGTTGCTGCAAATGTTGTTTACCCATCTACCGGCGATTCATACCGCTTTTGGCACCCAGCCAATTGGACTTCGGGAATGGGGGCTGATTATTAGCGCTTCAGTCGTCGTTTATATCGTTATCGAATTTGAAAAATGGCTCCGAAACAGAAATTTTCTGAGCCAAAAGGCTTTAACAAAATAGTCCGCCAACATTATAAATTAGTGCATTCATCAGAATACTGTTATGGTAACGGCATGAAAAAGCGAATAAAAATTCCTGAGAGCGAAAACGGGTACGAACCGACTCCCCCAAACAGCATTCCGGTGCGCGAAGAAGATCTCCACTTCCCCATTGTTGGCATCGGTGCCTCCGCAGGTGGCCTTGAGGCGCTGGAACAATTTCTGCGAAATGTGACGGCAGAGTGCGGCATCGCTTTTATCATTGTTCAGCACCTTTACCCGACCCACGCGGGGATCATGCCCGAACTGCTTCAGCGGATCACCCCGATGGAGGTTTTTCAGGTCAGCGACCGGATGAAGGTCAAACCTGACTGCATCTATGTCATCCCCCCCAACAGAGATATGTCCATACTGCACGGCGTGCTGCACCTGTTTGAACAGACGGCAACCCGTGGCCTGCGCCTTCCTATCGATTTTTTCTTTCACTCACTGGCCGATGACCGCGCGGAGGGGAGCATCGGCGTTATCCTCTCCGGTATGGGATCTGACGGCACGCTTGGTCTCAAGGCTATAAAAGAGAAAGGTGGAGTGGCGCTGGTGCAGGAACCGGCGTCGGCCAGGTTCGACAGCATGCCCCGGAGTGTCATCAATGCCGGACTGGCTGACATTATCGCCCCGGTTGAGGAGCTCCCAGGCAAAATCATCGCCTATCTCCGCTACAACATTGTTATAGCCACCCCTGAACCTCTGCTGGAGGAGAAAGATCAAAGCGCCCTGGACAAGGTTCTCATTCTGTTGCGCGCCAGGACAGGTAACGACTTCTCACTTTACAAGAAGAACACCATCTACCGCCGCATAGAGAGGCGCATGAGTGTCCACCAGATTGACCGGATCGCTCTGTATGTCCGTTACCTACAGGAAAACCATCAGGAGGTGCAACTGCTCTTCAAAGAACTTCTTATCGGCGTTTCCAGTTTTTTTCGCGACCCGGAAGTATGGGTACAGGTGCGGGAAGTAGCCATTCCGGCGATTCTGGCATCACATCCGGGGGGCGGCTGTATTAGGGCCTGGTCGGCAGGTTGCTCAACAGGTGAGGAAGCATATTCACTGGCTATCAGTTTTAAAGAGGCGCTTGAAACGGTTAAACCGGGCGGACATTTTACCCTGCAGATCTTTGCCACAGACTTAAACCAGGATGGTATAGATTTTGCCAGGCGGGCGCTCTATCCGGCCAAAGTCGCGTCAGACGTAACCTCGGAACAACTGCAGCGTTTTTTTGTCAAAGAGGGCGCCGGGTACCGGGTTGGTAAAGAGATCCGGGAGATGGTTACTTTTGCCACCCAGAACGCCATAATGGATGCCCCTTTTACCAAACTCGATATTCTTATCTGTCGTAACCTCCTGATCTACCTGACCCCGGAACTGCAGAACAGACTCATGCCGCTTTTTCACTACAGCCTTAACCCGGGTGGAGTCCTTTTTTTGGGAAGCGCTGAATCCATCGGCACGCTCGCCAATCATTTTGAACCGTTAAGCATTAAATCAAGACTGTTCCGTAAGCGGGAATCTCTGCTGTCGGCGGAACTGCCCTCATTTCCGGTATTGATTGCTCCGCAAAAGCCCGGATTTGCCAAGGAGATCACAATGATGAAACCTGCTGTCAATCTGCAGACGCTTGCTGACCAACTGCTTCTGCAACACTTTTCTCCCCCTGCCGTGCTGACCAACGACAAGGGCGATGTCCTCTATATTAACGGGCGGACAGGCAAATATCTGGAACCGGCGGCCGGCAAGGCAAACTGGAATATTTTTGCCATGATCCGTGAAGAGCTCCGTTTTGAACTCGGCAGCGCCTTCCAGAAAGCGCTCAGACAAAAAGGACCCGTTACCGTCAAGGGTATTAAAAGAGAAATGGATGATGCAACCCGGAGAGTCGTCGATATAACTGTCCAGGCTATTCAGGATCCTGAGGCACTTCGGGGCATGATAATGATCATATTTTCCGAGGTGGCTCAGCAGGCAGAAATGAGGCCATCAAGTTCTTCTCAAAATGCTGCAACCGACAATGCATCGACTATCGAACTGAAACTGGAACTCCTCCAGACCCGCGAAGCTTTGCAGAGTACCCGTGAGGAGATGCACTCCTCTCAGGAAGAGCTTACCTCCACAAATGAAGAGCTGCAGTCAACCAATGAGGAACTTCAGTCGACCAACGAAGAGCTGACCACCTCACGGGAAGAGATGCAGTCCTTAAATGAAGAACTACAGACGGTGAATGCTGAACAGCAATTCAAAATGAACGAATTTTCACGGGTAAATGATGATATGAGGAACCTGCTCAACAGCACGGAGATCGTCACCATTTTTCTCGACAACAAACTTCACGTACGGCGCTTTACCACCGGGGCGGACAAAATCT
>CAIMXI010000324.1 GCA_903845365.1 uncultured Geobacteraceae bacterium | reverse complement strand
GATCAGTGACAGTTGAACCGGAATGATGAGTGCATCAGAAAAACCGCTGAATGTAAGCAGGACAAAGAGGGATGCGGCTAAATAGCTGCAATTTCTGCACAGGGAGTTGATACGCGGCAGATTTGCACGTACATTGACGATGTTTAAAAACACTTCAATATGGAACGTGAACGCAAAAATCTGCGCCAGTCGCATTACCGGAGAGAGCAGCCATGTTAGATCGGTTATCACAAACTGGTGCATGTAACCGTTAACTTCGATGTAGACTAAACATATCGCGAGGACATAGCCGGCATAATACCCGTAGAGGTTTTCCTGTAATCGCCGCCAGTAGAGCAGACCGATGCAGACGACCAGGAAAATTATGCCGATATATGCGCCATGTAGGAGAGTCTCTCCAATCACTTTCTTTCTGAACGGATCAGGCTGCCAGAGCACCAGCCTGGCATTGATGGAACGATTGGAGGCAACCCGCGCGTAGATGGTTACCGGTTTTTCTGACGGCAGATTAAGGCGGAAAAGGTCCAGTCGATAAGGAATCTCCCGTTTTGAAAATGGTTGCAGACTGCCGCCATGCCTAGATTCAAAACCTCCCTTTCCGTCCGGCAGATAGATATCCACCTGTTCGAGGAGCGGCGGTTCAAGTTCCAGCAGCCAGACTGGAGGTGCATCGAAAGAGCGTGTTACGGTAAACCGGAGCCAGACGGCTCCTTTCGGGATAAAACCAGCTGCCAGATTGCCTGGGATTGATGTGAAGCGAGTAATATATTTACTGGAGGTTATCTCGTCGATATTCAGGTTACCGGTATCATCTTTCAGTATCTCCAGGTGTCCGGCAAGAGGCGTATTAACCTGTTGTGAGGTGAGTTGCAGCGGCATGGTTACAGAGGCCGGAAGATGTGCAGCGTTCAGCAGCAGGAAGAATAGCAGGAAGAATATTGCATTGCGGTAGCGGGCAGTCACATGTCTTATCCTCTTATTTCTACTTTGTCACATTACGTCACGTAGTGACTGATTGATGGTAGCCCGGCGTTTTAACGCCGGGATCGAAGCAGAATAGTCTTTTCGTCACGTACGTGACGAATGAAATTGTGGCATTTGAATCCGGGGAATGAATCCCCCGGCTACCATCAGTCTGTCCCTACGGGACGAAAACGTAATGTGACAAAGTAGAATTATCCAGTCAGAAAAATATAGCCGATACTGTGGCGGGCCTTGATCGGCAGTGTTTCGCTACAGTCAGCTTTCATAACTTTTGAGCGGAGACGGCTAACAAGAACTTCCAGACGTGCCTTTGCATAAATATCATCAGGCTGGCCCAGGACAAGAAAAATTTCCTGATAAGTCACGTTGGCTCCTGATTTATTCAAGAGAAGGCGCATCACTCTGCACTCCTGATCAGTCAGAAAAACTGAAATTCCGGCGGGAGTGCAGAGAGTTGACGATTCCGTGTTTAGCTGCCAAGCGGTATCAGGCCGTTTTACAAGGCGCTGTTCCAGATTTCTGATTGTAACAGCCAGTTCGTTTATATTCACCGGCTTGACAAAATAGCCGTCCGCACCGCTCTCCAACCCAAGAATCCGGTCATCAGCCGAACTTCGAGCGGTCACCATGATCAGCCCAAGATCCGTGCGCCCCTTTAACCGATTGGCAATATCGATCCCATCTTCGACAGGCAATCCCAAGTCAAGAACCACGACGTCGGCAGGTTGATCAGACATGGCAATATCCAGCGACGCACCATCAGCTACGCCCCGAACCTGGAAGCCGTGCGCTGTCAGGCCGATAATGAGATTATCACGCAGAACCGGTTCGTCTTCAACAATAATGACCTGTGGTTTGGACTCAATCATATCCATAGAATTTTCACCATTCTTATCGTTCCCACGCTCCAGCGTGGGAACGCAGCCTCTGACGCTCCAGCGTCCCGTTTTGATTCTTTCTGTCAAACTGAAATATGTGGCCACTTTTTGAAGCTGTATTCTTCAAAATGAGCATGTTAGCTCAAATTCCGCACGAGCGGAATTCTCTGGCTTTTATCCTGGACAAAACGGGGCGACATTTATCCTAAAAACGGCAGTTAAATAACACGGAGAAACGGAGAACACTGAGAAATCAACGGCTTAAGACAACAAAAACCTATTCCTTTTGGGTGAATCTTAAAAGCAATGTTTAAGTCTATAACTCTCAGATTTTACTCCGTGTTCTC
>CAIMXI010000323.1 GCA_903845365.1 uncultured Geobacteraceae bacterium | reverse complement strand
TGAACGGCACATCATATTCCGCTGACAGCTTTTTGATCATATCAAGCTGGATCCCCATCAAGGCGACCAGATCAAGCAGAGGAATGGGAATCAGCCCAACCCCCATTGATGCCAAAATATGATTTTTGGCAAGTTTTTCCAGACGTTCAGTTCTTCCCTCGGCAGGGTCGACAGATATCGCAGATTCCTCGGCAGTTGTTTCTTCACATTTTTTCTCTACAGATGTTGTCTCTTCCATAACTCTACCCCCTTCATTTTTTAGATAGAAACCATGACACGACTAACTTTCGTAGAAAATATCATCATAAAGAATTAAATCAACCTTTTTTTTACATTTTTGCATTTTTTTGAGTAGATAAATGCAATTATAATAATACATCAAGTAAGTGCCGTGGATCATGTTTCTGGGCAAGAATTTGCGCTGCAGCACAGGCATTGGCGGCATACGTCGTCCAATCAGCCAGCACTTTGTCTATAGCCGCTATGAGCGCTGCAGGTCTTCGTTCGGCGATGGTCATACCGGCACCAAAGCGCTCTACCTGATCTCCGGCCCAGGTACCATGGGTGGCGATAACCGGCGCTCCATGCAGCAAAGCATCAAGCACAATACCGCTCACCTGGCTGGCAAAATGCTCTTGGTTATATGGTGCGAGGACGAGTGCCCCCTCGAATCTCTTCAGGTACTCGGATCTGTCGGGAGGATTTTCATCGGTTACTAATCCGGAATATCCTGATGAGAGCAGAGTTTCAACAGCAACGGCCTCGCGACGACCATGCTTTGCCGCATGTTTTTTTGACACCTGCACAAACAGGGGAATAGTGCGCCCTTCTGTCGCCCACTGCTCGGCAAGTTCTGTTATGATATCGAGCCCTTTGTTCAATCTGGCCGCCCCTGCCATAAGCAAATGTGAGAACGCTGCTGGTTGTGGAGGCACTGCAGCCCCGAGAGCGGGATACGGCACAGAGACAACTCTGAGCCACCCGTCTGTACGGAGCTCTGCCGCAACAATTTCTGTAGAGGTGATGGCCAGCGCATACTTTTTTGTCAGTGCAGCAAATGGAAGGAAAAAACGGTCCCGTAATGTGGATGGTGCTCGATGAAAGAAGAGATGGGCCTTCTCCGGCTTACTTGAATTTACTGTGGCAGCAATGGCAACTGCCGCAGAATGACGTCCGTCAGAAGTCAGAATCAGGAAGGGAGTTTCATTTCTGACGGCTCGCGCAATGGTACACCACTCGGCAAGCGGATGTCCCGTCCGCGGTTCATCCGTGCAGACCTGAACACCTGGCATTTCACGCAGCATGTCATCGGCATCCGGGTGTGCATAAACATCAAGGACTTCGTTTTTTGAACGTGAACCAACAGCCCTGACGAACTCTGCATAATGACCGCTGTGATTGCGGAGATTTGGTTCAATAATCAATAAATTATTGCAGGAAGTCACTTTTACGGCCTTTTTCAATAAAAAGGAAATTGTTGTTTCCCGGCAAAGTGCTTTTTTCACCTGCAACTATCTTCATCAACTCATCTTTTTCTATCAACCTGACTACATTGCTGGCAGTCCACGCTTCATATCCGTTTTCCCAGAAGGCATTAAAAGTATCCAGTAAGTCTGGATTTATCTTGAAACCGGCAGGCTGATGTTCCGTCGTAGCAATTTCAATCATCCATACCGGTTTAATAGCAGCTTTCAGGAGCGATTTTGCCCCCTCAAGTACTAGTTTTTCAGCGCCCTCAACGTCAATTAGAACAAAGGACTGTTTGTTGGAACAGCGGGAGCCTATAACGGTATCAACTGTAGAAACCGGCACCAGAGTAACATAATAATCAGGCGTGTTATCCCATCCTTTGATCAGTGATGCGCCGGTGCCGCTGCCATACATTTCAAGTAGGCCTGTTCTGTTTGACAGTGCCATCGGAAATATCTCAAACCCGTCCTTAAAACCATTAGCAAGAAGGTTTTTTTGTAACAAGATGAGATTACTCGGCATAGGCTCAAAAATTATAGAATAAACTTTTTTTTGCCTGGCAAGACATGCATAATAGCCTATGTTTGCACCTATGTTTATGAACTGATCAACTTTATCCAACAGTTCGGTTACCAATTTTGTCTCATCAGGTTCGAAAATCCCCTGCTCCATCTCTCTGTGTCCGAAAAATTTAAAACCTAATGGAGTGAGCTTCGGCTCATAAAACAGTTTGCTCTCTTTGGCATATTTGTATGCCCTTCTTAACCGGTCAGCGTAGATTCCTGCCTTTTTTATTAATTTCATTTAGCCCCCAAGCATTTAGCCAGCATTGATAGACGGTCAGACTGTTTTTTTCAGTACAACAAAACCCCACAAAGCTGGTGAGTTCATTCGCACCGCCAATCTACAAATTTTGACAAAACTCCAAATTGTTGGTAGTCGTTCTCCAGACATAAACGGATGTCTAATATCTTCAATAACACTATATCCATAATATTTATGAGCGCTCAACACCTTGTAAGTGAAATGGTCGAAGTCACCGCTGGCGAATGATTCATAGCCGTTTCTTGCCGCATAATCAAAAATTGCCTGTTTTGTGTATACAGCCTTATGTATCCCGTTCCAAAAGCTGATGTCGCTATCAGGTGAGATATTATGGCTATTGTCATTTGCCAATGGAATGTTATCCAAAACAACTATTCCTCTATCAGAAATTAATGCATTGATATTATCAATAAATTCCTGAGGGTTATCAAGGTGCTCAAATAGCGCAGATGTATAAACAATATCTACGGGTTTGTCTATTTTTGTTGAACAACTGACC
This sequence comes from uncultured Geobacteraceae bacterium, assembly GCA_903845365.1. Taxonomy (GTDB): domain Bacteria; phylum Desulfobacterota; class Desulfuromonadia; order Geobacterales; family Pseudopelobacteraceae; genus JACRCG01. The sequence goes on along the minus strand of CAIMXI010000323.1, from coordinate 671 downwards.
CTGTCTGCATATTGCGGATGCTTATTAACAAAGTCTGCAACGTTAGCTTCGGATATATCTATTCCATAAGCATCAACTCCAGCGTCCAGCAAGTTGATTAAATTCTCCCCGGTTCCAAACCCGATCTCCAAAATAGTTTTGTGTCTGTCTCGGATGATTTCCAATACAACGGCGTGCTTGGCATCGAACTCCTTATAAGCAGCAGCCCTTTTCCGCTTATCCAGGCTTTTATAAAAATAGAAAATATTTTTTTGAAAATATCTACATTGTATTTGCTGATCTGCAGATTGTTGTAGAATTCCTTATTGAGGTCAGCGGCAGAAGAATCACTAATGTAAATATAGCTTCCGCAGGAAATACATTTGTTGTAGGAGTCACAGATACTATTTTCAAATATATATTTACAGATGATGCAGGAATTCATGATATTTCTCCATGTTCGCCGAAGTTTGATTCGATTAAGGAACTCAATTACTGATGTGGTTCATAACCGACACCACTCTTTGGGGATAAGATCGAACAAAGCATTAATCTCATCATTGGCAAACCATTTTTGGGGAGCAACTACGATTTTTTGTCCGTTTTCATTTAGCCAGGCGCCCCAGTAACCAAAACCACTATTGGCAAGAATGTTGTGCTTGCAGTTTTTCATCAGGTGCATATCCTCGTAT
>CAIMXI010000322.1 GCA_903845365.1 uncultured Geobacteraceae bacterium | reverse complement strand
TGAATTAAGTCAAAAGCAATAAGCAGATCCTTCGTACCTCAGGATGACAAGCTTTTTGTCTGTCGGTCTTTCATTTAAAGAAGATACGTTACAGACTTGTGTATAACGATGAGCGCGCTGCGTGGGAATGCAGTTAAGGCGCGCTGCGCCCAGTATCCAACAGGCAAAGAATCAAAATATTGCGTATCGCTGTGCAAAAGTGAAACTGTCGTGCAACACATTTAGCAAAGCATAAATGAGAAAACCTGTAGATAGCCGTATAATGTAAGTGATGTTACTATTTTATTCCCCCGAGAGAGGTATTTAATGACAACTATTTCCATACAAAGTATGTTTCCTCTGTCTGTTCCACTACTAGCAGGAGCCCTCGACCGGGAACTCCGGATTGTCAACAACAGCATAAAAACTACGAAACGCAGAGTGGACGCGCTTTCAAAGGCACTTAAAGTAGATCCATTGCGGCTTATGGCAGGTGAAATAGAACATAATGATGCCAATGACATGGACTTCATTGAACTGGAAGGCGAGTTGGCTCTTTTGCAGCATCTTGAATCTGAACATGCCGCTCTTGAATCGGTTCATATATGCGTTTGAAGGCGTATGTTAGTCGGTTGATTGAACTGCTTGATTCCCATCCATACCTGGAATCAAGGCAGATCACTATTGAAGAACGTGCACCGGACGCCGCTTTTGTTCGCCTGGAAATATCCTTTATTGACGGTTCTAAACTACACTTCAAGGAATTCCTTATTATAGGGCATCGAGGCAAGGTTATTAAATACGGGTATCAGTATATGGCTGATGGTTCGCTTGTTTTCCGCTATGACAACGCCCTTGATCCCGCTGCGCGTGAACTTCCCACCTATCCTGAACACAAGCACACTGCTCAAGGGATTGTTGCAGCTTCAAGGATAGAGCATAAAGCACTGTTTCAGGAAATCAGCGACGTAATCGCATGCAAGGATAAGCGGAAATCCAGTTAATCCAATAATCCAAATAATCCTGGTTCAGACATGCTTTTCAATTCAAAATTCAAAATCAAAAATTGCCGTTGAAGCGGGGAAATATGAAAATTCTGTTAAAATGGTCACTGTTCCTGAAAGAGAAAACAGAGAGGTAACTGCATGATGAAGTTGACGATTACTACCGGAACGGAAAAAGACTTCTTTGAGCGAGGAAAAGAATTTGCTCGAAAATTGGATAGTGGCGAGAGAGTTGAACCTGAGTGTGTTATATCGTTTGAAGATCCACAAGAACTTCTTGAACTGGTTACGACAGCTAGGATGAATCTCTTCAAGGCGGTTAAAGAGGAACCTGGCTCTATTGCGGAGATTGCCCGCCGTCTTCACCGGGATCGGAGCGCAGTAAAGCGAGACATTGATAAGCTTACTGAAGCTGGGCTTTTCAGTGTTGAAGAGAAAACTTTTAGTGGTCATGGAAGGATGAAAGTAATAACAGCTGCCGCTGATACGTTTAGATTGATGGCGCAGGTCGGTTGAAGTCGCTGATTTCCTTGATCAAAGCCGTGCCGGATGCCTCTCGTTCCCACGCGCTGCGTGGGAATGCAGTTAAGGCGCGCTGCGCCCAGTATCCAGCAGAGTAGAGAGTAAAAATATTGCGTTTAGCTGTGCACAAGTGAAACTGTCGTGCAAAACATTTAGCAAAGCATAAATGAGAAAACTTGTAGATAGCCGTATAATGTGTCTTCACTGATTTTCAACTCGTGGCGCAGCGCGCCACAGCTGCATTCCCACGCAGCGCGTGGGAACGAGAAAACTTGCAATCTTGGAAGCCTGACACCCAATGCTCATATTTTAAGGATAACAATAATGCAAAGTCCACTAACAAGCCTGTGCGAAGTGCTGAAACTGGTTAAATCTTCTGCAGCAAGCTACCGCGAACAACTTCAGCGAAACGAGGCTGTAACCCGTGCCGTGCTTATTGATCCGGTTTTACGAGCATTGGGATGGGAGGTCGCAAATCCTGCAATGGTGGAAGTCGAAAAACCCATCACCGCTAATGGAAAATCAGGAGTTCTTGATTACCACCTCAATGCCGAGAAACCTATCATCATTGAAGCCAAGAAGTTAGGTGAACCCCTGGAAAACCACTTTATCCAATTGGTTGGCTATGCTTTCACTCTGGGCGTAGAAAATTTGTACATTACCGACGGTTTGAAATGGTCACACTATACAAGTATCAGTGCGTCAAGTCAGGAACCTGCAAAAAGAATAGACCTTGGGCAACTGGAAGAATCAGAGTTGTCAAAGGCTGCTGCATATTTCGTGGAGACTCTTGACGCAGCCCTTTTTGCACCGGAGATACAAAAAGTCGAGGATGTTTTTATGCAAAAACATAACGACCTGGAGAGAAAGCTATTGGAGATGGAACGAGTCATATCCAATCTTTCCGGTGGTCGCTTTACACCAGTGGCAGTTGAGCCAGCACTGGAAAACATACAAGCGCCGTGGCTGCTGCTTGATGGTTCTTGGGATGCAAAAAGGAAAAAACCGGCCAAGCTTCGTATGCCAAATGGTCATCTCATGGATGTACGTAGCTGGACGCAGGTACTTACAGAGGCGTGCAAATACTGCCTGGCCGAGAATCAAGAACTTTTGCTTCAATTGCCAATAGCGGACAGAACCGGACGGGCAACTAAACTTATCAGTACTACCAGACCGCCATCGAACCTGAACAGCGATTCGTTCGTGATGGGAGAAAATACTCTCTATGTCTGTACCAATTATAGTGCTAATGATTGTGTGGCAAATGCCGGATTCATTTTTAGAAAAACTGGAGAGACATCGGTAAAGGCGGCGCTGTTGCTGGCGGAGTAATATCAAATTTATTCGGAGGAAACATTTCATGCCACGCCTGCTCAGCACCATTTTTGCTTTCTTTCTCTTCTGCTCAACAATCTCAATTGCCTTTGCCTCCCCGCCAGCACCGATACCAAAGACGGGACAGACTACCTGCTTTGATACGGCAGGTTCAACAATTTCATGCGCCGGAACCGGCCAGGATGGTGAATTACAAACAGGTGTTGCATGGCCTAATCCACGTTTTAGTGATAACGGCGATCAAAGCGTAACTGACAATCTGACTGGGTTGGTCTGGACAAAAGACGCCAACCTGAGGCAAACGCGCGACCCTTCGTTTGGTGCCACGCTTGATGTAGCTGGTATTCCAATGAATGTGGTAACAGTTATTACATGGCAGCAAGCCCTTGATTACATTAAAAAATTGAATACCGAAAACTATCTGGGTAACAATGACTGGCGTCTGCCGAACATCAACGAACTTGACAGTTTGGTAAACAAAGGGCAGGCTAAATTGGCAACTCAAGCCGCGTGGTTAATTGGGCAAGGTTTTTCAAACGTGCAGGCGGACGTCTACTGCTCGTCCAGTTCTACCTCCTTTTACTCGTGGGGCGTCAAAATGGACAATTATGGCACAATAAGCGGCGGATCTAATAGCCTCTTCTACGTTTGGCCAGTTCGTAGCCGACAGTTGGCCGCTTTGACCCTTCCAAAAACAGGAATTACGGACTGTTATTATGTTGGTATCGGAATCAGCAGGAGTTGCATTGGCACCGGACAGGATGGCGAACTTCAGAGTGGCGTTGCCTGGCCAAATCCTCTCTACACCGATAACAGTCTGGCAAGCAACACAGATAAGACTGTTACAGATAACCTGACCGGTCTGATCTGGAGCAAAGATGCCAATCTTGCCGTTGCAACCAAAACCTGGCAACAATCCCTGGATTATATAAATAGCCTCAACGGCATCAACTATGCCGGCCATAACGACTGGCGTCTACCGAACATCAACGAGTTGGCAAGTTTGATCAAAAAGGCACATAGTGCTGGTATCATGGACGATTTTTCTAACATCAAGATGGACGTCTACTGGTCGTCGACTACCGGCCCTGCAGGGGCTTTCGCGAGGAGTGTCGACATATCCTATGGCACCGCGAAATACACCAAAAAGACAGACAGCAGCTATGTCTGGCCTGTGCGTGGTGGCCAGGCAGGTACATCAGCTTCTCCAACCCTTTCCGTAGCCAAATCCGGCACAGGCAGCGGCACGGTCACCTCCTCTACCGGCGGTATCGACTGTGGCTCTACCTGCTCTGCCTCCCTCAATACCGGCACCTCCGTAACCCTCACCGCTGCCTCATCCAACGGCAGCACTTTCACTGGATGGACAGGTGCGTGTAGTGGCACTGGAACTTGCACAGTCACTATGGATACAGCAAAGAGTGTGACTGCAACTTTCGCACTTTCACCCACAACCACAAAACCTGGCGACTGCGACAGCAACGGCACCGTCACCATTGCCGAGGTTCAATCAGCTATTAACATGTTTCTGGGATTGAAGACCGTGGAAGCCTGTGTAGATCAGGACAACAACAGTAGCGTCTCGATCGCCGAAGTACAGAAGGTGATCAACAGCTTTTTGGGGTTGTAGGGCTCAGCGGTGTTCATATTGCACAGCACATGCGCGTACATTCAGATTGCAACGATAGAGGGTGTTCTGCCGGAGTTCCGGACAGCAGTAATTCCGTCTCCATTGCAGAAGAGAAACAGTTTTCTGTGGTTCTGATCTCGCAATTGACTACGGAATGGGCAATCTCCGCTCCGTACAGAAAGGTTTTGAAAAAATCGGCTCTGATGCGGTTATCACATCAGATCCAAGGGTTGTTCTTCAGGCCGATTTGGGCTTTATAAATGGTTGAACGTAATACCGGGTCATGTCCTCCGTTTTCCGGAACAGATGGTAGCAACGTTTACTTTGTCCACTCCTATTATGTCAAACCGGATGACAGCAGTGTCATAGCAACAACGACGGACTGCGGGATTGAATTTTGTTCCTCCATTTGGCAGGACAACGTCGTTGCTACTCAATTCCACCCCGAAAAATCGCAGGAAATCGGTCTGCGGATACTGAAAAACTTTTCAAAACTTAAAGGCTGATTCAATCTGAAAGATTCTGAATTTGCCTGGAAGTTTACCACGTATGTGTCGTGATATTTCGCTTCAAGAAATTCGCGAAAAGGCAGGGTGAGATAAAATGAACCGCGTCATCTCCTTAACCGACATTCGTCGGCTCTTCATCATGGGAGACCAGCAGTTCGAGGCGCTTAAAGGGGTTTCCTTCGACATCGCCCCCGGCGAGTTTGTCGCCATCATGGGAGCGTCCGGCAGCGGAAAGTCAACCTGTATGAATATTCTCGGCTGTCTCGATATCCCTACTTCCGGCCACTATCTTCTGGATGGTGTTGATGTGGGGGGTATGTCGACCGACCAGTTGGCCGCTATCCGCAATAAAAAACTCGGCTTTGTTTTTCAGGGTTTTAACCTGTTGGCTCGTACACCGGCGATTGAGAATGTTGAACTGCCGCTGGTGTATGCAGGTCTTCGATCGAAAGAGCGTCGTCAGCAGGCGCTGAGAGCCATGGAGGAGGTCGGTCTCTCCGGTAAGGAAAATAATCACCCGAGCCAACTTTCCGGTGGCCAGCAGCAGCGCGTCGCCATCGCCCGTGCCCTGGTCAACAATCCCGCCGTCATTCTGGCGGATGAACCGACTGGCAACCTCGACAGCAGCACAACCGAAGAGATTATGGGACTTTTTACAACCCTTAACCGGCAGGGGATAACGATTATCATGGTTACCCATGAGCATGATGTCGCGGCGCATGCCGGGCGGCAGATAACCTTCAGGGACGGCCGGATCATTTCCGACCGCTCAGAAGGCATAACCTCATGAAATTTCTTCAAACGCTCAAGATAGCCATTCGAGCACTCTACACCAACAAAATGCGCTCTTTTTTGACCATGCTCGGTATCATCATCGGCATCGCTGCCGTTATCGCAATGATGGCGGTCGGCACCGGAGCCAGCTACGTCATTTCCCAGCAGATCGCCAGTATCGGCAGCAATATAATTCTGGTACTGCCCGGCTCAATGACCAGTGGCGGTTTGCGGAGCGGCAGCGGCGGCGCCCAGACGCTTTCCAGTGACGATTCCAGAGCTATCATGACGGAATGCCCTTCAGTGGCATACGCAGCCGGTACGCTTAGGACATCGGGGCAGATAGTCAGCGGCAATATGAACTGGTCATCGGTTATCATGGGGGGAATGCCCGAGCTGTTTGATATCCGCGAGTGGCCTGTTGTAAGTGGCCGTCCTATCAACCAGGAGGACGAAAATGGCGCTATCAAGGTATGTCTGCTCGGCCAGACAGTCGCCGAAAACCTGTTCGGTGCTGCAGATCCGGTCGGAAATATAATCAGGATCAAAAAAATCCCTTTTACAGTTATCGGCATTCTTGATCGCAAAGGGCAGTCCCCGCAGGGGCAGGATCAGGATGACGCCGTGTTTGTGCCGCTGCGTACCGCGCAACGCAATCTGGTGCGCTCTCAGCGGACCGGAATTGTCAGCTCAATCATCGTCAAGGCGAAGAGCGAGGAGTTGATAAGCAAGGCCGAAAGTGAAATTCAGGCGCTCCTCAAGCAGCGCCACCGGATCAGTAACGGCAAGGACCCCGATTTTTCGACCCGCAACCTCTCAGAGATTCTGGCGGTAGCGGAAAAATCATCCAAGGCCATGTCGCTGCTGCTTGGTGCGGTTGCTTCCATTTCGCTGATCGTGGGGGGGATCGGCATCATGAATATCATGCTGGTCTCAGTTACTGAACGCACCCGCGAAATCGGTATCCGGATGGCGATCGGCGCCAAAAAGAACGACATCCTGCTGCAGTTCATGACCGAAGCTGTGCTGCTTACCATGCTGGGGGGATTGATCGGGATTGCTCTGGGGGTTGGGGGAGCCACGACTGTATCGCGCATGCTTGCCTGGCCTACCATGATTTCGTTTCAATCGATTGCCATCGCCTTTATCTTTTCCGGAGCGATCGGTATCTTTTTCGGTTTTTACCCGGCAAAAAAAGCGGCAGGCCTCAATCCGATTGACGCGCTGAGATACGAATAAACCTAAAAACGGCAGTTCAATAACACGGAGAAACGGAGAACACAGAGAAACCCAGGGTTTAAGACCACAAATACCTATTCCTTTTGGGTGAATCATAATAGCAAAGTATCAGCCTATAACTCTCGGATTTTACTCCGTGTTC
>CAIMXI010000321.1 GCA_903845365.1 uncultured Geobacteraceae bacterium | reverse complement strand
CTCATCGGCTTTTTCTACAGCGATCCGACCATTTTCAGCTTCTCCAACAACCGCCATGTTGCTCAACGATGCGAACATCATCTTGAGTCCTTCTCGGATAATGGCATGGTCGTCGACTATCAGTATGCTGACCGGCATCTAAGCCACCTCCAACGGCATAAAGTATCGCGAGGTTTCAAAAAAAATGCAGTTCTGGTTGGGGTTATAGATGTGTGGTGTGGTGTGGTGTGGTGTGGTGTGGAAAATGTCTGACAGGGATTAATGTGTCAAGGATAATTTTTGCGACGTTCGAGCTTTTACTGAGTAGATCAGTCATCTGAATCGTCATTCTTTCGTAAAACGGAAGTTTTTTTGGTCTATGGTATTATTTGTATACAGTTAACATTGTAGTGTCAACAAATCAGGGGGGAAAGCAGAACAAAATTCGGAAAAACATTTTATATCGAGATTTATAAAAACCTGGCAAGACATCGCCCACAAGCCCAATTGGTCTTTTTGCTGTTGAGAAAGCGTACTTTCTGAGGTATTGTGTACTTTTCGAAACAATTTAAAGTGGCTTCTTAAACGTAGTCGCCTGGCACCGGCACGAACGGATGGAGCAGCTTTCCTTTGTCACAGCACTCATGCGTGGCACGCTCCACCTTCAAAGCTATCTGGCTGACCTTTGACGGGATCGAACCAAATTATATGAATATCATCCATGGCTTAATCTGCCACATCCCGGAAACTGCCCGCGAATACCTGGATGCTTTGCTGGCTGCAGACCGGGTTGCAGCAGGCCGGATCGTGTCTGAGGCGCTGGAGAACGGCCTGTCCATCCGTGACCTTTATCTCTCCATTTTCCAACCGGCACAGCATGAGATTGGACGCCTGTGGCTTCTCAACAAGGTCAGTGTTGCAGAAGAACATTTCTGTACCGCTGCTACACAGGCCATTATGGCCGATCTTTATCCGCAGATAATATCCTCTCCCCGCATAGGCGCAAGGCTGGTGGCTGCCTGCGTCGGTTCTGAACTTCATGAAATCGGGGTCAGGATGGTGGCTGATTTTTTCGAGATGCAGGGGTGGGATGCCTATTACCTGGGTGCCGGAGTCGGTTATCGGCAGGTTGTCTCGGCGATACAGATCCACAAGCCGCACCTGGTGGCGTTATCAGCCACAATGACCTATCATGTCCCGATTGTGCGGGAAATGATTACCGCCATCAAGGCTGAGCTTCCGGAAAACTCACCACCTATCATGGTCGGCGGACTTCCCTTCAACAGCAACACCGACCTCTGGCATGATGTGGGCGCCGACCACTGGGCTCGCGATGCCGCCGATGCGATTACACTGGCTCAGCATCTGCTGACCCAATTCAGGACTGCACCCTGATGCCCAACCATCTGGCCGCAAAAGGTTTTGTCATCATCTGCGATACATCCGCCACAATTGTGCAGATTATCCGGAATGAGTATGACTTGGCTCATGCGCTAACAGACGGAATGCCTGTTCTCGAAATCTTCGATGAAGGGTGTCACGAAAAGGTTCGGCTTTTTTTCATGGAAGCATCTGCCAAGGGATCGGCTTTTGACTGGGAACTCGTCGCCCCTCTGACGACCGGCATTGCAACGATCCATTGTGCTGTTGCACATTTTGACGACAAGTTTCTGGTCGTCGGCGCCAACTCCCGTGATTCAGCAATCGAACTGATCGAGGAGATGCTCAGGATAAATAACGAACAGACCAACTATCTGCGGATGGTTATGAAGAAGTTGCATCAGACATCTCTCCAGCTAAATGATAAAGATCAATCCATCTATGAAGAGTTGACCCGCCTGAACAATCAGCTTTCAGTCATGCAGCGGGAGCTGGTTAAAAATAATCACGAGCTTGCGGAGCTGAACAACCAGAAAAATTATTTTCTCGGCATGGCAGCCCACGACCTGCGTTCACCATTGGGCACAATCCTATCCTACTGTGAACTGATTCTTGACAAGGAGGAGACCGTAGATGATGACCGGGAACTTGTGGGCGTCATTAGAAGATCAAGTGAGTTCATGCTGGGAATGATCAACGACCTGCTTGACATCTCCACCATAGAATCGGGCAATCTTAACCTCAGCATTCTGAAGCTGAACCTTTCCGATTTTGTATACCGGTGTGTTTCGAACAACCAGGTGTTCGCACGGCATAAGAGTGTCACAGTATCAAAATCGCTGGCAGTCAACCTTCCGGAGAGCGTCTGGTGGGATGCCAACAAGATTGAGCAAGTTCTTAACAACCTGATTGGTAACGCTATTAAGTTTAGTCATGCCGAGGGTGGTGTGCTTCTTGCCCTTGAGTGTGAAAGTGCAAACATCGTCATGAGAGTTGAGGATCATGGCGAAGGTTTGCCGGCGAATCTTCTCGATGAGCTGTTCGTTCCTTTCAGTAAAGCCAGCAGAGTGGGCACCCGAGGCGAAAAGGGTACCGGCCTCGGCCTGGCCATCTGTCGACGCATTGTCGAGGGGCATGGTGGAGATATCCGTGCTGAAAACAGACTGGAGGGTGGCGCTCGTTTCATAGTAACGCTACCGATTGGGGGCACAGATGCAGGCCACGCATAAAGTGATGGTGATTGACGATAATAAGGATATGCTTCGCGTCTATGAACGCATCCTGACTCAGGAAGGCTTCGAGGTCATCACGGCGGCCTCAGGCGGTGAATGTCTGGCACGTATTGAAACGATCGTTCCTGACATCTTTCTTATGGATGTTGTGCTGCCGGATTGGAACGGTATTGATTTAGTGCGAACTATCAAGGAAAATCCGACATTTGCGGGCAGTTTATTCATGCTAATGTCAGGGCTTAAAACTGGTTTTGATGACAAAATTAATGGGTTAGATGCAGGGGCTGTCGACTATCTGTACCGTCCGGTACCAAACAGAGAGGTATTGGCAAAAGTCAAGTCACTCGTCAAAGTGATGGATTTTCAGGTGTCACTTGAAAATATCAACAGGGAACTGAACCGGCGTGTTGCAGAGCGGACTAATGAACTTGAAGAGAGGTTAAAGGAACTTCGGGATAGCGAGGAGCAGCACCGTACCATACTGGAAACCGCCATGGATGGTTTCATGCAGGTTGATACCACCGGCCGTATTCTTGAGGTCAACGAAACGTACTGCCGCATGAGCGGTTATGGCAGGCAGGAACTGCTCTCGATGACAGTTTACGATCTGGAGGACGCCGAAGACACGGCGCAGAACTCCGCCAGGATTACTAAGATAATTGCCCAGGATGAGGATCGTTTTGTATCCCGGCATCGATGCAAGGACGGCAAGATCATTGACGTAGAGATCAGTGTTCAGTTTCGTCCGATTGATGCTGGACGATACGTGGCCTTCATCAGGGATATTACCGGTTCGCGACAATTATGCCAAGGTACAATGGTGTAGAAGCGTTTGAAAAAATATCAAAGTTAAAACCAAACGTAAAAGCACTGTTCATGAGCGGGCACCTTTCCGACATCCTAAAATAACAAGGAAATAGTGGACGGACCAGAGGACATGGTTTATATTCTCAAACCTTGCATGGAATGGGCATTTATAAGGTGCAAGCTCATCTCCATGTAGACAATGCAACAAACAGCGTATAACTGTTTAATATACAAGGAAATATTTTTATGGATGGTTTCTTTCTCAAGCTTTCTGTAATGCTCGTTCCAGGAATGCTGGCGATCGTTTGTCATGAAGTCTCTCACGGATACGTTGCGTGGCGCCTGGGTGACCCGACGGCTCGTATGCTTGGACGGCTGACGCTCAATCCGCTGAAGCATATCGATATTGTCGGTACACTTATGATATTTTTTGTTGGCATAGGGTGGGCCAAGCCGGTTCCGGTTGTGTATGAAAATCTTCGGAATCCCAAACGCGATATGATATGGGTTGCCGCTGCCGGTCCAATCACCAACATCATACTGGCAACGCTTTCAGCTTTTCTGCTCAGGGGCGTGATTGCCTTTGGCAATCCAGCCGCTTCAGGATCTCCACTTGCCATGTTTATTGAGCCTGTCGTGCTGATGCTGGCTTTTTCGGTTTACATAAATCTCCTGCTGGCAATATTCAACATGATTCCATTGCCGCCGCTTGATGGTGGCCGGGTGCTGGTCGGTCTGCTGCCATACAAGGGGGCGGCCACCCTGTCCCGTATTGAGCCGTACGGAATGGTGATCATTATTCTCCTGGTGTTCTTTACCAATATGTTTTCATACATTATTTCTCCGATTCTCAAGCTTGGTGTACAGATGCTGGCCGGTCCGCAGAGCGGTCTTGTCATGGGGGTCAACCGGTTGATGATGCATTAAACAGTTACCGCTATCCAAGCAGAGGTGTCTATGAACGATCCGAGAATACGTCAGTTTGCAGAGATACTGGTTGACTACTCGACCAGAGTGAAAAAAGGCGATGTTGTTCTTATCAATGCCGCCGGTCTTGAGGCGTTGCCTCTGGTTAAGGAACTCTACGCGCTCTGTCTCTCGCGTGGCGCAAAGTATGTTGAATACGCCTTTTCAGTTCCTGAAATCGACCGTATTTTTTATAACCTTGCCAATAATCAGCAGCTTGATCACTTTCCACAGCACAAACTGGATTTCTATAAATCGGTCACGGTCTATATCGGCATTTCAGCCGGCAATAATTCGATGGTCATGGCAAATGCCCGTCAGGATTCTGTGGTTGCATATGCAAAGCTTACCAGGCCACTTATAGATCAGCGTGTCAAACACACCCGCTGGTGCGTGACCCGCTATCCGACCCATGCTTCAGCTCAGGAAGCCCGTATGAGCCTTGATGAATATGAAGATTACCTCTTCTCGGCCTGCTGCATTGACTGGAAAGCGGAGTCTAAGAAACAGGAGAAGCTTAAAAAACTGATCGATCGAACAAAAAAAGTGAGAATTCATGCTCCTGACACGGATCTTGGTTTCAGTATTGAAGGCCTGCCGGGCATCAAATGCGATGGCCGCTTCAATATGCCGGATGGTGAGGTGTTTACCGCCCCGGTGAGAAATTCTGTCCAGGGGCATATCACCTACAACTGTCCGAGCATCTATCAGGGCAAGGAGTATAACGGAGTCTGTTTCGAGTTTGTTGATGGGAAAATAATCAAGGCCACCGCAGATGGTGGTATGGGCAAGGCGCTTAACAAGATACTTGATGCCGACGAAGGAGCGCGTTACATCGGAGAATTCGCCATTGGTGTCAACCCTGGAATCCGGCAACCGATGCGCAACATCCTTTTCGATGAAAAGATTTTTGGCTCGATTCATTTTACTCCCGGACAAGCATATGACGAGTGTGACAACGGCAACCGTTCCTCTGTTCACTGGGATCTGGTAAAGATCCTTGCTGACGGAGAAATCTGGTTTGATGAAATATTGATACAGAAGAACGGCCGCTTTGTTCATAAAGATTTGCTTGAACTTAATCCTGCCTGATAATGAGAGACGATAGAATGACGCAGATCCCTGAAATTGAATTTGAACACGATGACTTCGAATTTGAGACAATGGACGAGGAGTTGCGCGTAGATGAACGATGTCAGCAGATTCTGAAGCAGTTTTATCTCTTTCTGCAGCAGCGTGGAATGTCGGCTGAACAGGCATCAGAACTCGCATTCAGCGCTGATCTCTATCTACGTGATTATCTGATCGATTTTGGTCGCCGTAACATCGTCTGCCCCCAGCCGGGTATAGTTAAAAAATTTGCCGCTTCCTGGTTTATCACCCATACTCTGGATCCGGAAATCGAGCTCCTGGAGCGTCATTTGGCTGCGATAACCGAGTTATATCGGTATTTACATCGCCAGCATCTGATCTCTGCTGCTGAACTCACTCTTCTTCTACAGGAGGCCGGAGAGCTGGAGTTCTACCGGCAACGGATTGATTCGTTTCTGAACCTTACCGGGGCCGGATTTGCGGCATGGAATGCAGAGTGTCCGGCACTGTTCTGATCAAAGTTTCGGAGTCTGGTAATGGCGTGTAAAAAAATGGTACAGATGGTCATCACCATTCAAGGTCATAAACATATAAGAAAAGAGTGGTTCATCGACTTTGACGGTCAGCATTTTCAGACTTTTCTGGCAGATCTGACCAAGGAGATGAGGCGGTTGGGAGTGATTATAACCGTAGTACGCAATCGGGATCTGATTATTTCTATCAACAGTTATGCCGATTTGTTGAATGTCGTGAAAATATCTACATCGCAGAATGGCCAGAGCAGCCAGTGTATCGGCCATATTATCGGTAAAAGCCCGAACCTGAATATTATGGAAGACATCAACAGCGCCATACGACGTATTGCTTTTGCACCGGAAACGGTTGCTCCTGCAGATGAGTTTAGAAAAATTTGCCATAACTGTGGTTGTGGTTGTTAATATTAATAAAGGAGATCTGCTATGTCATCAGTATCTGTTCCAAAAACAGTGAGGAGTTTACTAGCTTCTCAACCGATTGAACTGCCGATTTTTCATCCTGTTGCTTTAAAACTTCAGAGAATGCTTGCAAATTATGATTTTACCGTTGACGAAGTCTCTCTTGTCGCCAGTGAGGATATGTCTCTGGCCAGTCAGATGCTTAAAATGTCCAATTCGCCCATGTATATGGGGCGTTCCAAGGTAGCGACAATCAAGGAAGCAGTTATTCGTCTTGGAGCTCAGCAGGTCATCAATCTGGTCATTGCTGCTTCTCAGGCATCAGTCCACTCGTCGACCCATCCTGCAGTCGATAACTACATGAAGGAAATGTGGCTGCACAGTCACGGCTGTGCCCTCGGAGGGCGCTGGTTGGCTCTCTCCTGCGGTATGCGCGGTGTCGCCGACGAGACTTATCTGGCAGGTCTCCTTCATGACGTCGGCAAGCTTTATCTGCTGAAATCATTTGAGAATCTTGTGAAAGCGGGTGAGATAGATTCAGATTTTGATGATGACCTTATTCGGGAAATTTTTGAAACGATGCACGTTGAACAGGGGCATCGCATGATGCAGCACTGGAATTTTCCGACTATCTACTGCGAGGTAATTAACGATCATCATGCTGAAAAATGGGACCGTGTCAACAAGATGCTGGCCATTGTGCGATTTGCCAATATGGCGTGCCACCGGGTCGGGCTCGGTTTGAAGCATGAACCGGATCTTGTTCTCATAAATACAGAGGAAGCGGAAATACTTGATATCACTGATACCCAGATTGTCCAACTTGAAGCGATGCTTGAAGAAGCGAGAGCATCGATCCTTGAAGGGTAATTTTATCCCAGCTGGTTCCGATTTCCACCAATTAAGGAGCTTATACTTGAACTTTATTCCCACATCACTACTGGTTACCGGAGGAGCTGGTTTTATCGGCTCCAATTTTATTCATTCATTCATGGCTGATAATCCTGGTTGCAGTGTCACAAACCTTGATTGCCTGACATATGCCGGAAATCTCAAAAACCTGACCGCGCTTGAAAGGAATTCTGATTATCACTTTATCAAAGGTGATATTGGCGATGCCGCAGTTGTTGCCAGGGTGCTTGCCGACCGACGCATAGATGCGGTGGTACACTTTGCAGCAGAATCGCATGTTGATCGCTCCATTACCGGGCCGGAGATTTTTGTCCGCACGAATGTACTCGGCACGCAGATACTGCTTGAAGAGAGCCGCAAACATTGGCAGTCAGGAGCAGTCACCAACTTCCGCTTCCTTCAGATATCGACTGATGAAGTCTATGGCAGCCTGGGAGATACCGGCTTCTTCACAGAAGAAACGCCGTTGGCTGCCAACTCGCCATACTCGGCAAGTAAGGCCGGCGCTGACCTGCTGGTGCGGGCGTATCACGAGACGTTCGGTATGCCGACACTGAATACCCGCTGCTCTAACAATTACGGCCCCTACCATTTCCCCGAAAAACTAATCCCGCTCCTCATTCATAATATAATCAATAAAAAACCTTTGCCGGTCTATGGTGATGGTTTGAATGTTCGTGACTGGCTGCATGTCAGGGATCACGCAGTTGCTATTGAAGCGGTTCTGAAGGGGGCAACCCCTGGTGCTGTCTATAATATCGGCGGTAACAACGAATGGAAAAATATCGATATTGTCAATCTGGTCTGTGACCTCATGGATGCTCGTCTTGGACGGGTCGCTGGTGAAAACCGCACCTTGATAACCTTTGTCAAAGATCGTCCCGGGCACGATCGCCGCTACGCCATCGATGCGTCCAAACTCTCCTCCGATCTCGGCTGGAGCCCCGCATATACTTTTGAACAGGGTATCGCCGAAACGATTGACTGGTATCTTGCCAATCAGGAATGGGTGGCCGATGTCACCTCCGGTGCCTATCTCGCATACTATCAAAGCCAGTATGGCGGAGGTGCCCTGTGATCCTGGTTGTGGGAGCCAATGGTATGCTGGGTCGTGATCTGATGGCGCTGCTGGGCGACCGGGGAGTCGGAGTCGATATCGCCGAGATCGACATTACGTCTCCCGAATCGGTGTTTAAACTCATTGGCGATCTGAAGCCGGAGGTGGTTATCAATTGTGCCGCCTATACAGATGTGGACGGCTGTGAGAGTGCTGCTGAAACGGCAATGGCTGTCAATGCTGAAGGAGTCGCATATCTGGCAATAGCGTGCAAAGATTCCGGTGCTCTGCTGGTGCAGGTCAGCACTGATTATGTGTTTGATGGCGGCAAGGGGACACCGTACGTCGAGGATGATGCTCCCTGTCCGATCAGTGTTTATGGTGAATCGAAACTGGCAGGAGAAATGAACGCCGCATACTCTCCTGAACACCTCATTGTCCGGACGCAGTGGCTGTACGGCCTGCATGGTAAAAATTTTGTCGAGACCATGCTCCGTCTGGGCACCGAAAAGAGCGAATTAACGGTAGTGGACGATCAGATCGGTTCGCCAACCTGGACGGTTGATCTGTCGCAGGCAATCATCGCCCTGATTGATAGCGACTGCCGGGGAGTCTACCACGCGGCAAATTCTGAATACTGCTCATGGAACGGCTTCTCCAAAGCAATCTTTGAAGAATCAGGGCTAAATGTTGTCGTCAGGCCGATGACTACAACAGAGCTGAATCGTCCGGCCAGGCGACCGCTCTATTCTACTTTGGACTGTACCAAGCTGAGCAGTGAAACCGGTTATCATCCGCAATCCTGGCGTAAGGCGCTGCAAGAATATATGAAGCTTCGAGGAAAATAATACTCTAAAAAGGATTGTCAATGGAACTGACTATGGAACGGGGCGAACGCCCATGGGGAACATATACCGTTCTCGATGAGAGCAGTAACTATAAAATAAAGCGGATTGAAGTTCTGCCTGGGCAGCGCCTTTCTCTTCAAAAACATCATCATCGCAGTGAACACTGGATCGTGGTATCAGGAACCTCTCTTGTTACCTGCGGAGAGACTCAAAAAGTCATCAACGTAAATGAGTCGACTTTTATTCCGATTGGTGAGAGTCATCGTCTTGAAAATCCGGGGAAAATTCCTCTTGTAATTATTGAAGTTCAGAGTGGTGAATATTTGGGTGAAGATGATATCGTCCGCTTTAATGATGACTACAATCGTTGCGAGATAGCGGATGCCGGGTAGCTGTTGCTCTCCAAATATCCGCTCGCTCCTGCTGCTCTGCTGTCTCTCTCTGATGCTTATCTCTGCTGGCTGCGCCACCTCTTCGACTACGATGATCGAAGAGGAACTCGTTACGAATCCAAAACCGATGTACAACTACACAAAGCTTCTCATTCAGGACCTGGAACTAAAAAGGGAGTTGTATTCTGATGCCTCTGATGAGGGACTGAGTCAACGCGAACTCCATTATGCGAAGCTTCCGGGAGAGCTCTCCGGGCATATCGAGCGTTTTGTCGTTTCTCACCAGATGTTTAAAAAAATTTACCGTGACGGGAAACCGGATGCGGCAACATTGGTTCTTACAGGAAAATTTATCCGCCTTGGCCGTTTTAAAATTACCGTTGTTGTCAACCTGCGAGATGGTGCCACTGGTCAGGATGTGGCTTCTTTAAAGCAAACTCTGTGGGATGTCATCAACACAACCGATTCGTTCAGTGATCTCGGACGGGAAACTGCTGATTTCCTCTATCGAATCCAATACAAATAACCGGAGTTCATCTATGTATATTGTTATTCTGGCCGGTGGCTCAGGCACCAGATTCTGGCCGCTTTCGAGAGTTGCTCTCCCGAAACAGTTGATTTCAATCACCGGCGATCGCAGCATGCTGCAGAGAACCGTTGAACGCGTTCTGCCGCTCCATCCGAAGCGCATCCTCATAATAACCAACCAGTTGCAGGCGGCTGAAACTGAACGGCAAATGCAGCTCTATGATTTGGTGCCGATTGACGTTATCGCAGAGCCGGTCGGGCGAAACACTGCCCCGGCCATCGGACTCGCAGCCGCGCTGATTGCAGCTCGTGATCCATCAGGAGTCATGGCTGTACTTCCGGCAGACCATTTCATAAAAAATGAAACCGCTCTGCGCGACACACTTACTTTTGCGGCGCAGGCAGCCGGCTGCGGATCTCTGGTGACGCTCGGTATTATGCCGTCATGCCCTGAGACCGGCTACGGGTATATCGAAGCGGATATGACTGCAATAACAGCACAGGGTCCGTTTCAGGTCAGGCGTTTTGTCGAGAAACCGCCGCTGGCAGAAGCCGTGCACTATCTGAGCGAGGGTAACTTCTTCTGGAACAGCGGCATGTTTATCTGGCGAGCCGACGCGATGCTTGCAGAGATGGCGGCGTATATGCCGACTCTACGTGCAAAGCTTGAGCCTTTGCTAAACCCCGGCACAGAAGGTGACGTCGGCCTGAATGAGCGGATTTCGGCTCTTTATCAGGATATAGAGAGCATTTCAATCGATTACGGGGTAATGGAAAAATCAGCCAAAGTGCAGATGGTGCCGGTCGAAATGGGATGGAGTGATGTCGGCAGTTGGAGCGCTCTGCCGGAGGTTGTCGAGCCTGACAGCGCCGGGACGGTTTGTATTAACGCTGCGGAACATATAGATATTGATTCATCCGACAACCTCATATATTCCGACGGGAGAATGGTAGCGACGGTTGGAGTTTACAATCTGGTAATTGTTTCAACGCCGGATGCGATTCTGGTCTGCGACCGGGAACGCTGCCAGGATGTGAAGAAAGTGGTTGAGCAGTTGGGAGCAAAGGGTTTGACGGAGTATTTATAGCGATGTTCTTGTTTTTCTGGGAGGTTACGCTACCATGACCGAAACAAGGAAAAAGATGGCGATATCATTGAACGTTCTGCAGATGGACGGGAAAGGGTGCGCTTCCGCACGGTTTCCGCCAATGACACTCCTGGTGCGATTACTCATCTGGTTCATAATTGGCAGAACTGCCTTGGGGAGCGCTGGATACACCCGTTGATTGCGCTGGCGGCGTTTAACCTCGATTTTCTCTGGAACAACTCACCTACCTGATCTTCCTCAAAATGGCTGATGAATACAGCAAGCCTCCTTATAACCGCAACGTGGGGATTCCTGGAGATACACCTGGCAAAGCCTGAAAGTTAAGCGCTGGCGCAGATTCAACTATGACCAGATAATCAGTCGGGATAAAACCAGCCTGGACATCTTCTGGCTGAAAGACAAGAGTCTGGCGGATCTTGATAATCTTCCGGAGCCGGATGAACTTGCGATTTGGACTGTTGGAACACATATACAAAATCTTGATTTGGGGGAAGGGTTGACGCCATCCCTACGTGCCAAGGCGTTTCGCGGGGAGCTGGTGGGGTGGTAAGAAATCTTGACCTGTAAATAGTAGTCATGTAATATGACCATATAGGAGGGTGTCATGTCGCAATTTAATATAGCCGAAGCAAAATCACATTTTTCGGAACTGGTTAAGAAGGCCTTGACCGGGGAAGATGTGGTGATAGCCAGAGACAATAAGCCAATCCTCAGGCTTGTTCCTGTCAAAAGGGCCAGCAAAGTACGTCAGCCTGGTTCCGCAAAGGGAAAAATCCTTTTCATCTCCCCTGATTTTGACAAACCTCTGGATGATTTCGCCGAGTATCGCTGATGCGCTTACTCCTCGATACACACACTTTTCTCTGGTGGATAAACAACGATTCCTCTCTTTCTGAACCGGCACGAATTGCTGTCTCCAGTCAAGTGAACGAATGCTATTTGAGTCTTGCAAGCTGTTGGGAACTGGCCATAAAGACAAGTATTGGCAAGCTTCAGCTTACTAAAACAGTTGATCGCTTTATCCCTGAAGAGCTGGCAGCGAACGATTTCCAATTGCTCTCCATTGATTTCAGGCATGTTGCGAAAGTTGAAACCCTTCCTTTTCATCATCGTGACCCATTTGATCGGCTCCTTGTCGCTCAGGCGTTGATTGAGAAAATGACTATTATCTCCGCTGACGCTGTGCTTTCTGAGTACGGCATCAAGCGTCTCTGGTAGCAATATCAAATGAATACCGGAAATTACCATGACCAGAACAGTTCAGAATGAACTTGAAGAGATCAAAAGCCGCGGCCTGATGCGGAGTACCAGAGTAATCAATGGTCGGCAGGCGGCTCGTGTTACCTGCAACGGCCACGATTTATTACTCCTCTGCTCCAACAATTATCTCGGATTGGCCGATCATCCCGCTCTGGCGGCGGCTTCAGCAGCGGCCATTGAGCAGTACGGTACCTCAAGCGGCGCCTCGCGGCTGGTCTCCGGAACCATGGAACTGCACGAACGTCTGGAGCGTGCCGTTGCCTCCTTTAAAGGAACAGAGGCTGCGCTTATTTTCAACAGCGGTCATGCCGCCAATACCGGTATTATTCCGGCTCTGGTGAGAAAGGGCGATCTGGTCTTTTCCGATCGCCTCAACCATGCCAGTATCATCGACGGCATCCTGCTTTCTGGTGCGCGCCCGGTGCGTTATCCCCATAATGACCATGCTGCTCTTGCTCTGCTGATGGAGAAGCATGTCAAGAGGCATCCAACTGGGCGCTGCCTGATTGTCAGTGATGGTGTATTCAGTATGGATGGAGATATTGCCCCGCTGGCTGAACTGGTCGCTCTTAAACGCGCATTTGGTGCGTTGCTTATGATCGACGATGCTCACGGTTGCGGAGTTCTGGGTTATCGGGGTCGAGGGAGTGCCGAACTGTTAGGAGTTGTAGGCGACATCGACATTCAGATGGGGACG
Source organism: uncultured Geobacteraceae bacterium (assembly GCA_903845365.1). Taxonomy (GTDB): domain Bacteria; phylum Desulfobacterota; class Desulfuromonadia; order Geobacterales; family Pseudopelobacteraceae; genus JACRCG01. The sequence continues at coordinate 8,043 of CAIMXI010000321.1, read as the reverse complement.
TTCGGCAAGGCGCTGGGAAGTTTTGGAGCATATACCGCAGTTTCTTCCGAACTGCGCAACCTGTTGATCAACCGTGCCCGCAGTTTCATCTTTTCGACCTCGTTGCCACCTGCAGTGCTTGCGGCATCACTTGCCGCCGTTGAGCTTGTGCAGACACCGGAAGGTGACCAGTTGCGGCAACAGTTAGTGGTCAATAGCCGCTTCTTCAGAAGCAGCCTCGCTGAAGCCGGTTTCTCGATCCCTGACGGCACGACCCAGATTGTACCGATTGTCATCGGCTCTGCAGATAACACCATGCAGTTTTCAGAGGCGCTTCTGGCGGAAGGTCTTTTTGCCCAGGGGATACGTCCGCCAACGGTACCGGTCGGTACCAGCCGACTCCGCTTTACGCTGATGGCAACTCATTCAGAGGCTGACTTGACGTGCGCGGTTAAGAGTATCTGCCATGTCGGACAGCGTCTCGGGGTTATCTGATGACGTGGTATAAGAACCGCAGAGGGGAGCCGCTGTTCTATGAAGAGCGGGGAGACGGATGCCCAGTACTCTTTGTTCACGGGTGGTGTATGTCCTCGGCGGTCTGGAAGTATCAATTCGATGGCCTGGCCGCTTCATTCCGATTGATTGCCCCTGATCTTCGCGGCCATGGCCGCTCGCGTGACGTAGCTGGAAATATTGATTTCGCCGGTTTTGCTGACGATCTGACTGATCTGTCGCAACAGATGAACCTTTCAAAGGTTGTTCTCGTCGGCTGGTCCATGGGGGCGCAAATAGCTATGCAGGCAAGTGCAGATCTCTCTGATCGACTGGCCGGCATGGTTTTGGTTTCTGCCACCCCCTGCTTTACCGCTTCAACAGAGTTCCGCTATGGCCTAGCTGATAAGGAAGCGAGCGGGATGCGCCTTAAAGTGCAGCGTAACACCCAGCGAGCGCTGGATGGTTTCCACTCCCGGATTTTTGCCGAAGGTGAAATTGACAACCATTCGTTATCGTTAGAATTACAGGAGCTGTTAGCCTTAATTATGCCACCTGACACCAGAAGTCTGCTTGAATCACTTGATTCGCTTGCGCGTGCCGATATGCGCCATCTATTACCATCTATAAAAGTGCCGACAATGATCCTTAATGGGAGTCACGATAGAATTTGCCTGCCGCAGGCGTCAGCTTATCTGAAAGAAAATATTTCTGGCGCCGAACAGTTCATTTTCCAAGGGTGCGGGCACGCACCATTTCTGACTCAACGCCATATATTTAATGCAGAACTTTCCAGTTTTATCCGGAGCGTCAATGAACAAAATTGCTGAAGCGGGTTTGATTGCGAAGGCATTTCATAAAAATGCGGATCAGTATGACCGGCATGCACTTGTGCAAAAACGGGTTGTGACGCAACTGGCCGGTTCAGTGGCGCTGCATCTTGATCGTGCGCCTAAACATATTCTTGATGTCGGTACCGGTACAGGAGCGCTGCTTGAACTATTGCATGACCGGTATCCTACGGCTCGCCTGACCGGCGTTGACATCGCACACAACATGTGCCTGAAGAGTCGACAGAAAATGGGCGCTTCCTGCCAGATTGTCAACGGCAATGCTGAAGCTCTTCCGTTCAAAACAGGGGTATTTGATCTGGTAGTTTCGGCGTCAGTCCTGCAGTGGGTAAGCGATTTGCCGGCAGCGATAGGTGAAATGTGCAGGGTTGTCGCTCCGGGAGGGAGCATCAACGCTGCTTTTTTTTGCCACGGTACGCTGGATGAGTTACAGCACTGTCTTCATGACGTAACTGTCAGAGGCAGTTCAATAATGTCACGTCTTCACGGTTTTTGGACGGTTGATGGTGTGACTGCAATCATAAACAGCATGGAATTTGCTAGGGCGGTTATTTCGGTTGAAACAGAGGTCGATTGGTACGATGATCTGCACTCTCTGTTGCGAGCGATAAAAAACATCGGAGCAGGAGCGGTCTCTGGCGGCTCAGTGCGTGGTCTGGGGTGGCGAGGACTCTTGCAGGAGGCATCTCTGCGCTATCAGAAGCTCTATGGAGTAAACGGACGCATCCCGGCCACGTATAAGGTGCTCTATCTAACAGCATCAGGCATAACCATCCGATCGACAAAGGGATGAATCGTCTCGAACTGGGCATGGGCAACCCCCGGCTGGCCGGGGATTACAACCATTGACACCAACTCTCTTCTGGGTGTATTTTCCCTTCAAACAGAATGCAAGTTATTATCCCCCTTATTAAGCTCCCTTCAAGGTTCAATTACATGAGCTGTATGACAGATTACCTCACTAAATACTGATGAGCACCATTGGGCATCATACCGGACATTATTTTATCGGCATGAAGGTCGAGGTCAAGATTCCCCTGCCCAACACAAAGGTTTTCCGCGATTGGGCAATTATCAACGAAGTCGATGAAGACCTGGTTTCTCTGCAACTCTCTCGCGACATATTACCGGAGGGGGTTAATCTCCGTGTTGGACAAGTTCTGACAATAACCGGTCAGAGTGACGGCAATACGCGCACCTATCGAGCATTCATTGTCAGTAAAGGATATGAGCAGGATTTACTGCTTCGTTTTACCAGCGAAACTATAGCCAACGAATTGCGGGAGTTCTACCGGGTCGATGCTTTTCTGCCTATCAAATTTCATCGGTTGTTTGACCAGAACCCGGTCAATGTGAAACAGCAGTGGGAGGCACATCTCAAGCAGCGTCGTGAAGATGATGCGACCAGAGAACGGAGTCGGTTGGAAGCAAAAAGGGCGAGACTCCGGGCCGAGGAACGTGCAAAGGAACTGAAAATTCTGGAAGGTTATTTTCTTGTTGATCCAGTCGCAGTGCCACAAGACTCACCTCAAGAAGAGATGCAAGATAGCCCTTACTATGAATCATGGGGAGATGTAACGGCTCTGGCTGTCAATATCAGTGGTGGAGGCATAAAAATCTTTACCAATGAGAAATTCAGCATGGATGAATTGATTATGCTTGAGACGTACGTGCCATCATCAGAGTGTATTGTTGATATTGTTGCGCGGGTGGTCTTAACCAACTACAGTAATATCACCGAAAATAATAAGTCGCAAATTTGTACCGCCATGCAGTTCGTCTTAATCAACGAATCCGCCAGTTCCGCCATCAACAACCATATCAGCAGTATTCAGTTGAAACGGATACGTCAGTTTAAAGGTTTTAACGACGTTGTGCCCACCGCGGATAATGTCTCATCCTCGCCAAACAATCATTATGCCTACATAGATAGCATCGCTGCAGGTGAAAAAACAGAACCTCAAGACAAGAGTTACAGACCCAATTTTCGGCAGATACTTTTGGCAATATTATGCGTAGCTGTTATCTGGCTGCTATGCTCGCAAATATACAGTTATGGAGTCAAACATCACGATAAACAGATTCAGGAACTTTTTGAAAAAGGTATTAAAAGTGGGGGATAGTCGGGGCGAAACCCAATAATACAAGAGCGCCATCAACATGTTTATGGGATTAAAAACGGTGGAAGCCAATTACCACCCTGCCCTGATACACACATGGAGAACAAATTTACTGTATTAATGCCGCCGTCACGCTTGCAATTTTTTCTCTACAAGACTAATGTGTCAGCTCCAAAATCAATAGAACTCGGAGATTCGGCAATGAAAATAATTGTAACTGATGAAGTCTCAGCGGAGGGGCTGGCACTCTTAACCCAGGAGCCCCGCATTCAACTGGACGTAAGACTCGGCTTAAAAAAAGAGGAGCTGCTTGCTGTTATTGGTAATTACGACATCATTATCACCCGCAGTGGCACCACTGTAGACAAAGCACTTCTTGACGCGGCCACCCGTCTGAAGATGGTCGCCCGTGCTGGTGTCGGCATTGACAATGTTGATGTTGATTATGCCAGCTCAAAAGGGGTGATTGTTGTCAACGCCCCGTTCGGCAACACCAACAGTGCCGCAGAGCATACTATGGCGCTCCTGCTTTCATTCTGTCGCAATGTTCCGACTGCCAACAACAGCCTTAAATCTGGTGAATGGAAAAGGGCTCCTTTTACCGGATGCGAACTGAAAAACAAAATCGCCGGAGTCATCGGTATCGGCAAGGTCGGTGGCCGTGTTGCCACGAGATTGAAAGCGTTCGAGTGTGAGGTACTTGCCTGCGATCCATATATTTCTGTTAAACGTGCCCACGACCTGGGCGTTAAACTCGTTTCCCATGACGAGATCTACAAAAATTGCGATATTATTACGGTTCACACGCCGCTTAATGATGAAACAAAGGGGATGATCGGAGCGAGAGAGTTTGGGCTGATGAAAAGCGGCGTAATCGTCCTGAACGTTGCCCGTGGCGGCATTATTGAAGAGCAGGCCATGCTTGACAACCTGAACACCGGCAAGGTTCAGGGGGGAGCATTTGATGTCTGGAGCGCAGAACCTCCACTGTCCGAAACTCTGAAACAGTTAATTGCACACAAGAACATGGTTGTTACTCCTCATCTTGGTGCCAACACCTTCGAAGCTCAAGTTAATGTGGCGATTGACGTATCACAGGAAATTGTCAATTACCTGGACGATAAACCGCTTGAAAACGCAGTAAATATTCCGCGATTTGACATGGCTCTGATGGATCAGATGCGACCGTTCCTCAATCTTATGAGCGTAATTTGCGATTTTGGCGTCCAGCTTGTTGACACCAATCCTGAAAAAATCACCTTCGGTTTCAGCGGCGCCATAGCTCACTACGACTGCTCACCGCTTGCCGTCTGTGGACTTTCTGCCATCTTGAACCATAAACTTGATCAGGACGTCAATATGGTCAATGCAAGCATGATTGCTGATCAGATGGGCATCGTCGTCGAAGAGACCAAATCCACGCAATCTGACGCTTTTTCGAATGTTATCACGCTTGTCATCGAAGGCAAAGGCAAACGGCGGCTTGTTGCCGGCACACTCTTTGAGGGTCAGCCTCGTATCGTTCGATTACGGAACTATACAATGGACTTCGTCCCTGACGAGCATATGCTCCTGCTGAACTACGAAGACCGACCAGGAATGATCGGTAAGATCGGCACCATCATGGGGCAGCATGATATTAACATCGCCTCCATGAACCTCGGTCGCAGTGTTAAAAAAGGTGAGGCTATGGTTATTCTGTCACTTGATTCGCCAGTACCGGCACCAGTCGTGGATGAGCTGCAGGTTGCCACAGAGGCGACCTTTATAAAGGCGCTCAAAATGAGAGTCGGTGGTTGTTCCCGTAACTGCGGCTGCGGCGTATAGACTTAGTCCATGCAATTTCCCCAAATCGATCCTGTTTTCCTCAGCATCGGCCCGCTCCATTTCAGGTGGTACGGGCTGATGTATGTCCTGGCCTTTGTCGCAACCTACTTCATAATCAGATCTGAATCGAGGCGTAAACAGCTTTCCCTGACGAGCGACGATGCAGCCGATCTGGTTTTTTACGGTGCCATGGGCGTAGTTCTAGGGGGGCGGATCGGTTACATCCTCTTCTACAACCTGGGTTTCTATCTGAGCAATCCGCTCAAACTCTTTGCCGTCTGGGAAGGTGGCATGTCATTCCACGGCGGTTTTCTGGGTGTCATGCTGGCCTTCTGGTTATATGCAAGGCGCAAGAAGATTCCGTATCTGTCGCTGATTGACATGGCGGCACTCTCAGCACCGGTAGGACTGGGACTGGGTAGAATTGGCAATTTTATTAATGGGGAATTGTACGGCAGACCTACTGATGCAGGATGGGGCATGATTTTTCCCGGAAGTGACGGAGTGCCACGACATCCGTCGCAACTCTATGAAGCCTTTCTGGAAGGTATTGTTCTATTTCTGATTGTACTGTTCGTTTCAAGAGGCTCAAAGGTGAACGGCGTCACAACCTGCGCCGCCATAGCCGGCTATGGACTGTTCCGTTTTATCGTCGAATTTTATCGTCAGCCTGATGCCCAGATCGGGCTCTTCTTCGGTCTGCTTTCAGAAGGGCAACTTCTCAGTCTGCCGATGTTCATTGTCGGTCTGTTTGCTGCAATTCTGCTCACTAGACACCATTTGGCTCAATAGTTTTTACTCTTAATTTTTATCCGACAATTAGGGATTGATATTGTCCCCTTTTAGGTTATACTTTAACATCAAAATTAACTTGGAGGTTTACCATCATGATCAGCAAACAAATGTCCGACTCGCTTAACGAACACTTAAATATTGAACTGTTTTCCGCTCACCTCTACCTCGTCATGTCGTCCTGCTGCAACGAACTAGGCCTAAAAGGTGCGGCCAACTGGTATTATGTGCAGTATCGCGAAGAGATGATTCATGTAATGAAGCTTTATACCTATCTGAATGAGCAGGGGATTGTTATTTCGATTACAGCCAAAAATGCTGTTCCCGGCAAATATTCATCGTTACTCGAAATGCTGCAGATTACCCTTGACCATGAGCAGATGATCACCTCCTGCATCAACAACCTGTTCGAGCAGGCTGTTCAGGAAAAGGATCATGCGACCCAGATATTCCTGCAGTGGTTTGTGACAGAGCAGATTGAAGAAGAAAATAACGACCGCGATCTTATAGCAAAGCTCAAGCTGGTTGGCGATAGCGGTCACGGTATTCTGATGATTGACGGAGAGATGGGACAGCGGGTTTTTGTTGCTCCGCCCGGTTCTGTTCTGGCTGTGTAGCCGATGACTACGAAAATTCGTTTTTGCGAACATAACAATGGCAAGGGAAAAGTGATTCGGCGACTTGAAGAAGAGTTTCCTGATCTGAACATTAAGGTGAAGAGCTGCGTCAAACAGTGTAGCTGCTGCCGCGAGCAGCCGGTGGCGGTTGTAGACAAGAAAAAGATTACAGGGAAAGATGGCGATGATTTGTATGCGCAGATTTTAGAGGTGATCAGGCAGGAATAATACCGATACTAAGCTCTGGCAAGCCCAGACTGCGTACGCTCTACTAACAGATCACGCTCCATCTCAGCAACAGCCGCCAACATATCCCAGCAGTGATGAAGGTAAAGTGCCCGCCATGCATATAAAAACACTCGTTTTGTGGATTACAATTTCATACAATCTGTATGCTTGCTTGCTGCCATCCCCGGTTCATGCCATAAATTACGCCACCGGCATCAAAGCGGCCCCCGGCTACCAGCTAAACCTGTACCCGTATTACTATACTGCTGACATCCGTACCGACAAAGATGGCAACCATTCGGTCAATGATCTTGGGCTGAACAAATACGTCGTGTTGATTGGCAATAGCTACTATCTCGGTGACTTTCTGCTGAACGCCATCATCCCGGTTGGCACCGTGGATGTCGGCAAGCTGAAGAGTGATGATACCGGTCTCGGAGACATTCAGTTGCGCGCCGGCTATTTTTTACCGGTGGAATGGGTGACGGTCCTGCCGGCGCTGGTGGTAAAAGCTCCCACGGGCAGTTACGATAAGAATCGTCCGGTCAACTACGGTGACGGCCAAACCGACCTGGTCACGGAACTATATCTCTTCAAGCTTATGCCACAGATTTCTTTCGATGCTGTGCTCAAATACACCGTCCGTTTCCGCAACCCGGACAGCGGCGTCACTCCCGGCAACGAATTTACAGCAGAGGGCCTGGTCACTTGGCGTCTGGCCGAAAAAATACGGATCGGCCCGGCCGTAAATTTTATCATTGGTGAAAACAATACAAAAAATGGTAGAACCTTGGCCGACAGTGGGCTTATGCGTCTTTCTACCGGTGGTGAGATTTATTATGGCCGTTTCGATCATGTAAAAATATCTCTGGCAGCCTACCAGGATGTACTGAGCCGCAATACGACAGAGGGGGTGCTGGTGATAAGTCGCTTTGTCATCAGGTTCTAACCGATATATTCATGAAACTTGATACCCCCACAATTGTTGCCATAGGCCTCGCTGTAGATTTTTTCCTTGTACTTATCTTGTTCCACACCTGGCGCACTCGCACGACCTATCCCGGCTTTGTTGTCTGGATGATCGGTACCACCTGCTGGTCGGTTGGTTCTCTGCTTAGTTTGATGCTGCCCGCTTTG
>CAIMXI010000320.1 GCA_903845365.1 uncultured Geobacteraceae bacterium | reverse complement strand
GGGTTAATCGGTTTTGTGAGATAGTCAACGCACCCCACTCCAAAACCTCTTTCTTCGTCTGTTATTTCGCTCATTGCAGTCACGAATATGACCGGAATCTCACGGGTCGTTTCCATCTCCTTAAGCCGCCTGCATACCTCGTAACCGTCCATGCCCGGCATCATGATATCCAGCAGGATTACATCAGGCTGGGCGGTTTCGGCGACGCTCAGAGCTTTCTCACCGTTCGTCACCGCCTTGACAATAAATTCATCTGCCAGAACACCTTTAAGGACGTCAATATTATCCGGTGTGTCATCTACAACCAGAATAGTGGCGCGTTCATCCTGCCTGTTATCGTTAAACATCGATTTTTCTCTCCTTTAGTATTTTCTTCATTGCCAATTCCGGAAAAACGTCACCACATCATCCGCTATCAACGGTCGGCTGAAGTAAAATCCCTGAATTACGTCACATTCAAGATCCGCGAGATAGCGGAGCTGTTCCAGCGTCTCAACACCCTCCGCCACCAGCTCCATATCGAGCCCCTGCCCCATGGCGATTATCGTATTAACAACGGCGGCATCATTTTTAGTTATCAGCATCCGGCGGACAAACGAAATATCGATTTTTAACTCATTAATCGGCAGGCGACCCAGATATTCAAGCGATGAATAACCGGTACCAAAATCATCCAGCGACAGCAAGACGCCGAGATCGGCTAACGCCGTCATTTTTTCAAGCATACGGGCGCTATCAGCCATTATCATGCTTTCGGTCAACTCCAGACGGAGGTTGTGCGGTTCAAGCCCGGTAGCTTCAAGTGCCCTTCTGACGGTAACGTCAAGATCGCTCCGCATGAACTGCAGAGCCGATATGTTGACCGACATGCGCAGGGGTGCCAGTCCGAGCTTCTGCCATGCAACCGCTTGTGAGCATGCCTGCTGCAGCACCCATTCGCCGACAGCCACAATCAAGCCGCTCTCTTCGAGAATCGGCACAAAAATGCTTGGTGAAACAGGAGCTTCTCCTGTCGGAGTCCAGCGGAGCAGCGCTTCAACACCGATGATGGTGCCATAAACCTGATTAATCTGCGGCTGGTAATTCAGACTGAATTCACCCAGCTCCAACGCCTTATGAAGCCTGGTCTCCAGAGCAAAGCGCTCCATCATCTGCTGGTTCAGCTCACGGGTGTAAAAACATATTGTGTTTTTGCCCTCTTTCTTTGCCTGGTACATGGCAACTTCGGCGTTTTTCAACAGGCTTTCCACGCACTCGCCATCTTGCGGATACACCACCATACCAACATTGGCAGTAGTATTAATTTCAGCACCCTTAACAATAAAAACAGTGTTCAAGACTGTAAGAATCTGCTCGGCATGCTGTAGGGCACCATCAGGATCAGTTGAGAGCGGCGGAATAATCGTAAATTTATCTCCTACAAAACGCGACACAAAACTCTCATGTCCGCAGACGATCTCAAGACGACGAGCAACTTCCGCCAGTAAAAGGTCACCGAAGTTGTGGCCAAAAGTATCATTGACATACTTAAGATTATCAACATCAAGCAGCATCAGGGTAATAAACTGACCGGAGCGGTTTACCAGTTCCAGTTGCTGTTCCAGATGTTTCTGGAAATAGTTACGATTGGGGAGGCCGGTCATGGCATCAAAATTTGCCTGATAGTAGAGCTGTTCTTCGTGAAGCTTGCGTACGGAAATATCCTCTTTTGTGGCGACATAATTGGTAATTTTGCCGAACTCATCCTTTATCGGAGCGATAGTGGCCAACTCCCAGTATTCGCGCCCCGCCTTGGTTTTATTACAGAATTCACCCTGCCAATCCAGGCCGGAGGTGAGAGTGTTCCACATTTCAACATAAAAGCTATCCGACTGCTTACCAGATTTAAGCATGCGCGGATTCTGACCGATCACCTCTGCACTGCTGTAGCCGGTGATTTCGCTGAATTTGGGGTTAACATATTCTATGTTTCCATTAACATCGGCAATCATCACGATATTGCCACCCTGTTCTATGGCGGTACTCAGCTTACGAAGCTCCACCGTTCTCTGTTTGACCAGCAGTTCCAGATTATCGTGGTAATTCCGGTTCTCCCGAACCAACTGCGCCCTCTCTACACAGCGGGCGACAATCAGCTCCAGCTCAACCAGATCGATAACCGGTTTGGCCAGGTAATCCCAGGCGCCACGCCGTAGCGCGTCAATCGCATCATTCAGAATACCGGTGCCGGAGAGAACAATGATCGGCAGGTTGTCATCAAGCAGCTTGACCGCGTCAATAACCTCCATGCCATCGACATTCGGCATCCGCAAGTCGGTAATGACGATATCCGGCCTCATCGTCCTGACCATGCTGATCCCTTCACTACCGTCACACGCCTGAATCACGGTATAGCCGCAGTCTTCAAAAAAAGCCGCCACGCTACTACGGATAGACTCCTCATCGTCTATGGTTAATAACACCAGATTGGCAGGTGTTTGCAGCATTACTGACCCCCTCTGACTGCAGCTATTTGCGTGATTTTTTGAACCAGTTTTGACAGGTCGTGGAGCGGTTTTAAGAAAATATCACCGTCGGTCATGCCGATTGCCCGGAGTTCGTCCGATAACGTATAGAGCATGCCGGTATGAAGCAGATAGCGAGTGAGAGGGGAGTTGATTTGGGCCTTTAGAATAAATTCCTCACCATGCATGCCGGGAAGGCGCATGTCCGAGATGCAGACCGACGGGTTGATAGCGGCAATCAGTTCCAGCGCCTCCTCGGCAGTGGCATAGCTGTATACCGTGAATCCTTCATCCTCAAGATAGGCCGTTACACAGTCGCGAATCATCTCATTATCATCAACCAACAGCACTGTCAGAGCGGAATCGGTCATCACGCCGTCTCCTGTAGCGGCAGCTTTATGGTAAAACAGCTCCCCTTACCCGGTTTGGAACGGACAGCTATCATGCCACGGTGCCCTTTGGTTACAATTTCATACGCCACTGACAGGCCAAGACCGGTGCCAACGCCGATTTTTTTCGTTGTGAAAAACGGCTCAAAAATCCGCCGCCTGGTCTGCTCGTCTATTCCAGGTCCATTATCTTCGATGTCGATAAGCGCCATACCTTTGGCCAGTCGTGTTCTCACGATTATTCTCGGCTGCTGCGAGGGTTCACCATCGGCAAGAGCCTGAGCAGCGTTGCTGAGGATATTCAGCAGCACCTGTTCCATTCCCGACACCGACAACAGTATCGGCGGAAGATCAGCAGCATAGAGCCGCTGCAGCTCAATCCGCCGGAAACCATATTTTTTCTTCATATCATAATCACTACCGGCCAACTCCAACACCTTGTCCAAAAAAGTAGAAAGATTGACATATTCGGCGCCTGCGTCGCTACGCCGACTGAATTGAAGCATATTTGTTATGATCTCCGAAGCCTTCATCCCGGCGCTGCGGATATGACTTATGAAATCCAAAATACCCCTTTTCTGCATATATGCGCGTACCAGATCAAGGTTGACGCCAACTTCAGCCGCAGCTTGCACGTTGGCCGGGATGTCTGCCGAAACCCGTCTTTCTATGTTCTGGGCGTGCTGCAGGATCGCGCCGAGCGGATTATTGATTTCATGCGCCATACCTGCGGCCATACCGCTTATCATGGCCATCTTTTCGGTTCGTGAAATAAGCTCTTCGAAGAGAAAGCGCTCAGTTACGTCGTGCGTCGTTCCGAATATAGTCTTCACGCCATTTTCATCACGATGCCTGTTCACACGAGTGGTATGCCGGCGCCAGCTTCCGTCAGCGTGTTGAACACGATAGGTCATCTCCTGCATGGCGTTGGATCTAATCACCGCCATGAATGCATCTTCACAACGCGGTATATCCTCGGGATCTACAAACTCTCTGAAATTATGTCCGACAACCTCAGAAAGTTCATGCCCCAGAATGTTTTTCCATGCGGGAGAGACGTAGACAAAGCGGCCTTCAAAATCGAGTGAAAAGATAATGTCACAGGAATTTTCCACCAGCATCCGATAGCGGGATTCACTTTTGAAAAACGTTTCAGTCGCTTTTTGCACCATGTAAATCCTTTCCTTCAATTGCCTCAGCCACCGCCCGGCTCAGTTCACTCAGGTTGTACGGTTTGTGAATGAACCCGCACGCGCCCAGTTTCAGAAGCTCATCGCTGGTACCTTCACTGCTGAAGCCGGAACAGAACAGTACTTTCAGCTCTGGAGCCTGCTCCCGGAACTGCAGGAAGGCTTCTTTTCCCCCCATTTTCGGCATGATTATATCCAGAATGACTAATGATATTTCTTTACGATGCTGGGCAAAGACCGCTAACGCATCCGCCCCGTCTTCTGCCAGATATACCGTGTAGCCAAGATCCTCAAGCAGATCGCGTCCAACGTTACGAAGGATTTCTTCATCATCAACCAGCATGATTCCGCCGCTACCGACAACAGCCTCAGCGCTGCTGCCGACAACATCTGTTTCAGTTTCTATCAGAGGGAGGTAGATTTTGAATGCGGAGCCGATGCCCGGTTCACTCTGAACGTACACTTCTCCTTTGTGGCTCTGCACTGTGCCATACACGGTCGCCAGACCAAGTCCGGTGCCATGGCCGGTCGCTTTGGTGGAAAAAAAAGGCTCGAAAATATGCTCTAGCACCTCTTTTGCCATGCCGGTGCCGGTGTCTGTCACGGAAATTTCAACGTATCGGCCAGGTTCAAGGGTCAGGCTCATCGTGCGGCAGGCAAATTCATCCATCATTTTAACCGTCGTTGCAAATGTCAGCGAACCACCATTTTGCATGGCGTCACGGGCATTTATACCTAGGTTTAGCAAGGCATTCTGCAGTTGGGCATACTCCCCCATTACGCCCGGGTTACTCTTTGCAAGAGCAGAGGCGATAACAATCTGCTTGTCCAAGGTATGTTCCAGGAGTCCGATTACAGAGGTTATGATGTCATTGACGCTAACAGGCTTGGTCACCATTGATGCTTTTCGAGAAAAGGTCAGCAGTTCTCTGGTCAGTTCCGCACTGCGCGCTGCGGCTTCTATGATGGAATTCACCGTCTTGGAGTTCTTCTCATCCCCCTTCAGCCGCAATTTCAGCAGTTCGGCAGCGGCCATGATCCCGGCCAGCATATTGTTGAAATCATGGGCAATACCACCAGCCAACTGGCCGACGGCATCCATCTTCTGCGACTGCAGCAACTGGTTCTGCAGTCGTCTCTGCACCGTTATATCCATGACCGCACTCAAGACATGCGGCTTACCGCCAATTTCCAGCAGCACGCCTGAAAAAAACACCGGAAAGGTCTCACCATCTTTGCGACGCATTTCGGCTTCAAAATTTTGCACAAACCCATTTGCTCTCAACTGCTGAATGAAACCGTTTCGCGCAGATTCATAGCGCCACACCCCCAGTTGTAGAGTGGTTCTGCCGATGGCCTCTTC
>CAIMXI010000319.1 GCA_903845365.1 uncultured Geobacteraceae bacterium | reverse complement strand
CAAAAACCTGATTTAACGATTTATAAAATGCCGCCTGGCCCCCCCCCCCCCCCCCCCCCAACCACAACTCTCCATCTGGCGCCGAATAGCGATCGCATTTGGCGCCTTTTTTCGTATCCTCTATGACGTAACGTTTGCTGACAGCGTGGAGCGCATCAGCCTCCACGCTGCCGCTGCGCCGGTACTCCTGCGAGAGAGCAATCCCGACGCCGCTCTGCAACTGTTGTCTCTATTGCAGCGCGATGCACGCCTGCTCGACTTTGCGCAGGAGAGTATCGACGGCTATAGTGACATAGACATCGGCGCAGCGGTACGTCCGATACATCATGGATTCCGTAAGGTGTTGCGTGATTATTTCACGATTGATCCGGTACGCCCCGAACCTGAAGGGGGTAGAATCACCTTAAACGAAGGGTTCGACGCTTCCGCCGTCCGCCTGACCGGCAGAGTCGTCGGCAACGCGCCGTTCGTCGGAATCCTCAGTCACCGCGGCTGGCGCGCCACTGAAGTGCGCCTCCCCAAATTATCACCCGGTCACGATCTGACCGTACTAGCCCAAGCGGAGGTTGAGTTATGAGTGAAGCACGTTTTGCAATCGGTATCGATTTAGGTACAACCAATAGTGCTCTCGCCTGGGTCGATCTACAAAACAGCGACGGCGAGAACGTCGTCAGCGGTATGCTTCCCATCCCGCAATTAACCGGGGCGGGCGTGGTCGAGTCGTTGCCGCTGCTGCCATCCTTCCTCTATATTCCGCATCCGAGCGAATTGGCCGCCGGCGAATTGAAACTCCCCTGGAAGAGCGAACTGGACTATTTTGTCGGCGAGTTTGCCCGTCTGCGTGGCTCGACCACGCCGATCCGGCTCGTTTCGAGTGCCAAGAGCTGGCTCTGCAACTCCAGCATGGATCGACGCATCTCCGGTTTACCCCCCGACGCCCCTGAAGAGGTGGCGACCATCTCGCCGCTTGATGCGTCAACCTGTTTTCTGGCGCATCTTCGCATGGCCTGGGATCATGCCCATCCCGAAGCGCCGCTGGATCAGCAGGTGGTTACTGTCTCCATCCCCGCCTCGTTTGATCCGAGCGCACGCTCACTCACGCTGGAAGCGGCAAAGGCGGCAGGCCTGGGAGATGTTACTCTGCTCGAAGAGCCGCAGGCGGCGCTCTACAATTGGATCGCCTCCAGCGATGGCAATTGGCGCAAATCGGTCAAGCCGGGCGACGTCATCCTGGTAGTAGACGTCGGGGGCGGCACCTGCGACTTTTCCCTCATTGCCGTAACCGAAGAGGGGGGCAACCTCGAACTGCATCGCGTTGCCGTTGGTGATCACATCCTGCTCGGCGGCGACAACATGGACTTGACTCTCGCCTACGTCGTAGCGCGCAAGCTGACCGAGGCCGGCACCAATATTGACCCGTGGCAGTTACGCGCACTGACTTATGCCTGCCGCAGCGCCAAAGAGCGTTTTCTGGCCGATGAAAAAGCGGAAAACATGCCGATTGTCATTCACAGCCGTGGTTCGAAACTGATCGGCGGCACGATCCGCACCGAACTGACGGCTGAGGAAGTACGGCGTGTGGTCTTGGAAGGATTTTTCCCCCAAGTGCAGGCCGATGCCCGTCCCATAAATTACAGCAGGGGTGGTCTGGCGCAGATCGGTTTGCCGTACGCCCAGGATACTGCGGTGACGCGGCATCTGGCCGAGCTCCTGGGGCGTCAGGTCGGCGCGACGTCTGAATTGGGCAGCTACAGCCGCACGGGGCGGAGCGGAGTCACTTTTCTCCATCCAAACGCAGTGCTGTTTAATGGCGGGGTATTTAAAGCCGAAGTACTGGTTAAGCGCACCGTCGCCGCACTCGACTCCTGGCTGGCCGCTGAAAAGGATGAGCCTATCAAGGTGCTGTCCGGTTTTGACCTGGAGCTGGCGGCCGCACACGGCGCCGCATATTACGGTTTCGTGGGGCACGGCCAGGGAAAAGGGGTACGCATTCACGGCGGCACCGCCTTCTCTTACTACGTGCAGGTCGAGTCGTCGATGCCGGCAATTCCGGGCGAGGCTCCGCACATGCTCGTGCTCTGCGTGGCGCCATTCGGCATGGAAGAGGACACTCCCGCCGAGCAGTCGAATGTATTTGGTCTCCGCGTCGGGGAGTCGGTGCATCTCCGCTTCTTCTCCTCTTCGGTGCGGCGTCAGGACGAGGTCGGCGCCATGCTCTATTTCTGGCAGCCGGAGGAGCTTCAGGAGTTGGGGAGGCTCGATCTCACGCTGCCGGTCGAAGGTTTTGAAATCGGTGAAGTCGTTGGAGTCAGACTCAGCGCCTGCGCCACAGCTACCGGCACACTCTCCCTTACAGCCACATCGGTTAAGAAGAGCACTCTTCGCTGGAAGATCGAATTTGACGTACACCCTGGGCGCCGTGGCTTACCAAGGCCGATGCGCAGGATTGGCATCGAAATTTGACGTAACATAAGATTTTTTCCGGGAGTGCGGACATCCTGTCCGCATTAGCCCTCGTTCCCACGCGCCGCGTGGGAATGCAGTTTGGGCGCGCTGCGCCCAGTATCCTGCTGGATAAAGATGTAAAGTATAGAATGGGGTAGCTGATAGATAAGCTACCCCATTCTTCTTATGAAGTTGAAGCAGAACATACTGAATTTTGCTGTCTGGTTACGCCTTGATATGTTATTACGAATATGTCGATGTTTCACCTTCTGCTTATGTAAGCCCGACAGGAGAATAACGTGTCTGATAACAGCGATGCCGTTCCATCTTCATCTGAGCCTTCAATCAGCGGCATTAAAGTCGAACAGCCAGGCTACACCCTCTATCTGCAGATAACGGACGATTTCCTCGAATGCCGCTGCAGCTATCTCCCGCACGAAGAGGGGGTCATGCTGACCACTGAAGAACTGGCCGAAACGTTGAAAGAGCACGGCGTTCTGGAGATGATCGATCAGATTGCTTGTGAAGATTTTGTCACCATGGCTGCCGCCGGACGCCAGCAACTCAACATACTTCTGGCCGCCGGAGCGCCGCCGATTAACGGCAGTGACGGATATTTCGAGTTGAAGGCGCCCGCCTCAACCACGCTGCATATCGCAGAAGACGATAAAACCGGAATTGTTGACATGTACAGCGTCAAGACATTTATCAACGTAGGGCCGGGCGATGAGATAGGGCGCATCTTCCCGGCTGTGCCCGGCATACCGGGGCGAAATATCAAGGGGCTGCCGATTTTAGCGGAGCCTGTCAAAGAGCTTAAATATACCCTCGGCAAGAATATCAGCCTCGATGAGGATGGCGGGATTCTCCGCGCGACCGCAATCGGTCGCTTCTCTAATTTGAAGGGAGAGTTCTCCGTTGAGGAGGAATTCGTCGTCAAGGGGGATGTCGATTTCAATGTCGGCAAAATCAACTTCAAAGGTTTTGTTGAAGTGCGCGGCGATGTGCTGGATCATTTCGATATTACGGCGAGCAAGGGGCTGACCGTCACCGGCAACATCGGCCTCTGCAGCATCGTCAGTGACGGTGATATCTCATTTTGCGGCATGGATGGTCAGGATGAAGGGAGTGTCTTCTGCGGTGGTACGCTGCACGCTCACCATATTCACAACAGTATCATTGAATGTACCGGCGACGTCCATGTCGACGTCGAGGTACATGATTGCACCATAAAAACTCTGGGGCGGATCGTCGTAGACAAGGATACCATCACCGGCGGGTTATGTATCGCCCAGGGGGGGATTGAGGCAAAGAAACTTGGTTCGCTTTCGGGAATGCATACTCACCTGATTGCCGGCGCGGATTACCACTATGTTGAAGAGATTAACCTGCTGCATGAGGAGTTGGCGGCAACGCAGGCGCTGATTTCCGAAGCGGAGACGCTGGAGGAAATTACCGAATTGCGCAAGAAAACGGCCGATTTGAGCGGACGAATCGCGTTCCTTCGTAGTAAAACTGTCGCGACAGCAAACGCCAAGATCAACGTAAAGAAAACACTGCACGAAAATGTCCGGATGGAACTTGGTAATACGTCTGAAACGGTGCAGGAGAAGAAAACAGGCCCGCTATCCATTGTGGAAAATCTCAGTGAAGGTGGGCTGCGCTATATTCCGATGACCAGCCTGGATGTCAAGGCCATCGATATTGAGCGGGCATTTATGCTGGAGAAGAAATATTCGAAAAAGGGTGATACTGCCGCTTAGGTTGCGCTGGGAGCACGGACATCCTGTCCGTGTTCAAGCGGGTGTATCGCTTGAAACAGTCTTTGAAGTCAGAAACCTATTAGGACATAAATCCGCCAGAATGCGGACAGGATGTCCGCGCTCCCGGGAAAAATAATAACTATTCCAAAAAGCCAATTTAATCGGCACAACTGGAGGTAGATTTATGAGTGACGCTCGTTTTTCCATCGGTATCGATCTGGGTACTACCAATTCGGCGCTTGCCTGGGCTGATCTGCTAAGAAGCGACGGCGAGAATATCGTCAGCGGCATGCTCGATATCCCGCAGCTAACGGGGTCTGGCGTGGTCGAGTCGTTGCCGCTGCTCCCCTCCTTCCTCTATATTCCGCATCCGGACGAATTGGCTGTCGGCGAATTGGCTCTCCCCTGGAAGAGCGATCAGAATTGTGTGGTCGGCGAGTTTGCGCGTCTGCGCGGTGCGACTACGCCGATCCGGCTCATTTCCAGCGCCAAGAGCTGGCTCTGCCACGCCGGCGTGGATCGACGTGCCTCAACTTTACCGAACGAGACCCCGGAAGAGCTGACGTCGATCTCGCCGGTTGATGCAACGACCCGTTATCTGGCGCATCTCCGCATGGCCTGGGATCATGCCCACCCCGAAGCGCCGTTCAGTCAGCAGGTGGTAACGGTCACAATCCCCGCCTCGTTCGATCCGAGCGCGCGCTCACTCACGCTGGAGGCTGCGAGAGCTGCGGGCTTCGGGCCGGTTAACCTGCTCGAAGAGCCACAGGCGGCGCTCTACAGTTGGATTTCCGGCAGTGATGGCGCCTGGCGCACGAAAGTCAAGCCGGGCGACGTTATCCTGGTAGTCGATGTGGGGGGCGGTACCTGCGACTTTTCCCTGATTGCCGTCATCGAACAGGAAGGGAACCTCGAACTGCATCGCGTCGCCGTTGGCGATCACATCCTGCTTGGCGGCGACAACATGGATCTGGCCTTGGCGTACGTGGTGGCGCGCAAGCTGACCGCAGGAGGAGCCGACATCGACCCCTGGCAGTTGCGTGCGTTGACACTTGCATGCCGCAGCGCCAAAGAGAGGTTTCTCTCTGATGCAAATGCCGAGACGATGCCTATCGTCATTCACAGCCGTGGTTCTAAACTTATCGGCGGCACGCTCCGCTCCGAGCTCTCAGCCGAAGAGGTGCGGCGCGTCGTTCTGGAGGGTTTTTTCCCCAAGGTGCGAGCCTCGGATCGCCCCGTCTCCAGCCTTCGCAGCGGCCTGGCGCAAATCGGTTTGCCTTATGCGCAGGACACCGCCGTGACACGTCATCTGGCCGAGCTGCTGGGGCGGCAGGTCGGCGCGACAGCAGAGTTGAGCGCCTGCGGACACACGCAGCAAGCCGGTGTAACCTTTCTCCATCCAACTGCGCTGCTCTTTAATGGTGGCGTTTTCAAGTCCGAAGTACTGGCTGATCGCACCGTTGCCACGCTCGACTCCTGGCTGGCCGCTGACAAAGGCGCCCCGATTCGCGTTCTGGACGGCGCCGACCTCGATCTGGCGGCTGCGCGCGGCGCGGCATATTACGGCTTTGTCAGGCGCGGCCAGGGGGTACGCATTCACGGGGGTACGGCCTTCGCTTACTACGTGGAGGTCGAATCGGCGATGCCGGCAATTCCGGGCGAGGCGCCGCATCTGCTTGTGCTGTGCGTGGCGCCATTTGGCATGGAAGAGTGCTGTATCGCCGTACAGAAGGATGAATTCGGCCTGCGAGTCGGACAGCCGGTGCATCTGCGCTTTTTCTCCTCCTCGGTGCGGCGTCAGGACGAGATCGGCAGTACGCTCTATTTCTGGCAGCCGGACGAATTGCAGGAGCTGGGGAGGATTGACCTCACGTTGCCGGTCGAAGGTTTTGAAATCGGTGAAGTCGTGGGAGTCAGGCTCTGTTCCTGCGCCACAGAAAGCGGCACACTCACCCTTACAGCCAGATCGGTTAAAAGAAGCGACCTAAGCTGGAAGATCGAATTTGATGTGCACCATGGACGCCGACGCTTTGACAGGCCGATGCACAAAGTGTAATTTCGGTATCTCTACGGAGTGGCGCTTTCTCATTTATCAATATGCGGACAAGCCCTAACCAGGATGTTATTAAAAAAATATGGTTCTAAACAAAAAAGTCTTGTTGCTTTTGCCTTTATCCGCTTTTATCCCTTTTATCCCTGTAAATAGAAGGTTTTGTTTTTTAACTTCAAAGGCTTTTTAACAGGGATAAAGAAAGATAAAGGCGGATGAAACCTTTTAAACTCAAAGAAAAATTATCCAGTTGAAAAATCAAGGCGAACACTAACGTTTGTCGGACTGCTCTTTTTGGGCATGATGGCGGGCTGTTCACCTTCGTTGTGACAGAGTCCTTCAATCAGATAACTCAACTAAAGCTTCTTGAGAGTCATATTGGAACGGTGAAACTCTGAACCGCCCCAGGGCCTCCATAAAATCAACTCGCGAAAGTCCGGCTATTTCGGCAGCCTTTTCCTGGGATATTGTAGTCATTTCATACCATTTTACTGCGGCGGCAACACGCATCTCACGAACAAATTCGTCCGGGCTTTTGTGTAATGCTGAAAAAACACCCTCCGGTAATTCAAGCCTCAAGGCAACTGACATATCAATCTTCTCCTTTCCATTCGAGTTGTCACTCAAAAGGCCACTTTTTATAGAGTATGCCTATCATGTACGTCAAGAGGAAAACCTCCCTAAAGGTTTTAAAAACCTTTAGGGTCTACTCTACCGTAATCCAAATGGCGACGGGTTTCCCGTGTCGGGTTTCCCGGTGCCTTTTTTTATGCGATATGCTATGGTGCCGCACCAAATGGAAACTCAATTTACCTCTGATTGCCGCGCTCTGATGCGGCACGAAATTGCCGCTGCCGGCGGCAACGAACTCTTCTTCATCGGCCACACCGACGTCGATGGCATCGTCTGTGAAGTCGAGACCATCGCACGTGGCAGCAAGGTCGCGGTGCCGGCCATCATCAGCCGGGCGGCGGGTGGCGACGTCGTTATCCACAATCACCCCTCCGGGGACCTGACCCCGTCATCAGCCGACATGGACATCGCGTCGGTCTGCGGCAATCAGGGGATCGGCTTTGCCATCATCCACAATGACTGCAATCGCTGTTATCAGGTGGTCACGCCGCATACCGAAAAAAAAGGGGAGCGGCTCTCACTGGAAGAGATCGGGAAGGTCTTTGCTAAAGACGGCATGATGGCTCACCTGAAAGGGTATGAGCAGCGTGAGGAGCAGGTGAGGATGGCCTTTGCCGTTGCCGACGCCTTCAATGACGACAGGGTGGCGCTGGTTGAGGCCGGCACCGGTACCGGAAAATCGTTGGCATACCTCATCCCGGCTATACTCTGGGCGATTCGCAATAACGAGCGGGTTGTCATCTCCACCAACACCATCAACCTTCAGGAGCAACTGATTCGCAAAGACCTCCCGTTTCTGGCGAAGAACTCTGCGGTAGAATTCAAGGCGGCGCTAGTCAAAGGGCGGGGCAACTACGCCTGCCTGCGCAAACTGGAACATGCCGAAGCAGAGCCGTCGCTTTTCCCTGATGAATCTGCCGCCGAACTGACAACCATCGTCGAATGGAGCCACAGCAGTAAAGACGGCTGCCGGAGTGATCTCGCCTTCATACCGCATCATACCACCTGGGAGGAGGTCTGCTGCGAGGCCGACCAGTGCGGGCGGTCACGCTGCAAGCATTTCAACGGATGCTTCTTTTACCGGGCCAGGCGGGAATCGTCTGCTGCGAGAGTGCTGGTGGTCAACCACGCCCTGCTCCTCTCAGATATTGTCCTGCGCAAGGAGACCGGCTACGATGCTACGGCCATCCTCCCACCGTTTACCCGCCTTATCTTCGACGAAGGTCATCATCTCGAAGATGTTGCCACCAGTCATCTGTCGCTGACGATAACCGGAAGCGCCATTCTGAAGCAACTGCAGCGCCTGGTGCCGCAAAAGGCGAATCGGGCCGGCCTGCTGACAATCATCTCCTCCCGTATCGGTCGCGACCTGCCGGAGTCGCAGGAAGGTCTCTACGCCGAACTGTCGGGACTGCTCGAAGGGCACCTGCTGCCAAAGGCGAATGATCTTAGCGGAAAAACCGAACAGACCATGGATTGGCTCGCCTACAGTGTTGAGCATGGGGCTGGTGTCACAACCGAGCGGGATCAGAAACTGCGGATCACCCCCGAGGTCGAAGGTACCCAGTTCTGGAGAGAGTGCCGTCAGCAACTGCACGCTCTGGCCGACGCCTTGAATGATTACACATCGTCGCTCCGCACCCTGCTCCGCCGCTGCAAAGATCTGCCGGAAAAACTGCAGGAGAAACTTGCCGATCAACTGCTCGATACTGGCGGCATAGAGGGGCGGCTGCAGGGGATGGCCGACACACTGCTTTTTTTCACGACAGAAGCTGAAGGTTACTGCCGCTGGATCGAAACGAGGCGGAACAGTCGCGGTCTTCAGGCGAGGATTTCTGCCGCGCCGCTCGATATCTCAGCCCAGCTGAAAGAGACCGTCCTCGATAAACTTAAAACCATCATAGTCACATCGGCCACACTGACGGTCGGGGGGAAGTTCAACTATCTCAAAAAGAGAACCGGATTCAGCCTGATCCCGCCAGCGCGGCTCTCTGAACTACATCTGGCATCGCCATTCAACTACGCCCGCCAGGCATTTGTCGCCGTACCTGATGAAATGCCGGAACCTGCTGCGCACGGGTACCGGGAAGCGCTGGAGAGCCATATCCTTACGGCGGTCAGCATCTCACGAGGGGGCGCTTTTATCCTCTTTACCTCGTATGAGCTGCTCAATCGGGTTTACCAATCGCTCTCCCCCAAACTGGCAAAACTGGGGCTGACCTCGCTCAAACAGGGGGAAACCGGACGCCACACGTTGCTGACACAATTTCGCAAAGAGGGAAACGCCGTGCTCTTCGGCACCGACTCATTCTGGGAGGGGGTCGATGTCAAGGGGGAGGCGCTCCGACTTGTCATAATCGCCCGCCTGCCGTTTCAGGTGCCGACCGAACCGGTACAGCAGGCACGCGCTGAAAAAATTAAGGCAGACGGCGGCGACCCGTTCCGCGATTTTTCCGTGCCGCAGGCGGTCATAAAATTCCGCCAGGGTTTCGGACGGCTTATCCGGAGTCGTGATGACCGGGGAGCGGTACTGATTCTGGATCGTCGAGTGCTGATCAAGAGTTACGGCAGAATTTTTATCCGCTCGTTGCCTGATACGGAGATTGTCAGAGGGGATTCTTCTGCTATATTTGCGAGGATGACAGCGTTTTTCGGAGGTGAATCATGAATATTCTTCGCCGCATCTTTCATCCGATCATGGCCCTGATCGCCATTCAACTGGTCTGGATCACCGCAGTAGTGTTCTGGATCTACTGGTTTATCGGCCAGCATCGGGAATTTCGTGGTCTGGCAGAAAAGTACCGCCCCGAACTGCTTGGTCAGGGGGCTAACTGGCCTGTTATGGTGGAAGGGCTGGTCATGCTGCTCCTGATGCTGATCGGCGTCTACGTAATCTTCGTCTACTGGAACCGCCAGTCAAACCTCTATCTGAAACAGCGCAACATCATCTCACAGGTGACCCATGAGCTGAAATCCCCGCTCGCCTCCATACAGCTACACCTGGAAACAATCCGCCTCCGCAAGCCGTCGGAAGAGCGTCTCGACTCTTTTGTCGGCACCATGCTTGCCGACACCGATCGCCTTCATTATCTGATCAATAACCTGCTGATGGCAGCGCGCCTGGAACATCGCCGCAAACAGTCCGATAGGCGGCTGACCGACCTGACACTACTCATAAACGAGCATGTCGAACGCGAACGGGCTTCTCTCCCGCAGGGGGGAAGAATCCACTGTGAGGCGGCTCCGGGGTTGATGGCACTGGTTGAACCCGAAGAGATGGGTATGGTGCTGCGCAACCTGTTTGAAAATGCGGTGCTCTATTCCCCGCAGAGTCCGGAAATTATTGTAAAACTGTTAAAAATCGGCACGATGCTTCATCTCTCGGTACAGGACTTCGGTCGCGGGCTTGACAAAAAAGAACGTAAACATGTCTTCGAACGCTTCTATCGCGTCCAGCCTGCGGGAGACAGTGTCCGTGGCACCGGGCTTGGTCTCTATATCGTGGAAACGGTAATCAGAGGGTACGGCGGCAAGGTCTGGGTTACCAGCGAGGGGCCAGGCAAAGGGTGTACTTTTACGATAAAACTTCCCGCTGCATAAGGAGCAGCCATGACTGACGACAAACCGCATATCATGCTCGTTGAAGACGAAAGTCACCTCGCCCGTGGCATCTGTTTCAATCTCGAAGAGGAGGGGCTCCGGGTCAGCCATTTTGAAACCGCCGAGGGGGCTCTCGCAACACTTGAAATAGAGCACTTCGATCTGGTTATTTTAGATGTAATGCTCCCAGGTATGGACGGTTTTCAGGCGTGCCGGGCTATCAGGATCCTTGACCCGCGTGTTCCTATCCTGATGCTGACTTCGCGTTCTGAAGATTCCGACCGGGTCGAGGGGCTGGAAAACGGGGCTGATGACTATCTCACCAAGCCGTTCAATCTGGTTGAATTTCTGCTGCGGGTCAAAGGGATGCTGAGGCGTTCGTCGTGGTATCGACCGGAACCGGTTGAGGAGGGGTACCGCTTTGGTGACAATGAGGTGTTTCTGCTGTCATACCGGGCAAGGACGGCTCAGGGGGAGATAGACCTGACCGAGATGGAGGTGCGGGTGCTGGGACTCTTTTTCCAGAAAGAGGGGCGTCCCATCCATCGCACCGAGCTGCTCCAGTCCGTCTGGGGGTACAGCAGCGATACCGAAACGCGAACGCTGGACAACTTTATCGTCCGCCTGCGCAAATATTTTGAACCGAATCCCTCACATCCAAAACATTTCCAGACAGTGCGAGCGGTCGGGTACAGGTTCAGTCGCGACGGTAATTAAGTCAGTGATGGAAGCGCCCTTTAAGATCCTTATGCGACTTTGTGGGAGCTCTGTGGCAGTCAAAGCAGGCTTTCTCTTCAACTTTTTTCGCTTCCAGTGGAGACGCCTGTCCGACTGAATTCGGCTGATTATGCTCCGCTGTCTGGAAGGAGAGGCGACCACGCTCATCCGCCACCTCTGCCGGTTTGTAGACCGCCTGCCAGTTGGCGCTGATCGGCAACGTATGGCACTGGTCACATCCACCGGGTGGCGGAATGCTTTTCCATGCTGTGAACATGGCGCAACCGCTGACCGTAACAACAGTGATGGCAAGAAATAAAAGGACATACTTCATGATGGCGCTCCTCAGTTGAATGAATTGTAGGCCGTCGCTTTTTGCAGAACGTCAAAATCACCCCTCATCCGCCCTGTCGGGCACCTTCTCCCTAATGGAGAAGGAATACATCATGCCTTCTGCCTTCTCCCCCGGGGAGAAGGTGGCCGGAAGGGGACAAGGCAGGGTTTTTGTATTGCTGAAATTAGCTGACAGGACATCACTTATTCAGATTATACTGATCAATAATCCGTTGGCGATAGGCGGTAATATCTTTTTCAAGTGATTGCAGCGTTGAAACTTTCTGTCTGATGCTTTTCAGGTGGGTGTCGAGCAGTTCCGTTAAGCGCGGCATAATTTTGTCCGGCACTTTCTGCTCCTTGTCAAAGAGCATTGCAAGCTCTTTCATCTCCTCCAATGAAAGCCCTAACTCCTTAACCTTCAAGACAAATTTGAACCGTTTTACATCCGCTTTTTCATAATATCTTACCCGCCCGTCAGTTCGCTTGGGGGGCTCCACTAATCCCAGCTTCTCATAGAGTCGGATCGTTCTCGTCGTGATCCCGAGCATTTCTGCAAGGTCACTTATCTGCATATAATCTTCGTTACTCAGCCTCATACTTTACCTCTGCGTCAATTATCGATGTATAAGTCCAGGTCGGTTTTTTGTCAAGATTTTTCAAATAGTTGTCAGGCATCAGGCAAAAAATGGCTGACTACCTCACAAGCAAATTGCACTCCGCCGTAACATAGTCTAAACTCCTGATAGCATTGCGCCGAATACGCTTTTTATAAATTAATACAGAGGGAGGGTGTATGCCTGACATCCGTTTGGCCGCTTTTACCGTTTTTGACACACCGATCCTGAATACGCTTTTTCGGATTGCTGCCAGGTTTTATTTGAAAGTTACCGGTTGGGAACTCGTGATGGCGGCGCCTCTGGACCGCCGGTCTGTTGTGATAGCCGCCCCGCATACCAGCAACTGGGACCTTCCCATGTCGTTGGCAATAGTATTTGCCTTTCGTCTCAAAATATATTTTCTCGCAAAACATACACTCTTTACCCCGCCGTTCGGAATATTGCTGCGCTGGCTGGGGGGTATCCCGGTCGACAGAAACAGAGCACATAATCTGGTTGAACAGGCAGTTGAGCTATTCTCGCAACACGATGATCTTCTTTTGATTGTACAACCTGAGGGGACCAGGAGGCAGGTACGTTACTGGAAAAGTGGTTTCTATCATATTGCCACTGGTGCTCAGGTGCCCATTTCTCTGGGATTCATCGATTTCAAACGTAAAGTAGCCGGTTTTGGCGGCAGATACATTCCAACCGGCAACTATGATGCTGATCTCGTTGAAATACAGGCTTTTTATGCCGGGATAACCGGAAAAAACAGTGCCATGACAAGCGAAATAATTCAACCTGACATCCGCGTCTGAACCATGCTGATATCCAAATCTCAAAAACTCCCGCTTATTATCGGACATCGCGGCGCATCGCGGGAGGCTCCTGAAAACACGCTGGAATCATTTAGGCTTGCCTGGTCGGACGGGGCAGACGGCATCGAGGCAGACTTTCGCCTCACTGCAGATGGCGTGATAGCCTGCATGCACGATGCAACTACCGGCCGGACAACCGGTGAAGAGCTGGAAATTGCGGCCTCGACCATGAAAGAGCTGCGACGCCTCGATGCAGGCGCCTGGAAAAGCGCCGCCTGGTCCGGTGCCGGAATACCGACACTTGATGAGGTACTGGCATCTGTCCCTCCCGAAAAATGGTTCTTTATCGAACTGAAATGCGGAGTTGAAGTCGTAACCCCGCTGAAAAAAGCGCTACTGGCATCCGGAGTCACTCCGGAGCGGATCAGGCTGTTATCGTTCAGTGCCCCGCTCATCAAGGAACTTTCGCTGAATCTCCCCGATTGGCGTGCGTGTCTGCTCTGCGACTACCGCTACTCTCTGCCTGGCAACAGTTGGAGGAGGGGTAGGGGTGACGTGCTGGAAACGCTGGCTCACACCGGAGCCTCTGGAGTTGCAAGCGCCGATCGGGCATTTCTTGATCGTAATCTTGTAGATGCGCTTAAAGAGATCGGGATGGAAATTCACGTCTGGACCGTTGACCGTCCCTCCAATGCACGACGCCTCTGCGCTCTGGGTGTTGACTCGATCATGACCAATCGCCCCGGTTGGCTCCGGCAAAAATTAGCTGTAGAGGAGACCTTGTCATGAATTATTCCGCCTATCTTGCCACCGGCAAGATGATTGCTCTCATGCAGAGTTTCTCCAAAATCAAGGTTAGAGTTCACGGCCAGCAGTCCATACCGGAAGGGTCGATCATTTATGTCGTCAATCACTTCACCCGCATAGAAACCCTTCTGCTCCCCTACTACATCTATATTCATACGCGCGTACCGGTCTGGTCACTGGCGGATCAATCCTTTTTTCAAGGGGCACTGAGCGGCATTCTGGGGAAGCTTGGTGCTGTTTCGACCAAAAACCCTGATCGGGACAGGCAGATTGTCAAAAGCCTTCTGACCGGAGAAGCCGACTGGATCATTTTTCCGGAAGGTCGCATGGTCAAAGACAAAGAAGCCGCCAGCAAGCCGACTCTCTTCAACCTGTATCATGGCAGGCGGAGACAGGCTCACTCCGGTGCGGCAACATTAGCACTGCGGGCGGAGTTTTATCGGAAACGACTGCGTCACCTGCTTGTCGAAAATCCTGCGGAGGCGGAGCGGCTCCGGCTATTGTTCGAGATAGACGAACTCGCGCCGGTTCTGACCGGGAAAACCTGGATCGTCCCGATTAACCTCACCTACTATCCCCTGAGGGCACGTGAGAATGTGCTCAGTACACTGGCCGACCGCTTTGCAGGTGCTGCTCTTTCCGAGCGTCTGCGCGAGGAGCTGCTGACAGAGGGAACCATGTTTTTTGACGGCGTCGATATCGATATCCGTTTTGGCCAGGCAATTCCGGTCTCGGAATCGCTCACCCCTTCGCGGATAAGGCGGGATATATTTTCACTGCGACGGATCGATTTTGACGATCCGCTCCCCTCTCTCCCGGCGATGCGCCGCGAAGCAATTGCTCTGATGCACCGCTTCATGTCTGATATTTATCAGATGACTACCGTCAATCACGACCATCTGTTTGCATCGCTGCTCAGGGCGATCCCCTTCAGCAAAATATCTGAGGAGGATTTCAGACGGCGTGTTTTTCTTCTGACTGTTATGGTGCCGGACAAAACCCGGCTCTTTTGTCACCAAAGCCTTGAAACAACTCAGATAGCTCTGCTGACGGATGACCGGTACCACAAATACCGCGATTTTCTGGAACTGGCCCGGGAAACAGGCATTGTCCGCCATCGAAGAGGTTTTCTGCTGAGATACAGCGCCAGGTTCACGGCAGGGAGCGAATTCCATCGGATACGAATCGAGAATCCACTAGGTGTTGCGGCAAATGAGGTGCAACCGCTTGCCGGACTCAAGCGTCAGGTGCGGTTGCTTGCGTTGCTGCCGGGGATGCTTATCCGGCGCCGTGTCGTTGATCTGCTGCTGCGCCAGGTGGCCGCTCAATTTGAGGCCGATTACTCCCGCTTCTATCGCCCGGATGAATCAAAAGAGCGGACTGCTGGCGCACCACTTCTGCTCAAAGGGCGTTCTCGGAGATTGGGTGTTCTACTTGTACATGGCTTTCTGTCGGCACCCCGGGAGATGCTTGAGCTTGCAGCAGATCTGAACGACAGAGGATATTGGGTATACTGTCTGCGCCTCCGTGGACATGGGACGGCGCCTGAAGATCTTGCCACCCGGATCTGCGGCGACTGGGTCGAATCGGTGGATGTCGGCTATGCACTAATGAGCTCCATCTGCAGACAGGTCGTAATCGGGGGATTTTCTTTCGGAGGGGGCCTGGCACTAGACTCTGCCAGGCGCATTCCCCGCTTGGCCGGGGTTTTTGCGGTATCCCCCCCATTTCAACTGAGGAGCGTAGCCGCTCGCTTCGCGGCGGCAATTACCGGATGGAACAGAGTCATGGAGGCGATTCACTGCGATGGAGCGGAAAAAGAGTTTGTTGAAATAACTCCGGAGCGGCCGCTGATCAACTATTCACGGGTTCCGGTGGCGGCCCTGCTTGAGTTGGAGCATTTCATGAAAAATCTTGCACCGAGGCTGCCAGGCGTTACCGTGCCGACTCTGATTGTTCAGGGGCTCAACGATCCGGTGGTCAATGACGAAGGAACGGCGCAGATGTTCAATAGCATCAGGGCAAAGCAGAAGAGCTATGTGACCTACGACTTGGGTCGTCACGGAATCCTTGCCGGAAAGGGTTCTGAAGAGATCCACGAGACAATTGCCGATTTTATTGGTGGGCTGGACAAGTATTAGTAATGGAATTACTTCATCATCCTCACCAGCATATCGCGCAACTCGCCCGGATTGTACGGTTTATGCATGAATCCGGCATGCGGATCCTTTTCGATGACATCCTCGACCGACTCCACGCCGTAGCCGCTACAGATTATAATAGGGATGATCGGGTTTATTCTGCGAAGTTCGTGATAGGCCTCGATACCGCCCATCACCGGCATTACCAGATCAAGCAGGATCACGTCAATCCCGCTACCGCGCTCGCGGTAGATTTCAAGCGCCTCGCTACCGTTGGATGCTGTCATGGTAGTAAAACCATGTGCATCCAGCAACTCTTTCCCCATGACACGCAGAAGTTGCTCATCCTCCACAAGCAGAATTGTGCCGCTTGCATCTTCAGTCAGGACTGTTGCTTTTAAGGCAGTATCAGTATGCTCGGAAGCTGGAGGGATGGGGAAAAAGACCTTGAAGGTTGTGCCGACACCTGGTTTGCTGGTCAGTTGCATAGCACCGTCATGTGACTTGATAATGCCATGTATAGCCGACATGCCAAGACCACGACCGGTGGATTTGGTGGTAAAGAACGGCTCAAAAATATGTTTCATGGTTGCCTCATCCATGCCGCAGCCGGTATCAGCCACCTCCAGGCAGCCATATCTGCCGGAGTTGATTAAGGTGCCAAATATATCCTTTACCGTTTGATCTTCCTCAAAAGCCGCTTTTGTTAGTTTGACCCTGATTGTGCCGTTAGTTTCACCGATCGCTTCGGCGGCATTGATGATCAGGTTCATGATAATCTGCTGGATCTGGGCGGTGTCGCCTGTTATTTCCGGGACATCACGCCTTAACTCAGTCTCGATGGTCACGTTCTTCTTGATGGCAGCTTGCAGCATCTTCACTACCTCATCAATCAACAGCCATAGATT
This sequence comes from uncultured Geobacteraceae bacterium, assembly GCA_903845365.1. Taxonomy (GTDB): domain Bacteria; phylum Desulfobacterota; class Desulfuromonadia; order Geobacterales; family Pseudopelobacteraceae; genus JACRCG01. The sequence goes on along the minus strand of CAIMXI010000319.1, from coordinate 7,555 downwards.
GACCTGCGTCTGGACCAGCGGACTCTTGCCGGCATATGTCAACATCTGGCGGCAGAGGTCTTTGGCCCGGTCTCCGGCGGTTTCAATCTTCTGAAAAGTTGCTTTATATTTGTCCTCCGGGATCATATCCTCTCTGGCCATGTAGCAGTGACCCATGATGACCGTCAGGATGTTGTTGAAGTCGTGGGCAATGCCGCCGGCCAGAACACCTAAGCTTTCCAGTTTCTGGGCCTGCTGGAACTGATGTTCGAGTCTGGCTTTTTCCTCCGCATTCCGCTTGCGCAACAAAGTCGAGCCGATGTTCAATGCAATCCCTTCAAATATTTCAATTATGTTGAGGGTGAAACGCCCTTTGCTGTGGTCATTAAACTGGATCAGGCCGACTGTCCTGTCATTGTACCGAATGGGCACCAGCGCCACGGAGGCAAATTTTGCATGTACGCATTCATTGCGGGGGAAAAGCCTCGGATCCTCGTTAGACGGGATGTCCAAAATCTGACATGAATCGTTTGTCCAGAAGCTCCCCCCTCGGGTGAAGAGCGGATTAGCCGGGTCGGTCTTCTCTGATATAATCAGGCCACAAGTGCATTCCAGGTCTACGTTGCCCTTTTCATCCCGGCATACCCAATCTTCCGCTCTGCGTCTAAGGAGTGAGTTTTCTTTCTGCAGAAAATCACTGGTAAATCCTTCCTGGGCGAAATAAGGGAAGTCTTCTCCTGCCTGCAATCGAATGCCCACGGCAGCAAAGCCGGTACGCGCCTTCAATACGGCAACGGCGCTCTCAATTATATTCTGTACATTTCTCGTTTCATTAAGTATCTGCAGAACTTCCCGGCTCATCTCCTTATATGTCTCCAACTGTTTGCGCTCGGTGATATCCCTGGATATTCCACAATAGCCGGTAATTACCCCTTGCGCGTTCCGCTCCGGAGTGGAGCTTATTTCAGCCCACAACCATCTTCCATCCTTGCATCTGTGCCGCGCTTCGAATGTAGTGGTGCCCAGTTCAATCCCCTGCCGTTCTCTCTCCAGGCGCTCACGAGCCATTTTTTTTAAAGTGGCAATCCCCTCCTCATCAAATAGCTCAAAAATGTGATGGCCGATCACTTCGTCGGCTGTATATCCGCGCAGTCTCTCATCGGCAGGACTCATATAGCTAAAGCGAGAATCGGCGTCTACCCTCCATACCACATCTGAAACATTCTCGGTCAACAGGCGATAATGTGCTTCACTATCACGAATAGCCTCTTGAGAGCGTAGTTGTTCCGTGATATCGCGACCAATTCCCAGGTATCGGGGTGCCCCGGACGGTTCAAAATAGATGCTGCCGTTGGCTATGAATTGCCTCCAGCTTCCATCACGGTGCTTGACACGGTAGATTGGGCTTGTTGAAGCTTCTCCGGATTTCATGATCTTCATCAAGTATTCCGAACAGGCCAAAATATCATCAGGATGGGCAAACAGTTCAAAATTCTTATGGTCAACCTCATTGGCCGGGTAGCCAAAATGCTTTTCCCATGAGGGAGACACGAATTGGAAAACTCCGGCCTCGTCCAGAACGAAGATCACGTCGATGGAGTTCTCGACCAGCAACCTGAAGCGCTGCTCACTCTCTTCCAGCTCCGCCAGCTTGCGTTGCAACTCCGGAAAATAGCTTTTTCGCGAAGACTGTTCGCCGAAACCGATCAGGCGCTGTCTTAGCTCATCCCAGTTTTCTTCGACCATCAGAGTGCCTCCCGGTACACCGCGTCGAGATCAACCCTGCTCGGGGTCCTTGGATTTGTCGCATTGCAAGGATCCTTAATCGCATTGCCGGCAAGCATGTTCACATCCCCGATGCTCACCCCGCGATTGGCAAGGGTACCATCGATGCCGCACTGACGTCTGAGATCGATGACTCCCCGAATGAGCCTGCTCCGAACATCAGCATCGCTGAGTCCATAAACCGGTATGCCAAGCGCATCGGCGATTCTGCGGAAGCGCTCCGGTACCCGCAAGAAATTGTAGTCAATGACATGAGGGAGCAGCAGGGCGTTACACTCTCCATGAGGCAGATCCTTATAACCGCCAAGGCTGTGAGCCATGGAGTGAACCGCCCCCAGGCTGGCGTTTGAAAATGCCAGGCCAGCCTGCAGACTGGCAAGCATCATCTGCCCGCGCTCTTCCATATCAAGAGGTGCTTCGACCGACCGGCGCAGTGAAGCGGCAACCAGTCGCATGGCTTCAAGGGCGTGCAGGTCTGTAATTGGTGATGCCGCGTTGGAGACGTATGCCTCAATGGCATGAGAAAGTGCGTCCATACCTGTGCATGCGGTCAGGTAGGGATCCATACTGGTAAGGGTGACCGGGTCTACCAGTGCCACATCAGGAACAACCGCTTTGCTGATAATCGCAATCTTTACCAGTTCGGCACTGTTTGTAATTATGGCGAACTGTGAGAGGTCGGCAGAAGTGCCGCCGGTAGTCGGAATGCAGATCAGGGGCGGCATGGGAATCACTACCCGGTCGACCCCTTCGTAGTCGAGTATACCACTGCCATTACTGATAACAATACCTATCCCTTTTGCGCAGTCAATAACACTGCCTCCGCCAACAGCCACCAGAGCATCGCACCCATGTTCCGCGTAGAAAACCGCGCCACTCATAACCTCGCTGTCGCGAGGATTCGGAGAGACTCCGGTAAACCTCCTTACCTGGATTCCGTACTCAGCCAGAGACTGTTCCACATCTTCCGCCCATCCGGCGGCAATGACGTTAGCATCTGTGACAATAAGCGACCGTTTTACGCCCAGGTTGGCTGCACATCTGCCCGCCATCAATCGAGCATCAATTCCGTACACCAGTTCCGGAGCAACAAATTTGCGTAGTTCAAGCACAATATTTGACATGAGCCGCCTCCTCGATACCGTGTAGTAACAGTTTGATGATTATGAAGGCGTGATAAATACAACGTTTTATCAAATAATTGCAATATAAAATTAATGGTTGCCATACGCGGAAATAATAGTGTGAAATTCAGGGAAACAGCATTCTATCCTTAAATATAGTGCTGAACTAGGAAGGGTCTTTTATCTGCAGTATTATTAAACCAGCCCCGAAGTAGAGCAGCAGAATGCCAATACCTCGCAGAGGCGTCATCAGGCGATAAAATCGAGTTGATAGTGGTCGCGGAATATCCACAGGAATATGTCGACTCCATTTAAGGCTCGCCGGAATTGTTCATGCTCATTTTCTGTCATGAGCCGCAGATCGACGCTGTCCGTAACCGGATTGCCACTGGACAGACCCAGTAACTGCTGCTGCAGGCGGAGTTGAACCAGGAAGGTGAATGCTTTTGTGATGGTTTCATAATCTCTGCTTGAAAAGAAACCTGCTTTGAAGAGAGTTTCGAGTTTTTTCCAGGTGCATCCACCGATGATTCCGTACTCAAGAGCCAGGAGGCTCGCCCCGGTGGTGATGGCAAAGATGCCGGCCTTCTTGAGATCAACCATCCCTTTATGGTTGTCGCTCTCCTCTGTCCGAATCTGCCCGAAGCAGGTGAATGGTGATGGGAAATGGACAACATGGTTTGCCATGTTGGGGAAAAACCAGTTGTGGCATTGTACTGAGGTGCAGATATGATCGCGTAATTGTATGGCGAGGGCCTCGTTACCGTGCAGTGCACGCAAATCTTGAAACTTGCCGAAGTTAAGTACGTGCTCCGGGGTGGGGTTCTCAATCCAGAGGGCAAGAAGTTCCTGCCATTCGCTGACGCAGTGGCACCATTGCGGATTGCAAGCCATAATTTTGCCTGGACATCTTTGGACACCGATCTCTTCGAGCGCAGTTACGAGTCTGTTGGCGAAACGCTCAACTTCCAGGATCTGCTCAGAAGATAGATCGTTACTGTAGACAATGGCATTGTCCTGATCTGTATGCAGAGTCTGTTCGCCCCTCCCTTCGCTGCCAAGAACAAGGAAGGTGGCGCCTTCCGGAAGGCGGATGCTCTCTCTGCTTTGAAGCAGGGCAATCAGGCGCAGGGTGACAGCGTCGTTCAAGCGGGATATGAGCTGCACAACCTTTGTTGTCTCTTCGCCAGAGTTCACGGCAAGCCGAACCATATCCGGTATCAGCGCACTGACTCCCCGCAACTGCTCGATGGAGTGAGCCGTATCAATCCCCTGCTGCAGATTATTTATAGGGTGGTTATCCATTATCTTGCCTATCCGTAGATCGAATATCCTACACCGATTTATGCGATTTGCATAAAACTTTTCGCTGGTAGTGACTCGCTCAGCAGAGTTGGGAGAGTATGGCTATACCTTGCTCAATCTCGCTGCCAGTCATCCCGCCGAAGCCGAGCAGCAATGTTGTAGCTTCTGGTTGGCCTGCAACGTGGAATTCTGAAAACGGGAACAGGCGGATGCTTTTTTGCCGTGCCCGATCTATGATCTCCGCTTCGCTCTGTAACGTGTCGGGCAGAATCAGAACGACATGAAGTCCTGCGCCTTGGCCGATAAGAACAGCCTGTTTGCCAAAATGAGTTTCAATCGACCGTAACAGGATGTCGTGTTTCTTTTTATATATCATGCGCATCCGTCGTATATGCCGTTCCCAGTGCCCATGCTCCATGAATGTCGCCATAGTTCTCTGCTCCAGCAGCGATACTGAGGGGAAATAATCCCGGTAAAGTTGACGGTAGGGTGCCAGTAATGAGTAGGGTAGCACCATGTAGCTCAAACGGAGTGCCGGGGAGAGCAGTTTAGAAAATGTTCCCGAATAGATAATATTTCCGGTCGGATGCAGCCCTTGTAAAGAGGGTATCGGCTTTCCATGGTAGCGGAGTTCGCTGTCATAATCGTCTTCAATGATATACCTGCAACCAGATTCCGCCCATTCAATCAATGCAAGACGGTTAGCGACCGGCATCACGCAACCCAGAGGCAACTGGTGAGAGGGGGTGACGTAGGCGATGGTGCTGTTACTGGCTTTGAGCAGATTCAGGTCAATACCGCCCGGCCCTATTGGGAGTGGGAAGATGGAATATGAATTGTTTTGGAAAACGGAACGTGGCAGGTGGTAACCGGGATTCTCGATCGCCACGATGCTGTGGCTTTCCTTCAATATATTCGAGACAATGTCGAGGCTCTGCTGAAGTCCGGCGCAGATAATAATCTGATCCGGGGCGCATATCACCCCTCGTGATCGTTCCAGATAGCCTTGGATAGAGCAGCGCAATCCCCAGTCTCCTTGTGGATCGCCATACTGGACAAGCTGCCGGCTGTTTCGGCGCAGCCCTTCAATAAAACATTTTCGCCAGAGTTCCGTCGGAAAACTTTCCGGATCGAGGCGGGCAGGATGGAAATCATATACAAAGTTGGATGGGGGACCTGGAAGGTAGTCGTCTTTGCATGGCTTGGCAGATGGTGATTGAGCTGCGGTATCCTGGTCAAGTGCCGAGACGAAATATCCGCTGCGTGGCGAGCTGTATATGTATCCTTCTGCGCAAAGCTCCTGGTAGGCTCCATCAACCGTATTGCGACTGACCGAAAGTTCGATGGCCATATCCCTGACCGACGGGAGTCTGGCGTCGGCAGCCAGCTTGCCTGACAGGATCTGCTCCCGGATCTGATTATAGAGTTGTTTGTATAACGGAACAGGATTGCTGCTATTCAGGATAAACATTTTGCCCCCGGTTGCCTCAGCGAGTTTTGGCTGTTTTACATAATCTGCCACCATAAAATAAATAAAAACTGTCTCTATAAATGGTTGCAATCAACGTTTATGCTGCTGTCAATGATGTAAACTAAGATAACACAACAAAACAGAGGAGGTAATTACAATGATCCCGGAGACACTGCTGGAAATTATGAAACAGGATGGAGTGGTCGCAATTGCTACATTGGGTGAGGATGGCCCACATTTGGTCAATACCTGGAACAGTTATCTGCGAACCACCGAAGATGGCCGCCTGTTGATACCTGCCGGTTATATGCACCGTACCGAGGCCAACATCGCTTTCAACCCGGAAGTATTGATAACTCTGGGGAGCAGTAAAATCAAAGGACTGTATGGACCGGGCGCCGGTTTTCTGATCAAGGGTAAGGCACAATTTGTAACATCAGGTCCGGATTTTGATGTTCTAAAGGCAAAATTCGAATGGCTGCGGGCCACCGTTGCAATTACCATCGACTCTGCCACTCAGACGTGGTAAGTAAATTCTGCATCATCAACCGCTGAGCGCTTCAAAACATATATTACAGTTCAGGAGCAAACAATGACGATTCAAGAACAGATTCAGCAGTTCCTCGCGGCACCCGCTTTCGGGGTGGTCGGTGCCTCAACAAACCGAGAAAAATATGGCAACAAGCTGTTGCGCTGCTACCTGCAGCATGGCAAAAAAGTAATACCGGTCAATCCAAATGAGCCGGAGATAGAAGGAGTAGCCTGCGCCGCCGCAATCAGTGATCTGCCACCCGAGGCCGTGAGCATTTCAATGATAACGCCGCCGGCAGTCACCGCGAAACTTGTGCCACTGGCAATTGAAAAAGGGATCAAAAACATCTGGATGCAGCCGGGAGCCGAGCATCCGGAGGCTGTGGCGCTCTGCCTGGAGAAAGGTATCAATGTCATTGCTGACGGCAGTTGCCTTCTGGTTGTTATGGGCTACCATGATCATTAAACGCGCAACTAGCTGTTATAATTAAATATATTTTTGACACTATTCTCTTTAGGTAACTTATAGGAAACTGCCAAAATAAAGAAGCAAAGAAGGGTACTTATAAAGTAAGTACCCTTTTCGTTTACTAAGAGGCTGTTTAAAAAGGGTTTTATGACTTGGCATCGATAACAGACAGCCATAGGGGGGTGGCCGGACGTACCATGTTATTTTTTTTCATGGGGGGTGGTACCTGGACTCATTGACGCAGACGTGGTGCATGGTGTCATCTTCATTCTGAAATCTTACCAATAGCTTTAAAGATATTATGGGAATTTGTACCAAAAAAGAGAAAATGATTTATATGGTAAGATTATTGATGATTATTTGTAAGTACCGTATGAGCGTGGTCTATTGGACTCAGAGAGTGATTACCACTTAAAAGAAAGCGGACTTTTGGTAGAAACCTCATTCCGCTTATTTCACTCCGTTCGGTAGGTATGAGCCGGTAACAGGAATCAGTCACAGCACAGAAATATCGCAAACCTTTACCATTACTAACACCGTGCCACTTCTTGAACACCTTGAAAGAACAGAGTCAAATACTTTTTTTACACGGTACATAACACATAACAAACTGGAGAATCGGTGGCTCCTGCGCTTTGGACGGAGAACCGAAAACTCCTGCGGTCAAACTGGAGAACCGCTTGCTCCTCCGGTTATTACGGAGAACCGATCATTCCTGCGGTCAATACGGAGAACCGGTGGCTCCTGCGCTTTGGGCGGAGAACCGAAAGCCCCTGCGGTCAAACTGGAGAACCGCTTGCTCCTCCAGTCATTACGGAGAACCGGTGGCTCCTGCGCTTTGGGCGGAGAACCGAAAGCCCCTGCGGTCAAACTGGAGAACCGCTTGCTCCT